>JAQYVP010000137.1 GCA_030145485.1 Chromatiales bacterium
ATATAATGATGGCAATCTTGAGTCACTACTGTAAAAATAGTGGCAAACGAATCAGGCGAACAATCGAATGACAGTCAATACTCCCGTACGTCCACCCCTGCAAAATATTCACGAAGTAAAGCCGGACAGCTTCATTTTTGAGGCTCCAAATGCTCTGCCTGTTGATATCTGCAATGAGATGACCCGCCGTTTCGAGGCCAATCCCGAAGAGCAATACGAAGGCCGCGTCGGGCAGACACGGGAGAAAGAGCAAAGCATCAAACGCACTATGGACCTGGCTGTTACCGGTAAAGACAACTGGAAGGACATCAACAACGAACTACTGCATTCACTCGGCAGAGCGATCCTCGAGTTTCGCGAATCCTACCCGTTTTTCAAAGGGCCTTTCAGGGATATGGGCTATGCGATACAGCGCTATCTGCCCGGGGATTACTATCACTGGCACATCGATGGCGGCAGCCACGAATTCAGCTATCGGCAACTGGTCGCGCTATGGTATCTGAATGATGTCGAAGGTCCCGGTGGCGAAACCGAATTCTCCCACCAGCAAGTGTCGGTTCAGCCACAGGCCGGAAAGCTGGTGCTGTTTCCACCCTTCTGGACGCACGAGCACCGTGCTGCAACTTTGCAGAAAGGCGTCAAGTATATTGCAACGACGTGGGTGGTGTTCGGATAAAAAGGCGCATCATACTCTGTCGTTACGAGTTCAGCGGAAGTTAAGGCTGATTGATGGTGCTGATCCTATCGAGATCTACGGATTCAAGAGAATTAAAGACGCGCCAGTTGCTTGCGCCTCTGTGCATCATCTGACGTAATGCGCGCTTTGTTGTCAACGAAAATGAAGGTTGTTGCGCCCTCATTCCGAGGATGGCACCAGCGCTCGATAGGCGTGCCAGGTTCCGTGTCCGATCAGGGGCAGGGCTACGAGCAGGCCGATGTAAAAGGTGAGCAGTCCAAAGCCGACGATCAACACGATGAGAAACGCCCACAGCATCATGGCCGGCATGTTCTGCAACACTGCCTTGATGCTGATGCGAATCGCCGTGAACCCATCCACTTTGCGATCGAGCAGCATGGGTACCGTCACGACGCTGATCGCATAGGCGCACCATGCAAAGAAGAAGCCGACCACAATACTCGCTATCGCAAACACTCTACCCTCTTCGGAGAGGAACAACTTGCTGAACAAGTTCTCGAGTGGCGGCGAAATGCCGGCATAGAGCAGGGCGAAAAGCACGAAGTTCACGGCTATCCAGAGCTGCATGATGATGAAAAAACCGCCGGTGACCAAACTGATCTGTTCCTGATTGCGCTTCAAGGCTTCCAACGCGCTACAGGCCACTAGCGGTTCTCCCCGCTCCAGATGTGCACTCATTTGATACAGGCCGATACCTATGGCCGGCGCAACGAGAAAGAAGCCGAAGATAAGGAAGGTCAATAGAAACAGATTATCTGTTACTACTAAGCCAAACGTCAGCAAGCCGCTGATCAGCACAATAACGGCAGCATATCTGAAACTGTACCATCCTGCATCGCGCATGTCCTTCCAGCCCATTGAGAGCCATGTGAAAGGCTCGGTAAAGCTGACTTTATTCACCACGAGATCGGGCCACCGGGTGCTGCCGGTATATGCTGTGCTCTCCAAAATCAATCCTCTATAACAAAATGGTCAGGCATTTGCTAAATTCAGAAATGTGATAATTAATCACTGACATGATATATGAGTCTATCCTTTTTTTCAGACTATTAACATTTAGTCGTTGTCAGGAGACCACTCCCATATCTGACATCACATAGAACTGTAGGAGCGGTCTTCTGACCGCGATTACGCATGGGATTATTGAAATTTTACTCAATACGCATGGGTTCCGGCTAAAAGACTGCAGGAATGACGAGTTTTTCGAGCGCACCTGATGATAGATATTTATACACCCCTGTACTAGCCTGCTCTCCAGGTTAGCAATCACAAGCTCCGCCACAGCCAATAGACCGTTATTCAATTCACCGCGAACAAAAAAAAGCAGGACAGTCATCCGACTGCCCCGCTTCTTCAGTTTGGTTGAGAGAGATTCAGGCGCTGGCGTGCGGGTCTGCAACTTCGTCTGCCAGGGATATCGGCAGAATCTTCAACATGCGAATACCGATCACGGTGACGACCAGAGCCACAGCGACACCACCCAGACCGAGCAGAACTTCAGGAATCGATGGGATATAACTCGCAGCCATGCCGTCGACGCCGTCGTAGAAACCACTCTCGATGATTGTTTTACCGGGAAACATTGCCATTGGAAACGCCTGGCCGCCAATCACGATGACATAGATGGTCAGCCATCCGCCGACGACAACCATCACGGCTGCTGCAGTCAGCCAGCCACGGGAGATGCTCAGGGTTGGGTGAAACAGAATCGCGAGCGGCAGCAGACCGCCGATCAACACCTGGCCAATCCAGAACAATGCCGTGTAGATGCCTCCGTTGAGCATGATAAATACTTCGAAGGCGTGATTTTCGGTTCCATACAGATTCGTCAAGTGGAAGGTCACCATGAACATCAAATTGGCAGCAACAAACACCGCCAGCAGACCTTTCAATTTGCGCATGATGGCGTCGCCAAGCGGGCGCTGATCACGCTTGAAAGCATCCATCAGCACCAGCATATAGATCGCCAGGCCAAAACCGAATGACATGACGATGAACCAGGGCGCCATGATCGCAGCATCGAAACCCTGGCGCGCCACCAGGAAACCAAAGATGGAGCCGGTACCTGTGGTCAGTACCAGCCGCCACACAAAGGCGGTAACACCAGCCGGCTTGTAGTAGCACTTCATCTTGCGGTCCATGACGGTCCACAGATAAAACCCGACGATCACAAAAAAACCGTTATAGAGAATAATGTTCCATGCAAAGATGGACTTGAAGTTGTAGGTGGTCATGGCGACGATGAGACGGTCGGGACGTCCCAGATCGAGAACCAGCACCAGCAGGCCGCCAAGCAGCAGCGCTATCGCCAGCAGGGCTGACAGCGGCGCCAGAGGTTTGTAGATGGTCTTGTTGAAGACGGAGCCAATGGAGGCGACATTCAATGCGCCTGAAGCAGCGACAATCAGAAAGATGGCGAACACATGCGGGGTTCCCCATACAATCTGGTTATTCATGCCGGTCACCCAGTGACCGTTATGCTCCATGTAGAGCGCGGCAAGACCGCCAATAGCTGCGATTGCAGCAAGCACCACCAGCAGCATCCAGTAACTGCGGCTTTCCAGACCCCACTCTCTAAAATAGATTTTTTTCATCATCAACCCCGATTACACGCCGCGATAGCGAACGCCGGTGTTCAATTTCAGATCAGCACGGATCTGGGTGCTGCTCTGCTCTTTCAGAGCCTGTGACACTTCACTGTGAGGATCATTAAGGTCGCCGAAGGTAATGGCGTCATGGCCCTCTTTGGCGCAGGCATCCTGACAGGCCGTTGTTGTCTGGCCATCGTCAAGGCGGTGTACACAGAAGTTGCAGGATTCAACACAACCCTTGCCGCGTGGCGCACGCGTCAGTTTGTGTTCGACAACATCATGCACGAATGAACGCGCCTTGTAGGGACAAGCCATCATGCAGTAGCGGCAGCCGATGCAGAGATGCCGGTCAACCATGACGATGCCGTCCGCGCGTCGGAATGAAGCCGTGGTCGGGCAGACATCGACGCATGGAGGTTCCTCACAGTGCTGACACATCATCGGCAAATTCGTCACATGTCCGCTGAGGTTGTCCTTGACCTTGACGTTGCGAATCCACTTGGGGATCTGCTGGTCCCATAAATCCTCAGCCTGACCTTGCGGCTTCTGCAGCAGGTCGAGACCATTTTCATCATTGCACGCCTGCACACAGCTGTCACAGCCATCGGCGCATTTGGCGGCATCGATCAGCATACCCCAACGCACAGCATCAGTGACAGCTTCACCAAGCGGCTTGGCAACAACCGCTGTATGTAACATGACGCCCGGCGCAACTGCCGCCGCCGTCACTGCAGCGCCTTTGAGTAAAAACTGCCGACGTTTCTGATTTGTATCCTGAGTGTTGTTCACTTCGCCTTCACTCCCACTCAATGCGTTGGTACGGTGGCATGACACTGATAGCAGTCGAGAGAAACACCGACGTACTGATGACATCCTGCGCAGAACTGCCCCTCCTGATTCACCGGAATAGGAACACCCTTGTCATCCTTGTTGACATGGCAGACGATACACTCCGAGAGACTGCCATCGACGCCGCGAACACCTTTGCGTACGGTGTCGATGCGTGCATGTTTGATCACCTCCATGTGGTTGCGTCGCATAAACGCCGTATCGCGCACACAGGATTTCTCCTGGGTCGCAGCCAGGGAGGTGCCATTTTTCCAGCCAGCCTTCTCTTCTGCGCTCGACACACTCGCGATGGAAAGTAAAACCACGGCTAGCGCCAGCAAAAGGCCATGTTCGAAAGCCCGAACTTTCATGCCAATCTCCGTGTTATTCGCCAAGACCCATTTTGATGTAGCCTGTCGGGCATACATCTGCGCAGATATGGCAACCAATGCATCTTGTGTAGTCGGTTGCAACATAACGGCCGGTCGTAGAGCTGTCTTTCTTGACGCGATAGACTGCATCCATCGGGCAGAAGATGACGCAGTTGTCGCACTCAAAGCACATGCCGCAACTCATGCAACGCTTGGATTCAGCCTGGGCATTCTCTTCACTGAGGTTCATCATGCGTTCATGGAAATGCCCCAGCACATCGTCCGCCGAGGGAACATCCTCCTCACGCAGTAATCGCGCTTCATAGCCGAAGTGCCCAAGGAAGAGTTCATCAGAACCAACGATCTCTGCGAATGAGCGGTCTTCATAGTTATGAATTGCCAGGTTACCTGTGTCGGTCGCCTCGAGATCTTCCACATTGGAAGCGTCGAAATGCTCAGGACTAAGCCCGGCTTCCAGCAGTTTGTCTTCGAGATCAAAGAAATGCACATCAACCTTGGGGCGGCGAATTGCATCAACAACCCCGTCCTGCAGATAGTCATCGATGCTGTCGGCAGCGATTGAGCCCTGGCCGATTGCTGTCGTCAGCAGGTGCGGACGTACGATATCACCAGCGACAAAATGGCCCGGCTTGCTCGGCACCTGGTAGTGCTTGTCAGAGTCGATCAGGTTGCGTTCGTTGGCGAGATCTTCGAGGCCAGCCATATCTCCACCCTGACCAATCGCCGCAACGATAAGATCCGCTTCGATAATGCGCTCGGTGCCTTCCGTAGGAACAGGCTTCATGCCGTCCATGGTGCAGTCACACACCTTGAGGCCGGTCGCACGGCCGTCATCACCAAGAATCACTTCCAGAGGCATGACGCCATCGAGAATATCGACGCCCTCATGCAATGCATCATGGATCTCGTGCTGTGCGGCAAACATCTTGTCTTTGGTAAAGAGTGAGGTCAAGGTCGCGTCGAGCGGATCTGCTGCATCGGCGAGCGCCTGATCCTGCACCGCGCTGGTGTCAAGAATGACATCTTCAGGATTACCGGCAGCGGCATTATGACCGATGCGGCGTCCGACTGAGACCACGTCGATCGAAGTATCACCACCGCCGATACAAATCAGTCTCTTAGCCGTGACTTTCATACGACCTTCGTTGAAGGCCTGCAGGTATTCGACCCCGGAGAGACAGTTTGGCGCATCGTTCCAGCCATCGATCGGCACTCCGCGCCCTGTCCAGCAACCGATCGCCCACAGAACGGCATCATAATCCTTCTCCAGCTGTTCGACGGTGATGTCCTTGCCAACACGCACGCCGGTGCGCACTTCGACCTCGCCCATATCGACGATACGCTGGTTTTCACCAGCCAGTTTGTCACGTGGAATACGATAGTTGGGGATGCCGTAGCGCATCATGCCGCCAAGTTCCTCGAGCGCCTCGAAGACAACCACGGCGTGGCCTTTGCGTCGCAGCTGGTAGGCTGCAGACATCCCTGCAGGACCACCGCCGACGATGGCGACCTTTTTACCGGTGCTCTCACCGGCGGCAAAAGAGTAGTTGTTCTCCAGCGCGGTATCACCGATGAACTGCTCGACAGCATTGATGCCGACAAAGTCCTCGAGATCGTTGCGGTTGCAGCCGTCCTGGCAGGGCGCCGGGCAGACGCGCCCCATCATGGAGGGGAAAGGATTGGCATCGGTAGAACGGCGAAATGCATACTCGGTATACTCAACGCCTTCAGGGCCCGTTTCCATACCGCGCATGATAGCGAGCCAGCCGCGGATATCCTCCCCTGAGGGGCAACTTCCCTGGCAGGGCGGAGTCTTGTGTACGTATGTCGGACATTTATAGGAGGTATCTTCCTGAAAAATTTGATCGGTAAAGCTGCCCCACTCCTGATCTCCGTCTTCAAAACGGCGCCAGGATACTGTTTTGTTCATCTCTTCGCTGGAAGTGGCCATAGAGTTTCTCCTTCCTGAAATAGTCTGTTAAAAAGTTTGTTAATTAAGTTACTGCTGAGAAAGCGGCTCAAGCTGCCTCTTCCCCGGATTCTGTATCGTCGTCCTCATCCACCTGCCCGGTGAGAATAAGAGCGCTGGAAACAAGTTGATGGACGCTCACGATCTGGTCCATATCAAAACCGTAATAGGGTAAAATCTTGGTGAACTGACTCTTGCAGATGGCGCATATCGCCGCCATATGCGTCACCCCGTACTCCTGGGTGACTGTCTGCAGCGCCGTCATGCGGGGCAATCCACCCTTGATGCGCAACTCCAGCAAATCGTCTGTCAACAGACCGCCACCGCCACCGCAGCAGAAGGTCTTTTCATAAATGGTGTCCGGATCCATATCGACGTAATTGTTGCACACCGCCTTGATCACCGCACGTGGAATGGTGAACTGCCCGCCAGGCTTGTCGCCCATGCGTGATGCACGCGCAACGTTGCAGGAGTCATGGAAAGTGAGCACCATGTCATCATTGAGCGACTTGTCGATATTCAGCGTGCCCTTCTCGATCTCACCAAGTGTGAATTCAAGGATGTGCTGTGGTATCGGATAGTTCTGATCCAGAAAATCGAACGGTCCCGCAAGGGTGTTCAAAAATGAGTAGGCGACGCGCCATGCATGGCCGCACTCACCGAAGATGATGCGTTTGACGCCCAGTTCGAGCGCCGCTTCACGGATGCGCAGTGAAATTTTGCGCATGTTCTCGTAAGAGCCGATAAACATGCCGAAGTTTGCCGCTTCCGAGGCGCTTGAACTCAGCGTCCAGGAGACGCCTGCTTCATGGAACACCTTGGCATAGCCCATCAGACCATCGACATGAGGCTCGGCAAAAAAGTCTGCCGAGGGGGTAATCAGCAGGATATCCGCTCCCTTGACATTCAGCGGAAGTTTGACCGCGACGCCGGTCTCATCCTCGAGATCCTCTTCGAGACCCTCGAGGGTATCTTCCAGAGCTCGCTCGGGAAGGCCAAGGTTATTGCCGATGGTGTAGACCTTGGCGATAATCTCGTTATCGTACTTCTGGCCGATGCCAACGCGTGCAAGTATTTCCCTTGCAGCCATGGTAATCTCGGCCGTATCGATGCCGTAGGGACAGAATACCGAACACCGTCGGCACTCGGAGCACTGATGGTAGTAGCTGTACATCTCATCGAGCATATCGCGCTTGAGATCAGCTGCACCGACAAAGCCCGGCATGCCCAGTGCACCCCAGAATTTTCCTGCAAAGGTAAAGTAGCGGCGATACACCCGGCGCAACAGATCCTGACGCGCGACAGGCATATTCTTGGGATCGGCGGTGCCGATATAGTAGTGACATTTGTCCGTACAGGCGCCGCACTTGACGCAGATATCCATAAAGACCCGCAAGCCGCGATACTTGCCCAGCAGATCTCCCATGGCATCGAGGGTCTGTTCTTTCCAGTCGTCACTGACTTCCACGGGAAAGCCCAGCGCCTCCTGATGCATCGGCTTGGCGATGAATGGCGAGAGGTGCGCGGTTGCATCCGGAATCGGCGCATCAGGAACTTCGATATATTCCTGAATTTCCGGGATTGTAAACTCTTTAGTTGCCATGAGTAGTTTCCAGTCTGCCTTCAATTATGCAATCGATCACTTGGAGAGCTTCTCTGCCCACTCAGCAACATGACGCACTTCACGCGGGTTATCCGCCTGGTTGCGTGTCGGGCTAAAAAAGATGCCGGGCGCGTGCAGCAATTTGCTGATTGGAAAGATCAACATCAATACAGCCACCAGGAATAGATGTATCCGCAAAACCATATCGGACGGCAATATCAAATTCTCAATGTCAAATGTCATCCAGGCGTGAAAATAGCTCTTCACACCAACCACATCGACATGATCGACAAATGTCATCATCGCCCCGCTGATACCGATCAACAACAGTAATATCAGCATGGCATAGTCGGATGGCGCCGAAATATAGCGTACTCGATTGACTGCAAAACGGCGAATCAGCAAGCCGGTCAGGCCAATGATCATGGCGAACGCGGCGTATTTCAAAGGGCCGACGATAGCCGCAGGCAACAGGTCATGAAAATAGCGACCGTGGCGGATGAGGACCGCAAACAGCCCCATGTGGAAAGCCCATGCAAAAATCCAGGTCCAGATAGTTGCCTTGAAGAGGCTCTCAAAAAACACCACCTCGCGAAACATCCGCATGACCACGCCACTGGTGGTGGTCGGAGCCGGTGTTGTAGGAATCTTTAAAGGCGCCGGAGTTTTGCTGTATTGCATTATTTTGAGTGCAACACCAACAACCAGTACCAGAGTAGCCACGTAGAACAGAATGGCAAAGGCCAAAGACATGTTCCTGAATCCTCGCGCATAAACTGCAGTGCAAGATTACACTGCAATCAGAATTTTTGGCGGGGCCAACAATGCCCCGCCAGCTCACACGTCCAGGGTCTAGACGCAGCCAGTCGGCTTTGGCAGACCGGCATAACGGCAAGCCTGCTTGCCCGGGCCGTAAGGAAACAGGCCGTACAGATATTTGCTGTTGCCTTTCTCTTTTCCCAAGCGCTTGGAAACCGCCTTGGTCAGTACGCGTACTGCCGGGGCAATCTGGTACTCTTCGTAGTACTCACGCAGAAAATTGATGATGTCCCAATGCTCTTCCGTCAGTTCGAGGTCATCCTCTTTTGACATCACATCGGCAACGCCGGGAACCCATTGAGTGATATCGGCCAGGTAGCCCTCTTCGTCTGTTTCGTAACTCTTACCATCTATTTCGATAGCCATTGTGCAACTCTCCAGTTAAAAAATGAATCTTAGTTAAAGGCTCTCAGGCAAATCTTGCAGTTGCCTTACAACCAGGACTGAACTTTTTCGTTGGCTTCCACCAGGTCGACGAAGCCTGCATAATCAATCACAGAAACACCGTCGATCAGTTTATCTTCAGCAATACCGCGTGCTGCGATATCAGCGCCAAGCACCGAGACTGAACAGCCATCCAGCTTCGAAGCAGCTGCGCCACCCTTCATCGCAGCGTAGACACCATCTTCGATGAGCAGAAATATGTCACCGTCCACCTTGTAACTCACGGCGGTATCCAGGCTGTTGCGATCATAAGGAGATTTATTGACGATATGTAACATTGACTTCACTCCCCTCAGAAGTTAAAAAAGACATCTTGATCAGCAAAAACCTGCGCCATCTCGGCACGGCTGACGAGTTTAATCGAGTCTTTCTCCGCCCAGTCTTCATCTTCATCTTCCCAGGTCAGGTGTTGAAGATCCTCGAGGGTGAGACCTCGCTCTTCCAGAGACTCCTTCTCGATGTAAATCTTGGTCACCTCATAGTCGCCCAGGGCGGAATATGTGGGTGAGAAATTTTTCATCTCGAGGCCGGTGGTATCCTGCCCCTTGGTCAACTGGTAAACGCCATCGTCGATAAATGCCATGCTGACATCCTGCTCAAAAGCAGCACCGATCAGCACCACCTCGAGAGACTCCCACGCATAGATCGTGCCGTAAGGCGCTCTGCGATTGACGTACATAAACTTTTTTATTTCAGACATCGCAATATCCCTCAATCACCAAAGACGACCAGACGGTCGCTCTGTATAGCGCCCTCAACCAACTGACCGAGTCCCGAAATACGGAACCCCGGAGCAATATTGGTTGCATCTTTACCATTTCGCTCTGCTTCACCGTCATCGACGATACCGCGACGCTGCGCAGCTGCAACACAGATCACCAGATCGAGATCATGCTCTGCCGACAACTCGCTCCAGCGCTTGACGATGTTACGGTCATCCTGCGGAGGAGTGGTCAAACGCGTACCGTTGTTCACACCGTCGTGGTAGAAAAACACACGAAAGATTTCGTGGCCCTTCTCCAGCGCCGCCTTGGTGAACAGGTACGCGCTGTCAGTCGCCTGATGCTGATACGGACCTTCATTTACCTGAATCGTAAACTTCATCTAATACTCCAACCAGTCTTCAGAAGCGGATATGCGTCGATGCGTTGTAGCTCTTGCGAGCGCCGCGCCAGTTATCGATGTGATACTTGGTGAACGGCAGTTCCATCAGCTCGAAGAAACGCGGCCAGCCAATACGCTCGACCCACTCGCCAATACGCTCCCAGTCACGCGCACCAGCCTTGTACTCTTTGAGAATACGCTTGACGATTGCAGTCGCCTCGGGCCAGCGTGGCGGATTGTTGGGGATGCCGGCGGCAACCAGCTTCTGGAAGGTAGGCTTGCCACGCGCATTGGAGTGATTGCCACCGACCCAGATCGCCAGCTTGGAGTGCTCGGCATCATTGATCTGCATTGGAGGACATGGAGGAAAACATGCGCCACAGCAGATGCACTTCTTTTCATCGACTTCCAGTGACGGCTTGCCGTTGACTATAGCCGGACGAATCGCGGCAACCGGGCAACGTGCAACAACCGAGGGACGTTCACACACGGCCGAGACCAGATCGTGGTTGATCTTGGGTGGCTTGGTGTGCTGTACGTTGATGGCGATATCACCCTGGCCGCCGCAGTTGATCTGACAGCATGAGGTGGTGATATGTACACGGTTAGGCATGTCGGCAGCTTTAAACTCGCCGATCAGCTCGTCCATCATGGATTTGACGACACCCGAAGCATCTGTGCCGGGAATATCACAGTGCAGCCAGCCCTGGGTATGTGAGAGCGAAGCTACAGAGTTTTGCGTGCCACCAACGATAAAGCCGGCGCCTTCCAGCGCATCGATCAGCGGCTGAACACGGGACTCTTCGGTAACGTAAAACTCGGGGTTGGAGCGTATCGTAAAACGGATAAAGCCGTCCGAGTAGTTATCAGCGATGTCACACAGCGTACGCATGCTGAAGACATCGAGAATACGCTGGGTGCCAGCCTTGACTGTCCACAACTTGTCGCCATGATCAGCGACATGCAACAGTACACCCGGCTGCGGATGCGTATGATATTTCCACATGCCAAAGTTACGACGCATGGTCGGATGCATGTACTGGAATGGGTCAGGGCTACCGGTTTCGATCGGTTCGCGCATTTCTACTGCCATTATTTATCTCCAGAATTCAGTTTAAACTTTATGATCCGGCTGCAAGCAGCAGCCGGCATACAATCAATTCAGAAAAACGCCTGTTACGCTTCCGCCTGCCTGTCAAACCACTTGACGGCTTCCTCGTCCCACCCGTCCATACGCACATATGAGCATTGGCGCGGCTCGCTGACCATGTTCGGATCAACATCTACTCCGATACCTTCAAGAAAATTGACCAGACCGATGCGCTCGATCATCTCGCCGCAGCGCTCATGCTCGAGTGCATTCTCGGCCCAGAAATCGATCATCTCTTCCGCCAGTTCGACCAGCTCTTCCCAGTCCTCTTCTGTTTCCAGCTTCTTGAATGGAATCAGGACAGTGCCCATCAGGTCACCGATCTTCAGCGTACGCTTGCCGCCAACGAGAATCGTAACACCGTGATCGTCACCCGGATGCAGCGCCTTGGGAACAACATTCAGGCAGTGCATGCAACGCACACAGTTCTTGTTGTCGACAGTCAGGGAGTCATCTTCATTCAGCGTCATCGCCTGGGTCGGACAGCGTGAAGTGATATTGTCAACCACATGCTGACGCCCTTTGCGCTCAACGTAGGCTTTCCACTCATCCTGGTTGATTTTCATCTCGTCGCGCCAGGTGCCGATAACAGCCATATCTGCGCGTTCGATGGAATTTTGGCAATCATTGCTGCAACCGGAAATCTTGAACTTGAATTTATAGGGCAGTGCGGGACGATGCACATCATCGGTAAAGTTGTTCACCAGCAGACGGTGTGCTTTCTGCTCATTGGTGCACGACATTTCGCAACGCGCAGCGCCGACACATGACATCGCGGTGCGCACGCAGGGTCCGGCGCCGCCGAGATCCCAGCCGTACTCATTGATTTCGTCGAAGAACGGCTGCACCCCGGCATTATCGGTACCGATAAACATGATATTGCCGGTCTGGCCATGGTAGGTTGTCAGACCGGAGCCATACTTCTCCCACGAATCTGTCAGCTGACGCAGCATATCGGTGGTGTAGAAGTTGCCTGGAGCAGGCTGCACGCGCAGTGTGTGGAACTCCCTGGACTTGGGAAATGTATCACCAACCTCGGAGAAACGCGGAATAATGCCGCCGCCATAACGAAATACAGAGATGGTTCCACCTTTCCAGTAGCCCTTGCGGGTCTCATATGAATGCTCAAGTTGCCCCAGCAGGTCATTGGTTACTTCATTGATACGCTCATCAGGGTGTTCGTCACGCAGACGCTTGATACCTGAAATAAAACTTGGCCATGGACCGCTCTCAAGCTGGTCCAGCATTGGAGTGCTACGTTTCTCAATTGCCATTCGCTCGTTCTCCTCGTGAGGACTTATAACTGAAAATTTATTATTCGCCTGGTGGCAAACACTGATACACAATTCTACTTGTAGGGTAATCAGGGGTAAACTCCCCTCTGCCCCATTAACAGGTGCTAATATAGCTTGAGTCCGCCCGTTGTAACATTCCACCAAAGAGGGAGCAGCCCATATTCCTGCTACCCCTTTAGGGATAGTCATCGGCATGAAGTCTACGCCCGAATCCCGAGCATCCGCATAGAGACTTAACGGAACAGACCACTTCAAGGTGCTGCTTGCTGCATTAGTAACTCTCAATGTACCAATTTCAGGTGTCGATATCTTAAAAAAACTTTTACCACGAAGCTCACGAAGAGCACGAAGGTATTTTTGTAACCAGTTGGTTCTTCGTGGCCTTCGTGTGCTTCGTGGTGAGTATCTCTCTACATTTAGAATTGCTGATGTCGCATTTTCTAAATATTAGCAATTACTGTAATGGTGATAAACTCCTGATGCTGTTAAAATGCTACAATCTCAGCTTTACCTGACCAGCGTCAACTGCCGCTCAGAAAAGCATTAAAATCAACTTGACATGCAAGCATACTTCCCGGAGCCAACGTGTTAAATCTCAGCCAAATCATCATCGCCAACCAGCAGTTCACATCATTCAACGAACTGGAGGAGGCTATCAAGGAGTATACGAAACAGGGTGAACGCTTCTTTCGTATGGATGTCAAACCACAATATTCTGATACTCCGGATGACTGGGAGGACCGCCTCGAAGCATCATTCAGCGGTTACAACAGGTGATGAATATCAATAATCCCGTGCATTAGTTAGCTTTGCGCGGAGTTATTAAGAAATTACGAGAAAATGATTTTTTTCATGCCCGTCAGTCTGAGGCATGGGCATTTCTAGAGATAATATACAATGGTTGACTACATCGATCCGAACAAACTTGAAGACAGCGCCAGCGACTCTCTGCACAAGGATCTTGGCGAACAGGCGCATCTTGAAGGCCTGCTGCCTGAACTTGAGCAAAAACTGGCGCAGCTGCCTGAACAGACTCCCGCGACTGAACGCGGCGCACTGCTGCTGGAGATTGCTCGCATTCATCAGCATCTGGAACGCGGCGAACAGGCCTGGCCACTGGCGCGTACAGCATTCGAACTCTTCAGCGGTGAACAAGCCTGGGAAGATGCAGCCGATGCCTGCGACGTTCTCTATCAAAGCGACCAGCCCGACTCGCTGATCGCTCTGGCCAATGGCATCTGGCTGGGGGTCACTTTCCCCATCGATGCGGAAGTCAGCGTTCACCTGTTGAGCCATGTTGTCGATGACACTCCGGACGATGCCGATGGCGCCGCCGTTGCAGCCGTCACGGCGCTCTACCTTGCCGAGTCACGCGCACGGGAGGGAGCTGAAAAAGAGCGCCTGGTATTCTTTTCCAATCAACTGCTCGGCCGGGTAGCACGCCGCCATTCCGGTGTGGAAAACCAGCAGCAGTTCTCCTTGTGGATTGAAAAACTGGGGCTGAATGATCCGGACAAATTTCTCGTGCGTCTGCGCAACGTCATCGACGTGCTCGCCCAGGAAGAGTGGTGGGTCGATCGAGAAGCCATCCGCCAACAACTCGATGCGAGCTGAAGGAATGCTTAATATTTTACAAATCAGTCAAATTTCAATAACCGATAATGACTCTCGCAAAGACGCAAAGCTCGCTAAGAAAACCCTTTGCGGTCTTGGCGTCTTGGCGAGAAAAATAATCTTTTCATGCCTCTCCAGTCTGAAACTTGGTCTCGCTAGACTTAATACTCATTATCCAGTCCCTATCCCACAGACTTATGCAGAGGTTTTTTGAAGATGTTTTGGAATGATGACGCGCCACCAAAGGAGGTGACAATTTCCGATGACGTGGTTGACCTGCTGTTTTCCATCCGCTGCCGCGAGATCCCGGTTGATCATGTCCACGCGCTCTCTACCGCACTCAAAGCCGCCGCCCCGGAAATATTCGAGAACAACGACATCGTCATTCACAGTATTCATATGGCCAGTTCCGCGCATGGCTGGGAGCGCCCCGATTTCAACACCGAAGAACACCTTATCCTCTCGCATCGCACCAAACTGACTCTACGGGTACGCAAAGAAAATGCCTCACAGATTCAGCAGCAGCTGCTTGGCGCCACACTCGATATCAACGGCTGTGAACTGGTCATCGGCAAGGCAAAGAGCAAACCGTTGAGCAAACAGGGAACCATCTATTCCCGCCACATTCAGTGCCTCGAAGATGAAGCCGAGGACGAAGCCTGCTTCATGCAGCGCATGGCTGCAGAACTCAAAACCCTCGGCATCCCGATCAAAAAAGCACTGTGTGGAAAAACATCCCTGCTGCACACCCCCGATGGAGAGATTCTAACCCGCAGCCTGATGCTCGCCGACCTGACGACAGCGGAGTCCATCAAACTCCAGCAACACGGGCTCGGTGGTGGTCAGGATATGGGCTGCGGAATTTTCATTCCTCACAAAGGCATAGATGCCGTGGAAAATATCGACAACGACAAATAATTACACCACCCCCTGTGGGATATTTCCGTTGCAACACTTTTTTGCGTAGAATAGCGCGCAGTTTTTTGCACTCTTTTGAATTAGTTTTTTAGTTTATCAGGAGAATATAGAATGGCTTATGAAGTTGATGGTATGACAATTGAAGCAGATGCAGACGGCTACCTTGCCGATGCATCCACCTGGAGCGAGGCTGTCGCAGCAGAGATTGCTAAAACCGACGAACTCGAAATGACCGAAAAGCACTGGGACGTGGTCAACTACCTGCGTGATCAGCACATCAACAACGCTGGCGCCGAACCCAACGAACGCACTATCGCCAAAGACATGGGCAAAGTGTGGGGCAAAAAACCCAGCAGCAAGGAGATGTACATCCTCTTCCCCAACATGCCCAGCAAGCAGGGACGCAAGATCGCCGGCCTGCCGAAAAGCACCCGCAAAGGCGGCTACTGAGGAAGCTCTAATCAAGTCGCTCCGCGACTGGACCTGAGCATCCCTGCAAGTTTTTCTACGCCGGACGGGAAAAAGCAGCTTTCGAGCTGCTTTTTTATTTTCTTGCCTGAGCCTCTTGCAAAACTCCGTTATTCCGGCATGTTTTTAGCCGGAATCCATTTTCTCGATCTGTAATTTGTTGATTCTATAGATTCCGGCCTTCGCCGGAATGACGAATTTTGGAGTTTTGCAAAAGGCGCGCCTGTTATCACTTTGGTGGCCGAAAAAAATCCGGCTGCAATACTCTCTTGCAGATAAACTATCGCAACATTTCTCATAGACTGACTTTAGATGCTCACCTATCCCGACATCGATCCGATCGCCTTTAGCCTCGGCCCGCTCGAAGTGCACTGGTACGGAATGATGTACCTGGTTGCTTTTCTGCTTTTTTTAATTCTCGGCAAATACCGCGCCCGCAGCAGACCACAGTTCGGCTGGAAAACCAGTGAGATCGACGACCTGCTGCTCTACGGGGTACTCGGCGTGATTGCCGGCGGGCGCATAGGCTACATCCTCTTCTACGGGCTTGGTGATATTGCTCAGGACCCCCTGAGGATATTCCGCATCTGGGAGGGCGGCATGTCATTTCATGGCGGTATGCTGGGCGTCTTTGTGGCATTGTGGCTCTACGGCAGACGCACTCAGCGTACATTTTTCCAGGTCTCGGATTTTGTTGCACCGCTGATACCACCCGGTCTGCTCGCAGGGCGTATCGCCAACTTCATCAATGCCGAATTGTGGGGCGGGCCCACTTCTCTGCCAGTCGGCATGCAGGTTACCTGTGACAAGGCAGGTGATCTATGTCAGCGTGTTGGCAGCGGCATCGATCCATCCCTGTCAGTGCCAGTACATCCCAGCCAACTCTATGAAGCCGCCCTGGAAGGAGTGCTGCTGTTCTTGATTCTGTGGTTCTATTCATCCAAACAGCGTCCGCTGATGGCTGTTTCCGGACTCTTTCTACTTGGCTATGGTGCGTTTCGCTTTGCTATCGAGTTCGTGCGCATGCCGGACGCCCACATCGGCTACCTGGCAGGCGGCTGGCTCACCACCGGCATGCTGCTGACCACGCCAATGATCGTCATCGGCATACTGTTTATCGTTCGCGCCTATACGCGTCACAATCAAACTGCATGAAACAATACCTGGATCTCTGCGAGCGCATCATTCATGAGGGTGAGTGGGTTGAAAACAGGCGCACCGGCAAAAAATGTCTGACGGTCATCAATGCAGATCTGACGTACAACGTGGCCAGCAACGAGTTCCCCCTGGTGACCACACGCAAGAGTTACTGGAAATCAGCCATTGCTGAGTTGATCGGCTATCTGCGTGGTTACAGCAGCGCCGCAGACTTTCGCGAATTGGGCACCAAAACATGGGACGCCAATGCGAATGAGAACAGGGAGTGGTTGAACAACCCGTATCGAAACGGCGAGGACGACATGGGCCGTGTCTACGGAGTGCAGGGACGCGGCTGGCAAAAACCGGATGGAGGAAGCATCGACCAGCTGCGCAAAATCGTCGATCACCTCTGCAGCGGCATCGATGATCGCGGTGAGATCCTCAGCTTCTACAATCCCGGTGAATTCCACATGGGCTGCCTGAGACCCTGCATGCATACGCATACATTCTCTCTGCTGGGAGAGACTCTCTATTTAACCTCCTACCAGCGCTCCTGCGATGTACCGCTTGGACAAAATTTCAACCAGGTGCAGGTGTTTGCGTTTCTCATGTTGATGGCTCAAATCACCGGCAAACAACCCGGCATGGCTTACCACAAGATCGTCAATGCCCACATCTACGAAGACCAGCTGGAGTTGATGCGCGACGTACAGCTCAAACGCACACCCTACGCACCCCCTCAGCTGCATATCAATCCTGACATAAAAACTCTCGAGGACATCGAAACCTGGGTAACTCTGGATGATTTCGAAGTCAGTGACTACAGGCACCATGAGCCGATCAAATATCCATTTTCAGTGTAATCTTCCCTGGATGCGAAACTTCATTTTAAATAAGTCAAATGACAAAAATGACTCTCGCAAAGGCGCAAAGACCGCAAAGGTTTTTCTTTGCGAGCCTGGCATCTTTGCGAGAGATAATGACCACTTACATGCCTCATCAGTAGCTCCTCAATAACTCCGTGCATATGAGTAAAATGCTATCGCATTTCAATCGTGGTCAGAAGACCACCCCCACATCTGACCTCACATAGAACTGTGGGAGCAGTCTTCTGACCGCGATTATGCACGGGATTATTGAGAACTTACCCTCATCAGTCTGAAGACTGATCTTGTCAGAGGCTGTTATGAAAAACACACCGGAGATCATTGACACCCACTGCCATCTCGACATCGCCGCATTCGATACGGATCGTGACGAGGTGCTGCGAAACGCCCGCCTCGCAGGGGTTATCACCCAGATCATTCCGGCAATCGAGGCATGCGGCTGGCAGCAAATGCTGGATCTATGTGCAGAGCACGACGATCTCTATCCTGCCCTCGGATTGCATCCTGTTTTTCTGCAACAGCACACACAAGCAGATCTTGAAAAGCTTGCGAAAATCGCATCAACCACTGAGCCTGTTGCCATCGGCGAGATCGGTCTCGACTTCGCCATCAAATCACTGGATCGCGACACCCAGCGACAGCTATTCGAAGCACAGCTTGTGATCGCAAAAAACGCACGGCTGCCAGTCATCATCCATGCCCGCAAGTCGCATGATGAGGTGATCAAACTGCTGAGGAAACACAACATCCCGGGCGGCAGCATCCACGCCTTCAGCGGCTCCCTGCAACAGGGAATGCACTATTATGAGATGGGGTTCAAGCTGGGCTTCGGCGGCATGCTGACATTCGAGCGCTCGAGGAAGCTGCGCCAGCTGGCGCATGACCTGCCTGCCGAAGCACTGCTGCTGGAGACCGACGCCCCCGACATGACAGTTGCCTCACACTGCGGAGAGAGAAACTCTCCACAATACCTGCCGCAGGTGCTTGCCGCGCTGGCTGCAGCAAAGGATGAACCCATTGAAACTGTTGCACGCTACACAACGCATAACGCCCGTGCTATATTTCATCTGTGAGGAATCCAGTCCTTCTCAATATCCCTGTATGGCAGTAGAATCAGGCATCGGATCAAAAAAGCTCGTTACACCAGTTAAAGAGGAAAACATAGATGCACCAGATAAACAATAAACGATTCACCCTCTTCTTTCTGTTGTTGAGCGCTTTGACACTGGCCTCCTGTATCTCCACGCACCACCCGGGCGGATTATCCAACAAATGGCGCATCGAAGTCAGCGAGGGCGCTAAATCCGATGGCATAATGTTGTTTCGTGTCAGCCCTAAAGATCAAGCCGCCATCGATGTTCGCGTACATATCAATGACGGATTGCGGGAAAACATGGTGGCGAAAGCGATCAAGAATGCATTTCGCAAGCAACTCCCCAAGGGCTACCACGTAGAACGGGACGATGGTGAAGATGTACTGGTGAAGAGATCCTGGGGTACGCCCCGGTTTGGACTGGAGCTGGTGTCAAGCGACGTGAAAGCCGTGCGCATCGATCTGGAAAAGGAGTAATCTTCGGTTTT
>JAQYVP010000138.1 GCA_030145485.1 Chromatiales bacterium
CGTCCGGATTGAAGAATTCACCGCTTGGATTTTAGTCGTTGTCCAAAAATAACTTCCCGATCCTGCTTGCCCTGTTGTCCCTCTTCAGCGTTGCAGCAAGAGTTACATAACGCTGCTATGCGCCCCTTGCTGCGCCTTGAAGATGAACAGCATTTCTGCGCGATATCGGGAAGTTATTTATGGACAACGCCTAAGCTTAACCCTCTCTCCGAGGAGAGAGGGTACTACCCGGGAACCTCTTTATGACTTGTGAGATCCGATGCTGCAACTGTGGATCCGGAATAGTAAATTTTAACACCCTGCCGGATTTATCATGCTGAATATTCACACTGATATCCGCGGCAGGAAGGAGCGCTTCGCCATGCTCAGGCCACTCGAAAATCAGCAACCCCCCTCCAAGCAGATCCCGCAGCCCCAGATACTCCAGCTCTTCAGGATCGGCCAGCCGGTAGAGATCAAAATGGTAGAGATTCTGCTGTGGTAGTTCATAAGGTTCAAGAATCGTGTAGGTCGGGCTTTTTACCGTTCCTGACCATCCAAAACCACGCAGAATCCCTCGCACCAGCGTCGTCTTGCCTGTGCCAAGATCACCCTCGAGAAATACCACTGCATGCTTAGGCAGGACTTCCGCCAGCTGTGCGCCGAATGCTTCCTGCTGATGCTGGGAAGAGAGCTTGATTTCGAGAGGAGTAGGAATAAAAGGCACTTGGTATTAAATTTTAGGTTTTAGATTTTAAGTCGTAGGGCGCAGGTTCAAGTACAGCACAGATTTTTTGAGAAGTTACTGGGTTTTTGATCTGTGTTCATCTGTGGATAAATTTTGTAGGGTATGGATCTCCATCATCGCAATAGTTTTCTAATGTAGGGGAACAGGTCACTGGCTATCATGCCGCGCTCTCCATCCTGTGCTGCCAGGTCGCCTGCGGCGGCATGCACACACACACCTGTCTCGGCAGCATCCTGTAATTCAAAACCCTGGGCGATGAGTCCGGCAATGACACCCGTGAGCACGTCGCCGCTCCCCCCTGTCGCCATGCCGGGATTCCCCTGGCTGCAAACAGCAGCAGTACGCTGCCCCGGAGAGTGGACGATCGTGCCGGAGCCTTTCAATACGATCACGCCGCCGTAGCGCTGCTGCAATTGTTTTGCCGCACGAAATCGATCACCCTGAATATCCTCAACCGACTTCTCCAGCAAGCGCGCCGCCTCCCCGGGATGTGGTGTCAGCACCCAATTGCGGTGTAGTTGCGGTTGCTGTGCAAGCAGGTTCAGCGCATCAGCATCAACAACCACAGGTTTATTACTCTCAAAGATACTTTCAAGCAGGGATTTACCCCAGGCGTCCTGCCCCAGTCCCGGGCCGATGGCGATAACGGAGCATCGATGCAGCAGCGGTTCCAGCTCTGCAGGAGTGGCGATGCCATGACACATCAGTTCAGGCCTGGATGCAGTGATCAGGCCTGCATGCCCGGCATCTGTTGCTATCGAGACCAGGCCGGCGCCGCTGCGCAGCGCCCCCTCCCCCGCCAGCCGGATGGCGCCGCTGAACCCGGGAGCACCGCCAATCAGCAGAACATGCCCGCAATCGCCCTTGTGCGAAATACGAGACCGCTGCAGCAGCAGTTGCTGCTGTCGCTCCCAGTCGACTCTTCTGGCGCTGAGAAGCTCCGATGCATACAGGCGCGCTGGAATATCAAGGGCGTGAAACAGGATTTCACCGCAATAGTCCGCCGCTGCAGCAGTGAACATCCCCTGCTTGAGCGCAATAAAGGTTGTGGTGATATCAGCCCTGACTGCACTACCCATCACTGCACCGGTATCTGAATTCAGCCCCGAGGGGATGTCGATGGTAAGAACCCGTGCGCGGTGTTGATTGATCTTCTGCACGGCATCGTCCCAACTTCCGCTGACATGTCGCTCCAGACCAGTGCCGAGGAGCGCGTCGACGATCACGTCTATGTCATCGGGGATTTTGTGCAGCGGCTCACAGGGAATCGACAGCGCCTTGCAACGCCCGGCATTGAGCGCCGCATCTCCCTGGAGTTTGTCATGATCTCCCATTTGCAACAGAGTGACGGCCAACCCTGCAAGATGTGCGATGCGCGCGACGACATAACCGTCACCAGCGTTGTTTCCCGTCCCGCAAATCACCGCGATGGACTTTGCCTGCGGCCAATAGCGCGCCAGCATGGCATAACTGAAGGCCCCTGCCCTCTCCATCAAGGTCTCACCGGCAATACCGAAATGGTGAATGGCCGTATGGTCCATCCTGCGCACCTGTTCGGCACGATAGAGGGCGTGGGGCAGGCTTTGGGATGGCTGTGAAATCTGTCGTTGTTCAGGCATGGAAAAGTTTTAAGCAGGAAGGTTTTAGGTTTTAAGTGTTAGGTTCTCGTGGATATTCTGGCATGATACAACTTTTACAGTGTATCAACATACAATGATGAAAACCAAACAACTACCAAGCTTATCCCGCCAACAACCCACAAAATTTGCACAAGAGGCAATTTTCTCTACCTAAAACCTAAAACCTCCCTAAACCTCCCTATGCAATCTCTTGCAGCTAAAATCAAAACATGGGGCGCTGAACTTGGATTCCAGCAAGTCGGCATCACTGATACGGATCTCACTGAAGCTGAAAATCATCTGCACCAGTGGCTGCAGCAGGGGTTTCATGGCGACATGGAGTATATGGCGCGGCACGGAAGCAAGCGCAGTCGACCTGGCGAGCTAATCGCCGGCACTGTGCGTGTCATTTCGGTGCGCATGGATTATTTGCCGGACAGCAACGAGGATCTGTTTGCCGTTGTCCACAACCCGGCGCAGGCCTTCATCTCGCGCTATGCGCTGGGGCGAGATTACCATAAAACCCTGCGTAAACGTCTTGCTGCCCTGGCAAGGATAATTTCCAATGAGATCGGAGATTTCTCTCAGCGTGTGTTTGTCGATTCTGCTCCGGTGCTAGAGAAGCCGCTGGCGCAAAAAGCCGGACTGGGATGGATCGGTAAGCACAGCAACCTCATCAATCAGCATGCAGGATCCTGGTTTTTCCTCGGAGAGATCTATATTGATCTGCCGCTGCCTATCGATAAACCGGCACAGCAGCACTGCGGCAGCTGCACTTCCTGTATCGATATCTGCCCTACCCGGGCGATTGTCGCACCCTATGTTGTCGACGCCAGGCGCTGCATCTCCTATCTCACGATTGAACTGCAGGGGGCGATTCCTGTTGAATTCAGATCGATGCTGGGGAATCGCATCTATGGTTGTGATGACTGCATGGCTATCTGCCCATGGAACCGCTTTGCCGACAACAGTGCAGAGAGTGATTTTCTACCCAGGCATCGACTCGACAGCGCCACCCTGCTGGAGTTGTTTGCCTGGGATGAAGAGACATTTCTGCACAACACAGAGGGCTCAGCCATCCGCCGCATCGGTTATCAGCGATGGCAGAGAAACATCGCTGTGGCGCTGGGAAACGGTGCAGCGCACGAGGATGTGATCGAAGCATTGCGATGCAGGCTGAATGACTCCTCAGCGCTGGTCAAGGAGCATATTGAATGGGCGTTGAGAGAATTGCACAGAGGATGATGATTGCAGCTTGATGATGTATCATAACTCCCTCAACCCAACTCTCTCCCCGGGAAAAGAGTTGGGTTGGGAGTCTGCTTTTCAGGGCCTCCTTAGAGATGTAGAAACCCGGACTAGCCAACACCTATGACCATGAATCAGCCTTCTGACGATCAATCTTCAAGCAGCGACACGGTTGAGAATCAATATGTAAATAAGAGGTCTTCACAGCAGGCGTCTCAATCCAGGCTCTCTCTCGGCGTCATCGCCGGTCTGCTGCTGGTCATTCCCATTGCGATAATTCTTCGCAAGGGCTATATCTCCCAACAGGACACCTCGCCTGGTCAGCCGCCTGAAGAGCCACTTGAACCGGTGCAGATGATCAAGAACGTCCCCACAATCGTTGTTGCAAGGAAGATGCTGCCTGATAGTGAAGAGGAGGCTGATATGCTTCATAATGCCTTCGGCGACCCTATTGGAACCGCTTTCGACTATCTCTTGCCGGGCGAGAGGAAAATCAATATTCCCCGGGCTGGTTTTGAAGAGCTGCTTCTGAGTGATTTAAAGGCCGATGAAATACCGGCGGATCAATTCTATATTCTGGACCGCCTCTACTTCGCCTCCGGATCGAGCGAACTCAATGACGAGTCACTGGATCAGATCAAGGCAACTGCAGCAATCCTGCAGGCCTATCCTGTACTGCGTATCCAGCTGCGCGGCCATACAGACAATAGCGGTTCGGAAGAGATCAACCTTGAGCTCTCCAAAGAGCGCGCACACTCGGTCATGGTCGCGTTCATCAAGCAGGGAGTGCTTCCGATGCGGCTATCGATCCTGGGAATGGGCTCACAGGAAGCTGTTGCTGATAATGACACCGAGGATGGAAAACAGCGCAATCGCCGCATCGATTTATCAATTTTTCAATCGGCGGAGTACGGACCAAGTGTTTATTCCTACTAGCGAGACCAAGTCTCAGACTGACAGGCATGAAGAAAACATTTTCTCTCGCAAAGACGCAAAGCTTCCGCGTCCTGCTTACGCCCCTGACCTACATCCATGTAGGCCAAGACCGCAAAGGTTATTCTTGGTGTTCTTTGCGACTTTGCGAGAGACATTTTTAGAATTTGACTCTTTTGTAAAGGTGTTGGCCATTCAAGGTTTACTAGTCCGGTGAACTTGCTAACCCAAATATATTTTGAAATCTGCCCGCCGCATATCGATCCGGCTTAACTTCTGAGTAAGATGACCCCATGAACAGCATCAATACCATTCTTGTTACCGGTGGCGCCGGTTATATTGGTTCACACACCTGTCTGGAGCTGTTGAATGCAGACTATCAGGTGGTCGTGGTTGATAATCTGTGCAATAGCATGGTCACCTCGCTGGAACGAGTACAGGAGTTGACCGGGAAGCAGCTGACATTCATTGAGGCTGATCTACGCGACAAGCAGGCGCTGGAACGAGTTTTCACCGCACTCAGCATCGATGCCGTGATCCATTTCGCCGGTCTCAAGGCAGTTGGCGAATCTGTGAGCATTCCGATCGACTACTATCAGAACAATATCAGCGGCACTATCAACCTGCTGGAAGTGATGAATCACGCCAGTGTGAAAAATATCGTCTTCAGTTCATCGGCCACAGTCTATGGCGATCCTGAACACCTGCCGATTACAGAGAATTTCCCTCTCTCCGCCACCAATCCCTATGGCAGATCCAAACTCATGGTGGAGGAGATGCTGGGTGATGTCTATATCTCTGACAGCAGCTGGAATGTGGCGTTGCTGCGCTATTTCAACCCCGTCGGCGCACACCACAGCGGTCGCATCGGAGAGGATCCCAGCGATATTCCAAACAATCTCATGCCCTATATCTCCCAAGTGGCAGTAGGCAAACTGGAGCAGCTATCCGTGTTCGGCGGGGATTACGCCACCACAGACGGCACCGGTGTGCGCGACTATATTCATGTGGTCGATCTGGCGCTGGGACACATCAAGGCGCTGCAAAAACTGGACACCAATCCAGGTCTGACAGCTTATAACCTGGGAACAGGTCAGGGATACTCCGTCATCGAAATGGCGAGGGCCTTCGAGCAGGCTTCAGGGAAGCCTGTACCCTATGAAATCGTTGTGCGCCGCCCCGGGGATATCGCCGCCTGCTATGCCGACCCGGGACTGGCGCAGCGTGAGCTGGGTTGGCGGGCAGAACGCGGTCTGCAGCAGATGTGCGAAGACAGCTGGCGCTGGCAGTCAGCGAATCCTGAAGGCTATAAAGAGAGTAGCGAGTAACGAGTGGTGAGTTTCTCAGTACTCAGTACTCGTTACTCAGTCCTCTCTCTCATCAATCCAGGCCATCTGAATGGCTTCGAGAATTTTTTCGCCGACATGTTCAGGGGCATCATCAAATTCCGGCAGCGCCATCACCCAGTTGCGCAGGTCGACAAAATTAATATGTTTCGGATCGGTATCGGCATAAGTCTCGTCCAGCTCGATCGCGATATCCAGGGTGTCCAGCCATTTCAATGACATATGATTTATCTCTGTAGAGTGTAATAAGCTCCGCGCATTACACCGCTATTCGTTGATGCCATAGATAGCATGGTGCAATGCGCAAGCTTATTGGCACCCTGCGGTTTTTAAAACCTAAAACCTAATAACCTAAAACTTAAAACCTTCCCCTAATGATTCTCGGACACCATGTTGATGGTGTATTTTGGAATTTCAATCACCAGGTCTTCATCAGCGACGACCGCCTGGCAACTGAGTCTGGAATCAGGTTCCAGGCCCCACGCCTTGTCGAGCATATCATCCTCGATCTCGGTTGATTCTTCCAATGAATCAAAACCTTCACGCACGATGACGTGACAGGTGGTGCATGCACAGGATTTCTCACAGGCATGCTCGATCTCGATACCCTGTGCGAGTGCAGCATCGCAGATGGTCGTACCCGGTTCGGCTTCGATGACCATGCCCTCCGGGCAGTGCTCTTCATTGGGAAGGAAAATCAATTGGGGCATTACTTCTCCGGAGTTTCAAATTCGTGAATATTATGGCCTGCCATGGCGTCATGGATGCTGCTGTTCATGCGCCGCTCCACATAGAAATCACAGCTCTGCTCCAGCAATTTGATGCTATCTTCGATGGCTGCGGCATCATCTCCACGGGCATTCTGCCGTAACTGTTGCAACGCTGCTTCGATCAGTCGACGCTCTTCATCATTCAGCAGCTGATCGCCATCTTTTGCCAACGCGGCTGTCAACGCCTCGATGACACGTTCTGCTTCAACCTGCTGTTCGCGCAGCTGACGGAATTTGACATCATCCTCGGCGTGTTCCATCGATGCGCGCAGCATCTCCGTAATCTCGTTGTCTGACAGGCCATAGGAAGGTTTGACTTCAATACTCGCCTTGACGTGCTGCGTCAGCTCTTCAGCCTCGACACCCAGCAGACCGTCGGCATCGACCTGAAAAGTCACGCGGATGCGTGCGGCCCCGGCAACCATTGGTGGAATGCCGCGCAATTCAAAACGCGCCAGCGATCGGCAATCAGCCACCAGGTCGCGTTCACCCTGCACGACATGCACCGCCATAGCGCTCTGCCCGTCTTTAAAAGTCGTAAACTCCTGCGCGCGTGCGACTGGAATGGTGGTGTTGCGCGGGATAATGGTTTCAACCAGACCACCCATGGTTTCAATGCCGAGTGACAGCGGGGTTACATCCAGCAGCAGGATCTCCTCATCGGGCTTGTTGCCGGCAAGAATGTCAGCCTGTACTGCAGCACCGATGGCAACAACCCGATCCGGATCGATATCGACCAGCGGTTCACGGCCAAAAAATTCACCCACCAGTTCACGCACGCGTGGAACACGCGTTGAACCACCGACCATCACCACATCCTCGATCTCGTCTGTTGTCAATCCTGCGTCACGCAGCGCCCGGCGGCAGGCAATAATAGTTTTACGAATCAGGGGATCGACAAGCTGGTTGAAACCCTCCCTGTCAAGCTCTCCCTGCCAGCCGATGTTGTCAAGTGAGATATCTGTGCTCTGCTGTTGTGTAAGTCTCTCCTTGGCAGCGCGGGCTGTCTGCAGCAGTTGACGTTGCAGGGCTGCATCCGGTTTTGAGATGCCAGCCTGTGTAATGATCCACTGTGCAATAAGATGGTCAAAATCATCACCGCCAAGTGCTGTATCACCACCTGTCGCCATCACCTCGAAGACGCCTTTATTGAGATGCAGGATCGAGATATCGAAGGTGCCGCCACCAAGGTCATAGATGGCATGAATGCCGTCGGCGCTCTTGTCCAGTCCATAAGCGATCGCAGCAGCCGTCGGCTCGTTGAGCAGGCGAAAGACATTCAGACCTGCAAGTCCGGCGGCATCCTTGGTGGCCTGACGCTGGGCATCGTCAAAATAGGCGGGCACGGTCACCACCACACCGCTTAATGCACCACCAAGCGTCTCCTCGGCGCGTTGTTGAAGCACTCTGAGGATCTCTGCCGAGACCTCGACAGGTGTGACATTGCCACGCCGTGTATGTATACGCGGAACTACAGAATCGGATGCTGCGAACCTGTAGGGAAGTTCATCACCAAGCAGGCGCAGATCTTCACTACCACGTCCCATCAGGCGTTTGATTGAAGCGATGGTGTTGTGTGGATCGACAATTTGCTGCTGCAGCGCTTCGTCGCCGACAATGATGCCTGAATCAGTGTATGCGACGACAGACGGCAACAGATGCTGTGCATGATTATCGCCGAGTGTTCGGGCTTCTCCGCTACGCACAACCGCGACCAGTGAATTTGTTGTTCCAAGGTCGATACCAGCGGCAAGCCGGTGTTGATGCGGGGCTTGGGTCTCCCCCGGTTCTGCGATCTGTAACAGCGCCATCAGAGCATCTCCTCTTCCAGCCTGCCTTCAACTGTCTCCGCCTCTGTATGAAGTTTTTTCAGAAATTGCATTTTTCTTACTTTTTCACGCGCTACTTGCAGCTGCTTTTCATCCGGCATTTCAAAATCAATCGCCATACTGCTGATAAGTCTGTTATACATGCTGCTGACACGATCCATAAAAGCGGAAGCTGCTCGTAATGGATCAGCCTGCAGGGGGATTTCAGAGAGCTCTTCACGCAGTTCCAGTTGCTCCATCAAAAAGCCGGTATCTGTGGTGGTCTCAGTGTCAGGATCAAAATCAAGGCCATGCAGAAGCAGCAGGTATTGAGCGCGGCGCAGGGGGTCTTTGATGGTATCGAAGGCTTCGTTGATATAGGCGGCTCCCTGTATGGCAAGCCGTTGCTCATAGTCTGTGGCATTGACGTATCGATCAGGATGCACGACACGTTGTAGATCACGATAGCGCTGACGAACTTTTTTAATATCAATAACATATCCAACGGACATGCCAAATAGCTCGAAGTAGTTTTTCGACAAATCAAGCATACAACGGGGCGTGTTAGATGGTGAAGCTCTCACCGCAGCCACACTCGTTTTTGGCATTCGGGTTGTTGAATTTAAAACCCTCATTGAGGCCTTCCTTGCCAAAATCGAGTTCAGTGCCTTCGAGATAGATCAGGCTCTTCTTGTCGATAATGACCTTGACTCCATGATCTTCATAAACCACATCATCGTCATTGGCCTCGTCCACAAATTCCATGACATAAGCCATTCCAGAACAACCCGACGTCTTTACACCGAGACGCACGCCCAGTCCCTTGCCACGATTTGCAAGAAAACTGTTGACACGCTCCGCCGCTGCGGTCGTCAGGGTGATGGCCACTCAGGCTTCCTGTTTGGATTGATAATCAGAGATTGCGGCGCGGATTGCATCTTCGGCAAGTACCGAGCAGTGTACTTTTACAGGAGGCAATGCCAACTCTTCGGCGATCTCTGTATTCTTGATCTCCTGCGCCTCTTCCAGGGTCTTTCCCTTGACCCACTCTGTGAGCAGGCTGCTGGAAGCGATCGCAGAACCGCATCCATAGGTTTTGAATTTCGCATCTTCAATAATGCCGACATCGTTGACCTGGATCTGCAGACGCATCACGTCACCACAGGCTGGAGCCCCGACCATGCCGGTGCCGACATCGCTGGATTTGGTATCCATCACGCCTACATTGCGCGGATGTTCATAATGATCAATGACTTTTTCACCGTATGCCATACTACTATCCTCCGGATTGAATATCTGTCATTCCACCCTTCGCCAGGATGACAGTAACCTAAAACTTAAAACTTAAAACCTAACCACCTGCCTAATGCGCCGCCCACTCGATCGACTTGATATCGATGCCGTCTTTGTACATATCCCACAACGGTGAGAGATCACGCAATCGCCTGACCTGCTCACGCGTCATCTCGATGACGTAATCAATCTCTTCCGCTGTGGTAAAACGACCAATGGTAAAACGTATCGAGCTGTGCGCCAACTCATCGTCACGACCCAGTGCCCGCAGTACATAGCTTGGCTCCAGCGATGCCGAAGTACAGGCTGATCCTGAAGAGACAGCCATATTTTTCAACGCCATCATGAGGCTTTCACCTTCGACATAGTTGAAGCTGATATTCAAATTGCCGGAAATACGCTGCTCCAGGTCACCATTGAGGTAGACCTCCTCCATATCCTTGAGCCCCTCCCACAAACGACCGCGCAGTTCCATCAGACGCTCATTGTCTTTGCCCATCTCCTCGCGTGCTATACGGAATGCATCTCCCATGCCGACCAGCTGATGGGTTGCCAGTGTACCGGAACGCATGCCGCGCTCATGCCCGCCGCCATGCATCTGGGCTTCGAGGCGGATGCGGGGCTTGCGCCTTACATAGAGTGCACCCACCCCTTTGGGGCCATAGATCTTGTGCGCGGAAAAGCTCATCAGATCCACTTTTAGCGCCTGGAGATCAATCGGTATTTTACCTGCGCTTTGCGCTGCATCTACATGAAATATAATTTTATTATTTCTGCATATTTCACCAATAGAGGCAATATCCTGAATCACGCCAGTCTCATTGTTGACATGCATGACAGAGGCAAGGATGGTATCTTTACGCAATGCCGCACGAAAAACATCAAGATCAATCAGGCCATTTGGCTGAACATCGAGGTAGGTTACTTCATAACCTTCACGCTCGAGCTGCCGGCAACTGTCGAGGACTGCCTTGTGCTCAGTCTTGACAGTAACAATATGCTTGCCTTTTTTGTGATAAAAGTGCGCCACACCCTTGATTGCCAGGTTATCGGATTCTGTCGCCCCGGAGGTCCATACAATCTCTCTTGCATCGGCATTGATCAGCTCAGCGACATCCTGACGCGCCTGCTTGACCGCATCTTCCGCCGCCCAGCCAAACGCATGTGAACTGGAAGCCGGATTTCCAAAAATACCATCGGTTGTCAGATAGTGGCACATATTTTCAGCAACACGCGGGTCTACCGGGGTGGTTGCGGAGTAGTCAAGATAGATGGGGAATTTCATTCTTAGATTAAGACCATCAATGAACTGAAATGCGATACTCTCTCAGAGGATTGCATTTATATAAATTAGTGAATGCGAATATACATTACTCAGTAATTTAGTCAAGAATTATCAATCCCTGATTAATCATGGTTTTTGTTGGGGTTTTCGTCTGTAGAGAATGATGCGCTCTCCTCTTCAAGACGCGACAACTCCTCTGCGGTTGAAATAATTTCACAGGAGTCAAGGTTTTCAATAGTAATCTCATCAACAAGATCCATTTTTTTCAGCGCCTCGCACATTTTTTCCATGCGTGTATCCATGACGTGTATATGATCGAGCATGCAGTTGATTGCATGCGCGACCGGATCCGGCGCATCCTTCGAGACTCCATAAGCATCAAATCCCATCTTTTCGGCAATCACTTTGCGGTGCGCATCAGGCCCATCTTTTTTTGGCTGAATCAGGCGCCCCGGGACGCCGACAGCCGTTGCTCCGGGAGGAATGGATTTTACAACCACGGCATTTGAGCCGATGCGTGCACCATCACCGATCTCGATTGGACCCAGCACCTTGGCGCCGGCGCCAACCACGACGCCATCTCCCAGTGTCGGATGACGCTTGCCTTTCTGCCAACTGGTGCCACCGAGCGTGACACCGTGATAGAGAGTACAGTCATCTCCAATCACTGCAGTTTCACCAATAACGACGCCCATGCCGTGATCGATAAAAAAGCGGCGGCCAATCTTTGCTCCCGGATGGATTTCGATGCCCGTAATCAAACGTGAAATGTTTGATGTGACACGCGCCACCCAGTAGAGTTTCCATAACCACAGGCGATGCGACACGCGATGCAGCATTTGTGCATGAAACCCCGGATAGGTGGTGATGATCTCGAAAGTATTGCGTGCAGCCGGATCACGTTCAAATACAACTGCTATCTCTTGTTTGATTCTAGAAAACATGTGAAAGTTTAAAGATTTAGGTTTTAGGTTTTAGGTTTGTAACTTCTCAATAACCCCGTGCAGGAAGTAGGGTTGGGAGTCTGCTTTTCAGGGCTTTCCGCCGAAAAAATGCTCCTGCATTTCCGGCACTTCCGCCTTCCATGGCGGTCAAAAACATGGATGTTTTATCAGAGCTTACATGGACGTATTCACGCGTCCCTGAAAGGCTGATCCCAACCCTGCGCAGATTTCGAATAATGCACGGACTTATTGAGAAATTACTTAAGTTTCAGGTTGTACCTCAGTACTCAGTCCTGTTTTTTCATCTCATCGATTTTCGTCCCTGTGCAGCGCTTAGAATACCACGTAACAGGTTCAACTCCTCGGGATCCGGCTGCGCGCGCAGAAACATGCGTCGCAGGCGGCGCACCAATTTGTCCGATCTGCGGGGATCAGAAAAACCAATATCATGCAGCGCCTGCTCCAGGTGCTGCATGAAGCCGTCAAATTTTTCAGCTGTAGCAGGCAGGCGTCCACGATCTGTATTCACTGCGTGCTGACCACTGGTCACCAGCACCTCGTAGGCGATCACCTGCACCGCCATGGCAATATTCAGAGAGCTGTAATCAGGATTGGTTGGAATCTGTACCAGCTGATGACAGCGATCCAGCTCTTCGTTAGTCAAGCCGGTGCGTTCCGTTCCAAACACCAGCGCCACCTCGGATTCTGCTGCTGCATCGACAGCTTTCGTGGCGCATTGGCGTGGCGTCAACATCGGCCAGCCAATGGTGCGTGAACGTGCGCTGCTGCCAATGATGAGGCGGCAGCCGACAAGTGCTTCATCCAGTGACTGAACTGTTGTTGCAGCAGACAGCAGATCCTGTGCGCCGGAGGCGCGTGCAAAAGCGACATCCTCCTGCTGTGGATAGCTGCAGGGTGAGACCAGTACAAGCCGTGACAGAGACATGTTTTTCATGGCGCGCGCCACCGCGCCGATGTTCCCCGGATGGCTGGTGTTGACCAGTACGATACGAATATTTGAAAGCATTTGAGTGTCACCCGTCATTCCGGCGCATGCCAGGATCACAATTTATTAGCATAAAGTTAGCGTTAGACAGACAAAACATGGAAATCTTTCTGCTTCTCGCAAAGACGCCAAGAACGCAAAGGTTTTTCTTGGCGAGCTTTGCGTCTTGGCGAGAATCATTCTTGAAATTTGGTTCATTTGTAACGATGTTGACGGCTCGTGCGATGAAATTCAATCGTCTATTCTACTTTATATTGGCCCCTGCATGCTGTATCCTCGCGCGTCATGCACCCGATGACTAATATTGCCATGCGCGCCGCTCGTGACGGCGGCAGAGTACTCACCCGTTATTTTGATCGTGTTGGCTCACTGAAAATCGAGACCAAGCAGCAGAATGACTATGTCAGTGAAGTTGACCGCGCCTCTGAAGCGGTGATCATCCAAACGATCAAACGCTACTACCCGGAGCACGCGATTCTTGCCGAGGAGAGCGGTCTGCATGAGGGCAACGAGTTTGAATGGATCATCGATCCACTCGACGGCACCACCAATTATTTGCATGGATTGCCGCAATTTTCAGTCTCTATCGCTTTGCGCCACCGTGGCGAACTCCTCAGTGCGGTTGTCTATGACCCGATGCGTGAAGAGCTTTTCCATGCCACCAAAGGTGAAGGCGCCTTCATCAATGACAGGCGTATGCGTGTCTCCCCGCGCAAGGGACTCGATGGCTCTCTGCTCGGAACCGGCATCCCCTACCGTGATATGACCCATGCCGACGCCTATTTCGGTATGATGCGCGACCTCATCGTTGACAGCGCCGGGGTACGCCGCCCGGGTTCTGCCGCACTCGATTTCGCATGGCTGGCGATGGGGCGAATCGATGCATTCTGGGAACTGGGACTGGCGCCATGGGACATTGCCGGCGGAGCCCTGCTGATCAAGGAGGCCGGCGGGCTGATCACCGATCTCAGCGGCGGCAACCGCTACCTGGAGACCGGCAACGTAGTTGCAGCCAATGTGAAGCTTCACAAGGTGATGCTGGATACGATTCGCCCGCACCTCTCCGCTAGCCTGAAAGAGTAAAACCCGGGAAAATCAACCACGGAACACACCGAACACACGGAAAGAAAACAAAAAATCCCGTAACTATTCAGCACCTACGGGAACGTCACTGCTACCGGGTATATCTTCCGGAACATGCCGTGATTGCATGGATGCAAAGGAACGGCCCTGCCTCCGACGTTTCCTCCAGATACACCCAATAGCAGTGACTTATTGGCTGATTTCAGAGGATACTGAATAGTTACAAAATTCCGTGTGGTCTGTGTGTTCCGTAGTAAAAAACAGACGGGTTCTGCTTTACTCCTCAGTCCAGAACATGACTCACCAGGCCATCCGCCAACTTGGGTTCGAACCAGGTTGATTTCGGCGGCATCACTTCACCGGCATCGGCAACCGCCATGAGTGCCTCCATGGTTGTCGCATAGAGAGAGAAGGCAACGGCCATCTCGCCGCTGTCTACGCGTTTCTGCAGTCCCTCGAGACCACGAATTCCACCGACAAAATCGATGCGGTTGTCGGTACGCTGGTCGCTGATGCCGAGAATCGGATCGATGAGGTTGTCGGCCAGCAGGCTGATATCGAGACTGGCGACAGGATCATCAGGAATCTTTCCCAGATCCAGTTGTAATTTGTACCACTGGCCATCGAGATACATGCCAAACACAGCGGTTGCCCCGGGCTTCACGGCAACTTCCGATTTTTCAACACTGAAGTTCTCTGCAACCCGCTGCAAAAAAGTCTCTTTGTCCAGGCCATTGAGGTCCTTGACCACACGGTTGTAATCGAGAATCTGCATCTGGTCGTGTGGAAAAATGACGCTCAGAAAATAGTTGTAGGATTCGTTCCCATGATGGTCGGGATTGGCCTCGCGCCTGCTGTTGCCCACGCGAGAGCCTGCTGCCGAACGATGATGTCCGTCAGCGACATAGATTGCCTGCATGGCATCGAAAGCCTGTGTCAGTAGCGTTACTTCGTCTTCGTCATCGATCATCCACATCTCATGGCGTACAGCATCGCGTGCAGTGACATCAATATCAGCAGGCCTGCTGCTCACCTCCGCCAACAGGGTATCGACGACTGTGTTGGCCCGGTAGACGAGAAATACCGGCCCGGTCTGCGCATTCAATGCCTCGATCTGGCGCACGCGATCATCCTCCTTGACCGGACGGGTGAACTCATGTTTTTTTACCCGGTTATTGTCATAGGCGTCGACAGAGGCAGCAGCCACGATTCCGGTTTGTATATGATCACCCATTGTCAGGCGATAGGCGTAGTAGCTCTCTTTGGGATCACGCTCCAATACCCCCTCGGCAATCATGCGATCAAGATTCTCACGCGCCTTGTCATAGACCTCCGGCACATAGGGATCAGTCCCCTCGGGCAGGTCGATTTCGGGGCGGGAAATGTGCAAAAAACTCCATGGCCGGCCTTCAGCCATCTCACCTGCTTCGGTGGCGTTCATCACGTCATAGGGAGGCGCCACCACATCATCAGCACGTCCGGCAGCCGGGCGCAAGCCGGTAAAAGGTTTGATCAATGACATTCGTTGTTCCTGAGTTGAAATATGGAGTTAGGTTTTAAGTGTTATGTGCAACACAATCGTCATGCTTTATTGTACCGGCCCTATCCAAAGAAAAACAATTCTAACCACGGAACACACTGAAAACACGGAAAGAAAACAAAATGATTCCGTATGGTCTGTGTGTTCCGTGGTGAAAGATAGACCGTATATGAGGTAGCGCATCCCACCTTTTTTTCATGCTATGCTCCGCTCTTATTGCATGAAATTTTTCATGGCTTGGGAAAATTCCTGATGGGTTGAAATGGTGTTGTGGGTTGCATCATCGATCACCACCACCTCGATCTGCTCCGGCTTGAATTGCTGCGCCAGTCTGTCGCTGTGCTCTCTGGTTATGATCATATCATCACTTGCGATCAGCATCAGTATGCGGCTGTCGATGAGCTTTGCCCTGCTCCATGAATCATGTTTATCTTTCAATAACAGAGACATTGGAAAGAAGGGATAAGCCTTTTGTGCAACCTCCTTGGCACTGTCAAAAGGTGTCACCAGGATCAAATTTTTTACTTTTCTGGACGCTGCCAGCCAGGTGGCGACACCACTGCCAAGACTGCGTCCGATAACAGAGATCTGCATATGCCTGGTTTTCAGGTGATCGTAGATTGCCAGTGCATCCTGATACAGCCCTGCTTCAGTCGGTTCGCCGTCGCTCTCACCAAAACCGCGGTAATTGAGCAGATAGAGTGTGTAGTGCGGAAAGATGCTTTGAAACACCTCAATATTTGCCTCGATTCGCTCCGAGTTTCCGCCAAAATAGATGATCGCCTCATGCTGCCCGGGATTGACCATCCACCCTTTCAGACTATGCCCGTCACTCTCAATCTCAAAGGTCGTGTCATGACTGTCGGAAGGCCCCGAATGCGGGAAATAGATCATCGATCTCTGATTGATATAAAGATACAGGGCTGCCAGGATATAACCGATAACGAGCAGTAGTATCAGAATAATTATGGCGGTTTTCATAGAGTAAAAGAGACTCTTCTCTCTCGCCAAGACGCAAAGACCGCAAAGGTTTTTCTTAGCGAACTTGGCGTCTTTGCGAGAGTTGTGATTGAAATATAACCCAATATATAAAGAAGTTGCTCGCTCAAGGATCGCTTGTGCATAACTGTATTATCTGCGCCTTGCCGGATCGAGCTGCTCCTCTCTCACCTTTGCGGTCAACTCCTCGTCTGCTTCATCAGGATCAACAGGCTTGTTTGTAGCATCCAGCAACGGCAGTTCGAAGTCATTCCAACCCTTGATGCCGGTCTTCAGCGAGGCGACATTTTCAAAGCCGAGTATCTCCAGGGATTTTGCTGAGAGCAGGCTGCGGTGTCCGGAGCGGCATACCACCACGACCTCGCGATCACGCGCCCTGACCAGTTCGGGGATGGTCTCTTCAAGATCCCATTCGCAGCAGGACTCCAGGATGCCGCGTGGAGCACAAATCGAGTCGGGAATGCGCATGGCATCGAATTCGATCTGCTCACGCACATCGACAATCAGGATATCGCTGTTCTGTTCGAGTCGTTGCTCGAGATCCCATGGCATGTGCTCCGGGATATCACCGATCCACTCGCGCATGAGTTCAACAAATCTTTGCATTATTAACGCCCTTTATTTGGTTTGTACAAGGGAATCCACCCTGGAAATTTGAGTTGCTAACATCTTTACAAACGAATCAAATTTTAATAATGACTCTCGCCAAGATAACCCTTTGCGGTCTTGGCCTACATGGATGTAGGTCAGGGGCGTAAGTCGTTGTCCAAAAATAACTTCCCGATCCTGCTTGCCCTGTTGTCCCTCTTCTGCGTTCCAGCAAAAGTTACATAACGCTGCTATGCGCCCTTTGCTGCGCCTTGAAGATGAACAACATTGCTGCACGATATCGGGAAGTTATTTATGGACAACTCCTAAGCAGGAGGCGGAAGCTTTGCGTCTTGGCGAGAAAAAATGATCTTTTCCATGCCTCGTCAGTCTGTGACTTGGTCTCGCTACCCTGAATAGCAAGTAACGATTAAATGCATAATACCTCCATCATCCCGGCGAAGGCCGGGATCCATCTCCCTCCATCCAATGAGCGCCGCATTCCTGGATAGAGGCATTCGCCGGTATGACAAATAGTGTAGCCGAGTGATTGAGAGGAGTGTCATTCAGGCTCGCAGGCATTGCGTTTGACTGCCATTACCGCCGCTTCAACGCGGGAATGAACTTCCAGCTTGCGCAGGATGGCTTTGACGTGCAGCTTGACCGTGCCATCTGAAATACCAAGATCACGCGCAATCACCTTGTTGCTCTCTCCTTCAGCAAGATGGCACAGAATCTCCCTCTCTCGCGGCGTCAGCTCGGAGAAGTGATCCTCTTCAGGCTTTTCGGGAATCTCCTTTTCCTCCTGCCTGACAGCTGCTCGAGCCAGAACAGCGGTCAACTCTTTTGAGATGACCGTACCGCCGTCAACAATTTCCTTCAGCGCATCGATCAATTCATCAGGATCCATATCTTTCAGCAGATAGCCATTGGCGCCATATTGAAGTGAATGAAGGACATCCTGCTCTTCCTGACTGGTGGTGAGCAGGGTGACCGGTATCTGAGGGTGGTCTTCACGCAGACGTTTGAGGACTTCGATGCCGCTCATCTCCGGCATACGCATATCCAGCAGTACCACATCGGGTTGATGTTCACGCGCCAGGCGTATCCCCTCTTCACAGTCACCGGTTGCTTCCAGCACATCGATATTGCGGCGTTCCAGCAGTTCTCGCAGACCAAAACGAAACAGCGCATGATCATCTATCAACAGTACTTGCATTTACTTTTTTCCATTTCTAGTGAGACCATATTTCAGACAGACATGGCATGAAAGAGATCATTTTCTCTCGCCAAGACGCAAAGCTTCCGCGTCCTGCTTACGCCCCTGACCTACATCCATGTAGGCCAAGACCGCAAAGGTTTTTCTTGGCGAGAGTCATGGTTGAAATTTAACTTATTTGTGAAAATGTTGTTGAATCAAGAGTTCCTGTTATCATTTTTCATCGATTCGGGTACATAAACAAGTTCTACGCGGGTGCCCTCCCCCGGCTCACTCTCGATCCGGAGTTCTCCACCCAATCGGCGTGCGCGTTCCTGCATGATCGAGAGACCGATATGCTCACCCGGCTTACCGGAAGGCGTCTGTTCAAAACCACTGCCGTCATCCTCGATCAACACTGTCATGCCGCTGCTGTCGAGATTGATCAGAATACGCACTGTATTGGCCTCTGCATGTTTGCGGATATTGGCCAGAGACTCCTGCACAATGCGCAGCAACTGCATCTCCTCGCTGGGATTCAATTCCAGATTAGCGCACTTGAGCTGCACAAAAGGAGTAATGCCTGTCGTCTCCTCATATCGCTGCGCCAGCTTCTGCAGCGCCGGCAGAAACCCCCTCTCCCCGGATGGCGCTCTGAAGCTGCCGATCAAGGCGCGTAATTCGGTATGCGCTTCATTCAGACCGTTGCGTATCTTCTCCAGATCAGCGAATGCAGCCTCCGAAGGCTGCTCTTGGTGCATGGTGTCAGATAACATGCGCCCCTGGAAGCGCAGACTGGCGAGTGTCTGTGCAAGCGAGTCATGCAACTCATGCGCCAGGGCTGTACGCTCCTCCATAATGGAAAGACGACGGGCCTCTTCGTCTGAGCGCTGTTTGGCCACCGCCATTCCCAGGTGACTGCCGATGGTTTTCAGCAGATCAAGGATATCTTCACGCCCCGAGACACCCTCAGAGTCAACAAAGACAGTATAGATGCCCAGTACATCGTCATGATACTCCAACGGCACGCTGACGACATCAATCTCATCGCTGCCAAACATTTTACGACCGTTGATTTTAGAACAGCGTTGGGGATTATTTTCACACAGGATATTTCCCTGCGAGAGGGCTGTGCCGCAAACACACAGCTGAACCGGCAGCATCTCCTTGTCATGCAGCAGGGTGTTGTCCAGCCCAATCGTTCCAACCAGGCGCATGTTGCCGCCGGGGGTAACCAGGCGAATGGTCGCGGCGCGGCCATCGAGCATCTCCTTGAGCATGCGCAGAAAACGCAGCAGCAGCTCATCCAGCGAGGCAGCCTCGTTGATGGTTGCGGCCACATCGTAGAGAATCTTCAGGGAGGCTGTCTTTTGCGCCAGCCGCCGTGTCTGACGTTCGACGCGGTTATCCATATCCTCGTAGAGGTCGTATAACTCCTCGTTGATGCTTCTGATATCATGCACCAGTGAAGACAGTGCACCCTCATTCTGCATCGACACCATCGCCCCGGGATTGCCCTGTGAGACGCCGGCGACAGAATTCTGCAGCACCATCAACGGTCTCAGCAGCTTGCTGTGTAGTTGCCAGGCGCTGATAAACAAGCCGGTAACAACCATACTCAATGCAATAAACAGCACACCACTGTTTGCGTCGCTTTCAGCTGGCAGAGTCACCACAGCGAAACACAGCAGCAACACGCCCGCCAACAGCAGGGCCAGAGGCCATACAACTCCGGCATCGCGCAGTATCTGCAAAATCTGCCTGTTGAGACTTGTCAGGATGCTCATTTGCGGATCTCCCTGAGCAGGAACTTTACGACGCTGATGCGACGTTTGTGCAGTTCATCGCGAATTGCTTTTCCCTCGATCCCATCCGCACGGATAGAATCCACCGAAACATTGTTTGCTACCTGGTGCAGGCGCTGAAAGTTAGCGCGATGCGGCAATGGCGCATCCTCCCTTCCCGTGCGCCCGCGCAGGTCAGCTTCACAGGCGAGCAGAAACAGCTCAAAACGCTGCGGACGGCGAAATGCATCTACTGCCTCCAGCGTTGTCACGATGGTCGATGCTTTGAGTTCATCTGTGACACGCCGGAAATGACCATGGTATTGCGCCACCAGGCGCGCCAGTTCACAGTAGTCCGTGGGAACCCTGAAGCGTTGACAGAGTGCATTGACCGGTGCGCCCCCGCGTGCTTCATGACCATGATGACGCGGCCATAGCGTCGAGCTGGTTCTCCCCTTGCCGAGATCATGCAGCAGCGCGGCAAAGCGCACTCGCGGATCATCACTGAGGCGGGCAGCCTGCTGCAGCGACATCATGGTATGTACACCGGTATCGATTTCAGGGTGATGCAGGCATGGCTGGGGAACACCGAACAGTGTAGCGATCTCCGGAAACAGCACCTCCAGTGCGCCGCATTCACGCAGCACCTCGAAAAAGCGCTGCGGTGATGGCCCGGCCAGTGCACACGCAGTCTCCTGCCACACGCGCTCAGGTACAAGATAATCAATTTCACCCTGTTCCACCATGGTGCGCATCAGCACCATGGTGCCTGCGCTGATGACAAAGCCCATATCGGCAAAACAGGCAGCGAACCTCGCCACACGCAATACGCGCACCGGATCTTCACGGAATGCTTCAGAGACATGCCGCAGCACACCCTTGCGCAGATCCTGTTCACCACCATAGGGGTCGATCAGTGCACCGTCAGCGTCCAAATCCATTGCCATGGCATTGATGGTCAGATCACGGCGCAACAGATCCTGCTCCAGTGTGACATCCGGCTCGGCATCAAAAGTAAATCCGGTATAGCCATGCCCGCTCTTGCGCTCCGTGCGTGCGAGCGCATATTCATCTTTTGTGTGCGGATGCAGAAACACCGGAAAATCCTTGCCGACACGCTGATACCCCTGCTCCAGCATCTGCTGCTGCGTAGCGCCCACGACCACGTAATCCCGATCCTTGAGCGGCAGTTTGAGCAGGGTGTCGCGAACCGCGCCACCAACCAGGTAGACTTTCATCTTGCGGACTCCTGCTCTTCCTGCTGCTGCAACTCCCACATATGGTAATACTCTCCATGCAGCTGCAGCAACTGCTGATGCGTTCCCTGCTCGACGATGCGTCCCTGATCCATTACCACGATGCTGTCGGCATCGACAATGGTGGAGAGACGGTGTGCGATGACCAGCGTGGTATGGTTTTCTGCAACCTCGGTGAGCGTCTCCTGAATCATCTGCTCTGTGCCGCTGTCGAGTGATGATGTCGCCTCATCGAAGATCAGGATGCGTGGTTGTTTCAAAATCGCACGGGCAATGGCGACACGCTGCTTTTCACCACCCGAGAGCTTCAGGCCACGCTCGCCGACAACTGTCTCCCAGCCATCAGGCAATTGCTGTATAAAATCGTGAATATGCGCCATGCGGGATGCCGCCTCCACCTCGTCACGGGTGGCATCGAAGCGGCCATAGTTGATGTTGTAATAGATGCTGTTGTTAAACAGCACCGTGTCCTGAGGCACGATCGCGATGGCGGAGCGCAGGCTCTGCTGGCTGACATCACGCAAATCCTGGCCATCGATTGTGATCCTTCCTGCATTGATATCATAAAAACGATACAGCAGCCGCGCCAGTGTCGATTTGCCGGCGCCGGAATGGCCGACGACGGCAACCTTGGAGCCTGCCTTGACTTCAAAACAGAGATCAAAAAGGATCTGGCGCTGTGGCTGGTAGGAGAAATCAACATGTTCGAAGCGAATAGCGCCCTCTTGCACAGATAATTGTGTTGCGTTAGCGCTATCTTCTACATCGGGCTGCTTGTGCATCAGGTCAAACAGCCGCTGCATATCCACAAGTGTATATTTGATCTGGCGATAGACGATGCCGAGAAAGCCCAGTGGCATGAAGACCTGCATCATCAGCGCGCTCAGCAGCACCAGGTCGCTGATGCCCATCTCGCGAGCGGCAACACCGGCGGCGGCATACCACATGATCAGTGTGACACCGAGCGCAATAATCGCTCCCTGGCCGAAGTTCAGCAGCGACATGGATGTCTGGGTCTTGACGCCCCACATCTCCCACTGACCAAGCAGATCATCATACTGCTTCATTTCAGCGGCTTCGTTGCCGAAATATTTCACCGTCTCGTAGTTGATGAGGCTGTCGAAGGCAAGGTTGTTGGCTTCGGAGTCGAGCTCGTTCATCTTGTGGCGAAACTCCATGCGCCACTCGGTGATCGCCAGTGTAAAGAGGAAATAGGCGGCGATGGCGCCGAAAGTGATGAGAGTGAATTTGACATCATAAAGGCTCAGCAATACACCGCCAACGAGCACAAACTCGACCAGTGTTGGAATGATGCTGAACACCATGTAGTTGAGAATGGTGCTGGCGGAACGTGCGCCGCGATCGAGATCGCGGCTGATCGCGCCTGTCTGGCGTTCCATGTGATAATTCAACGACAGGCTGTGCAGATGCTGCAGAACCTGTGTCGAGAGACGCCGCATGGCGTGATATCTTACCCGCGCGAAAACGGCATCACGCAGTTCGTTGAAAAGTGATGCCAACAGACGCAGCAGGCCATATCCGGCAATCAAGCCGATAGGGACGGCAACCACCAATTGCGGAGTGTTCTCAAACTGCTCGATGATCTTTTTTAGCACCAGGGGGATGCCGACAAGAGAGAGTTTGGCCAGAATCAGAAAAGCAAGCGACAGCAGCACCCGCCCGCGGTACTCCCACAGAAACGGGGTCACCGCCTGCAGGCTGCGCCAGCTGAAGTGCTCGTTTGCACTATTTTTTTGTGTCATATCCTGGCCGTGGCCACGCATCAGGCTATTCCAGTTGTCAGGCTTGCGGAGTGCAAATCAGAGAAAACTCGGTGGATTATAGCCTGATAGTCAGGATAGTGAAGATCACAAAACGCTTTACCACGGAACACACTGAAAACACGGAATAGAAAATCGAAGTAATTTCGTGTAGTCCGTGTGTTCAGTGGTTAAAATGTCTCTCTCATCTGTGTTTATCTGTGTGCATCTGTGGAAAAAAATGAGTTGGAACGCATTGCACCGAATACTCTCAAATCAGCGCCAGAAAAGTGTGATAACGCCTGCTCAGCGAACCATCCTGCCGTGGATAAAATCTCTCTTCTACAGCATTGCTCCATTGACCATTCTCAGCAGCCGCCTCGGAAGCTATTCCCCTGGCGGTAGCCTCGACTATTTGCGGGCGCACGACTTCCATGCCGGAGAGGTTCGCCAGACGCTGGCAGAAACCATCTACACGGGCGATTCCTCCTGTGATGGTCAGTTGATGAAATCCTGTTATCTGCTCCAGCATGGCGTCAATATTTGCCTGGATCAAAAACAGAATACTCTCTGCAACCAACCCCTGGAGGTTGTCATCGATCGTTTGCGTATCCTCTATCATGAACTCTCTGCTGATCGACCAGAAGCCGCTGTTAAGCGATTTCCAGAATGGGGATCCCAGGCCGCCGATGCCATTAATGAAAATCGTATCTGAAAACGGCTTTGAGAATGCATGCTCGAGATCAACAAGCTCCTGTGAAGGCATCTTGTGCTGCAGCCACTGGAGAGCGGAACCGGCGCCATTGACCGTCCCTTCCAACAAATACTCCCTCTGTTCGCTGCTGCTATGAAACAACCCTGTCAACAGATTGCCGCTTCGTATCGGTCGATTTCCCGTTGGAGATAAGATAAAAGCTCCGCTTCCAACATTGACCAATGCACCGCATTCACTACCGGGAAATGCAGCCAGCAGTGCCGCAGTCTGGTCACCGTTGACCGCCATCAGCGGAATATTGCCAGCTTTGATTCGACCATAGTCCGCTTGTGTTGGTTTGACTTCAGGCAGCAGATGCTGAGGCACTGAATAGAGACCCAGCAACTCTGCATCCCACTGCAGACACTCCAGGTTGAACAGTTGAGTACGCAACGCATTGGCATGATCGACCACGTAGGGCGAGTCTTGTAGTAGATTGAACAGCAGAAAGCTGGCAAGCGGGCCGATACACAGGCGCTGCTGCTGCCGGGCCTGTTTAACAGCTGTATTCTGCGTCAGCAGCCAGCAAATCTTACTGCCGCCATAGTAAGCTGTCAGCGGCAGTCCGGTGCGTGAACGAACAAGAGATTCCTGATGCCTGATCGAAGCAATAAACGCTTCACCGCGTCGATCAGACCAGCTCAGCAGCGGCGACAACGGCTGACCTGTTACTGCATCCCATGCAATGACACTGGAGCGCTGTGTTGCCAGCCCGGCTGCTGTGATTTCAGCAGCCTGTTCCGGATCGGCTCCAATTTGTTCAATGACAGAGGTGATGACAGTCGTGAGTGAATCCAGGATCTCATTGCCATCCTGTTCGCAACGCTCTCCATCACGCAACAATGAAACTGCCAGCTGCGCACTGGCCTCGATCTCCCCCTGCTGATTGAAGATAATCGCACGGCTTGACTGCGTCCCCTGGTCGATACCAAGATAGAGTCTCGTATTATCTTTTTCCATTTTATATTTAAATTATGTTATTCAGTATGTTAGAGTGTTTTTACTCTCTTCAAGAAGCACGCTACCAATGCCTGAGGTGGAGACTAAGGTGGAGTGGTAAACTTCTAATCATCCACCTATGAGAATACCACATGGGACTTGAGACACCGCTCACTGACGAAGCCATAGACTCAGCTCAAACAGTCTGCCCCAGGCTTGGGGTATCACCGCCATACATCAGAAGATCCAGACCCATACAGCCAGCCATGAGCCACAAGGATATTGCTGAAGTGATGGGTTGCAGCAGGCAGTAGCGAATATCGAGAAGAGTGCGCTTGAGAAGCTGGCAATGATGATATAAAGAAAACCTCATCTACTCTCGCAGACAAGGCTTTAGTTGCCGTTGCGTAGATGTAGTGGCAAGCTACAAGGTAGCAGATCACTGCCAACCTTCAATTCATAACCATGCGCTTTGCAGTCATCTCCAGGTCAATCTCTGGATCATCAGTGACCATGCCGACGAGTCTCTCAGCATTCGGAGCAACATAAAGGGGCATTGAAACCCTCCTCATTC
>JAQYVP010000237.1 GCA_030145485.1 Chromatiales bacterium
GGATCACCGTCCGGATTGCAAGCAAATCGTGTTTGGATTGAACATCACTGCTGACGGCCACGTTCCGATCAGTTACCAGATATACGACGGAAATCAGGCCGATGTCACAACTCACGTTCCCAATTGGGAGCAGTTGCGGGAGATGCTTGGCAAGGAGGACTTCGTCTATGTGGCGGACAGCAAGTTGTGTTCTTACGAAAACATGCATACCATCGACGAGAATGGCGGTCAGTTTATCACGGTGGTTCCACGCAACTTTCGCGAAGTGAAGGGGTTTCTGGAGAGAGTCCACGATGGAGAAGAGATCACATGGCAGCATGAATATGAATCTCCCGACAGTCGCAAGAAGGGGCGTACACAAAAATACCGCATCCATGTCGGTGAGACCATGAACGCCGGTTATCGCATTTCATGGATTCACAGCCAGACAAAAGAGAGGCTTGAGCAGAAGGCCCGGGAAAAGCGCATCTGTAAAGCGGAGCAAGCATTGGAGACGCTCTCCTCCGGCCTGAACCAACGTTTTTTAAAAACCCGCGAGCAGATTGAGTTGGCCATCAAAAAGGCTACCTCGGGAGCAAGCGCCTACCTGTCGGTGACGATTCACGAGGAGAGAACCACCGAAAAAGTCCAGGTTGGACAGGGCCGTCCCGGCCCCAAAACGTGCTATAAAGAAAAAGAAATCATCCACTACCAGTTGGAGTGGAGACGCGATGAGGAGGTGATTCGTAGAATGCAGCGGGGTGACGGATTATTTCCATTGGTGGACAATACCTCCCTGGATCCGGTTGATGTTCTGCGCACCTACAAGGATCAGCCTTACCTGGAGAAACGCTTTAATACGCATAAATCTGTACTGGAAGTTGCACCGGTATTTTTGAAAACTCCCCGGCGCATCGAAGCGATGATGTTTCTCTATTTCATCGCACTGATGCTGGTCAGTTTGATTGAGCGGAGGATTCGCCTGGAGATGCAGGAGCAGGAGATCGAGAGTCTTCCGATGCGCCCTGCCGGGATGCTCACAAAAAAGCCAACCTGGCGAACAATCGTGGACACCTTTCACGGAGTTCATCTGGCGACCATCGAACAATCCGGCGATGTCATTCATACCGCACTCAAAGGAATGAACGCATTGAGGCGGCAGATTTTGGCGTTATTGAAAGTCCCGATCGAGACCTATACGCGACTTTGTGACCGATGGTGGGAGTATGCTATCGAATAGTTAAACGACTGGACATGGAAAAATGAAATCGAAAAAAGACAACGATTAATTCGGAAGTCGATTAACTATACATGCGAAACGTAGGCTGTATAGCTGACTACGAACTCTTATCTCAGGGATAATCAGGAAATGAAAAGAGACGCTTACTGATGAAAATAGGATATATCGGCCTTGGCCTGATGGGACGGCCATGTGCAATGCACCTGCTCGATGCAGGGCATCAACTCACACTCTACGCACGTCGACAGTCAACTCTACTCCCCTTTGAATCCACCAATTCAACTCTCTGCATGACTCCTGCAGATGTCGCTGCTGAAACAGAGATTGTATTCGTGAATGTCTCTGACACGCCGGATGTTGAACAGGTTGTCCTCGGCAAGGACGGCATAATCGATGCAGCCCGCCCCGGCTCTATCGTCATCGACATGAGTACAATTTCACCGTTGAAAACAGGTGAAATTGCAGCGCAATTAAAACTTCGTGACATCCACATGCTCGATGCACCGGTATCTGGCGGAACAACGGGCGCTAAATCGGCGACACTCTCTATCATGGTCGGTGGAGACAAGCCCGTTTTCGAGCGAATCCTTCCGCTGTTTGAGTTGATGGGCTCGAATATTGTGCATATAGGTGGCAATGGCGCCGGGCAGCTTGCCAAGGCGTGTAATCAGATCATTATCACCCAGACGATTACTGCAGTCGCCGAAGCATTTTGTCTCGCCGATGCGATGAGCATCGACAAATCAAAAATCCGTGAAGCATTGCTGGGTGGCTTTGCCAACAGCCGTATACTTGAACAGCATGGTCAGAACATGATCGACGAGGACTACACACCGGGCTTCAAAGCCGGACTGCACCACAAGGACATGGCAATGGTGCTGCAGACAGCAGGCGTACTGGGTATTGCACTTCCGGGTACAGCGATTAGCGCACAATGGCTGAATGTACTGGTTGGACAGGGTGACGCGGAACTGGATTCATCCGCTCTGTATAAAGTCATCAAAAAGTTGAATTCAATCAAGAAACAGTGAAGGTACTGAAACAATGGTAATGGATGAATCACTTAACGTGTTTGGTGAAAAATTAGAAGTCTGTGGTGAAAACCCGACTAGCGGGTATTTTCGGGATAGTAAATGTAATACTTGCAAAGAGGATGTTGGCTCACATACCGTCTGTATCGAAGCTTCGAAAAAATTTCTGGAATACTCCAGATTCAGAGGGAATGATCTAACCACGCCTGCACCGCAATTTGATTTTCCCGGATTATTACCCGGAGATAGCTGGTGTTTGTGTGCCGCCCGATGGCTTGAGGCAGAAAAAAACAATATGGCGCCGAGAGTTCATCTTAGAAGAACGCACATCAAAGCCGTGGATATTATCCCGATGGAATTGCTCAAAAAATATGCCGTAGACTTAAATTAGTATCGTATCGATATGATTTCTCTATAAGTCCGTGTATTTCGCGGCTGGAAGGCCGCTCCCACAGTCTGTGCAGAAGTCCAGACATAGGAGCGATCCTCTCATCACGATTGAGAAAAGATAGCATCCTGTAGATCCTGGCACTTTACATTCTTTCTCATCCCTTATGGATGAAAACTCTCCAGGTCGCGGGGAAAGAGTATCGGCCCCTGGTAACTCTTGCGTATCAGATTCACGGTTTCATCCTGGCGGTTGATGCTGCGTTCCATCATATGTGTTAACAACAGCTTTTTGACTTTTGCCTCACCTGCTATTTTACCGATGATAGTCGGTTTCATATGCAGCAGCTGCGGTACGCCGGTGGCATCTTCCGCAATGGCATTATGGGCGACCAGCAGATCAGACCCCTTTGTCAGATCAGGCAGGGTGTTGAGACGACCACTCATATCTCCACTGAAGCTGATGACACAGCCGGCAACTTCCACCCGGTATGCCAGAGCAGGAAAAGGCCCATGGTGAACAGAGACAGAAGTTACCTTGAACTCCTTGTCCGCATAGACCTGGATGGGATCCAACTCCTGGTAGGACCACTGAATCGTATGCGGCAATAATTTGTATGCGCTGTTTGCCTGCGGGTTGATGGTAGGGTCCAGATAGGGATAGACGCCCTCTGCAGCACTGAACAATTTTTTGACGAAATCGTCGGCAGAGAGAATAAAGGTATCACCGCTGGGGCCATAGAGAGGCAGATTGAGGTTGCGCTCGCTGAAGAATCCCCCTTTCACGTAGCCGGCCAGGTCGGCGCTATGATCGACATGAAAGTGGGTGAAAAAGATTGCCCTGATATCTGCATACTTTGCACCGCTTTGCTTGAAGCGCTGCAAACTTCCCGGCCCCGCATCGATGATGATGCTTGCCTTGTCGTCCAGCCAGATCAGATATCCGGTGGAGGCGCGTTCATTCAGCAGTTCGGGGCCACCGGTTCCCAGCATCTGCAATTTCACCCGCTGGGATTGGCAACTTTGCGCCACTGCGATCGACTGTAGCAGCAACAAGCCAAGCGCCAGAAAAAGTATGTGGAATTTAGTCAGCATCGTTGCCTCGGTTTGATAAATTATTTGTTGTGACGTAAAAAACGATATGCCTCGTTGATCTGCTTGGATTTGCGATCAGCCAGTTCGCGGATCTCAATCCCCAGCAGTGAGACCTTGTCGGGGTGATACTGGCCCATTTTCGCCTTGTAGGCCTTTCTGATTGTGAGCTGATCAGGATTCCCCTCGACCCCTAATATCTTGAATGCCTCTGCAGAGGTCGCTATTTCATTCAAATCACTCTCAGGATAGCCGGCGCCACCCTGCGAATAGACGGTCAAATTACCATATTCATCGACTTTCAATACAAAACGGTGTTGGCACAGCGGGCATTTTCCAACTCCTGCAGGCGGGGGAAAGGCGACTCTGATTTTTGTGCGGCAACTGGCGCACTGTATGATTCTGAATCGATTGTTATTCAGTGCATATCCCTGTTGATGAAATCCATTTCCCGGGTAAAGGATGCGTGATTTTGGGATACCTACGACGATCATGAAGAGCACTTGCAGCAACGGCATCAAAGCCAACAGTGATTGCGGAATGCCAACATTGATCATAAAAATAATCATCAGCATCGGTACCAGCGAGATCAAAACCAGCCAGGGAGACCAGCCAATATCACGGCAGCGCCTGGTCTGCAGCGCAAGAATGGAGAACAGGGGGAGCAATGTCAACTCGCCTGCTCGCAGTGCGACAAACAACCATAAAAGCAGCAACACTCCCAGCAGCGCCAACCAGTATAGCTTGCGGTCGATGCGCCCCTTAAAGGAGAACAGCAGAGAGAGTATGCTCATCATGTGGCGACAGGACAGACTTTGCAGAAATTGATCAAATGATGCGTCATATTACACCAATGACAGCTCTGCAGGGTGGAATAAGCTCCACCTGTTACACCTGAAAATTGTAGATACTCCGTGTTTAAACCAGCCTGTAGAGGCTCTTTTTGAAATCAACATACATGGTTGATCAATGACCTGCTATAGTTCTTCGCATGACGACTGAAATCAAAAATTTAAGCCCTCAGGAAGCTTGGGATCTGCTGCAAAAAGATCCGCGTGCTGTGCTTGTCGATGTACGTTCATCAATGGAATTTCTATTCGTAGGTCATCCTACCGGTGCTGTGCATGTTCCCTGGATCGATGAACCCGACTGGGATGTCAATCCTGACTTTGTGCCGGATATCAGAAAACTGATGCTTGGCGGCGCGGAAGCCGGCAGTAAAAGCGGCGCCGCACCAGTCATCCTGGTCTGCCGCAGCGGTAAACGCTCGCTGGTGGCCGGAGTCAAGCTGAAGCAGGCCGGACTGGATAATATCTTTCATATCGGCGAAGGATTCGAAGGAGAACGGGACGAGGAGCACCATCGCAGCACCACCGGTGGCTGGCGTTTTCATGGACTGCCGTGGGAGCAGTGTTAAAGTTCACTTCCCTCTCCTGTGGGAGGGGAGCAAACCCTGTGGATCCGGCCCCGAATCACTGCGCTTGATCTGTGGAGTATCTCGCAGATCTTCCGCTGCTGATCCTGATCGGCGTCATCGCCGGTTTTGTGGATGCCATTGCCGGTGGTGGCGGCCTCGTCTCTCTGCCGGCCCTGTTATGGGCAGGCCTGCCGCCCGTCGAGGCACTCGCCACCAATAAATTGCAAGGCACTGCCGGAACCTTCACGGCAACGCTCAATTACATACGCCACGGACTCATCAAACCACGGCAACTGCTGCTCGCGGTTGTGTGTACAGCACTCGGGGCTGCAGCCGGCGCCATCCTGGTACAGCAGTTTTCGAATGACCTTCTTTCACAAGTCATCCCCTGGCTGCTCATCAGCTTCGCGCTCTACTTTCTGTTCTCACCGCGCATGGATGGCCGTCAGCACCCTCAGCGTATCAACCTACTGCCCTTCTCGGTAATCATTGGTTTCAGTGTAGGATTCTATGACGGTTTCTTCGGACCTGGCGCCGGCTCTTTTTTCACAGTGGCGTTTGTATTGCTGCTCGGATATTCACTTCCAGAGGCAATTGGAGGGACAAAACTGCTGAATTTCACCAGCAATCTGGTGGCGCTGCTGGTATTTCTGCTGAGTGGAAAAATTGTATGGGTCGTCGGTCTCGGCATGGGCATCGGGCAGATGATCGGCGCCTATACAGGCTCTCACCTGGCGGTGCGCCATGGAGCGCGTCTGATACGGCCATTGCTGGTGCTGGTATCCGTTGGTGTCTCCATCAAGTTGCTGTTGTAGATTCACATAATCGCAGCCAGAAGACTGCTCCTACAACAGATTCCCGTCCCACCGATGTAGGAGTGGCCTTCCGGCCAGGAAACAATCCATGGGGAAAATTTAACCACAGATGAACACTGATGCACACAGATGTTATGGCATTTTTAATCTGTGTTTATCTGTGTGCATCTGTGGAAAATAAAGTCGTCTGATGACATAAACTCAGCGCATTCCACCATTTTTTGGTGCAATGCGTTCTACTTATTGGCACCCTACGACTCTTTTCGTGTATTCCGTCGTTAAAATTACTTATCGATACTCCCGCAGATACCATAACTCAAAACCGCGTTTGAGCCAGTGAAACAGGCGTGACGAGGGCAGCATCAGGGTGCGCTTCTCATTTCTTGCAATCAGCATACCGCTGTTGCGGCTGTCGACAATGCACACCAGTTCAACCTTGAAAGTTGCATCCGCAGCCTCACCCTTGATTTCAGCGAGCAGGTTTTTAGCAGCGGCTTGCGCCTGCAAATCCGCCATGTGCGCCTGCTTCGGCATCCAGTCGGGGCCGGGGAAACTGCCTGAATCGCCGGCCACATAAACCCGCTGCATGCCTTCGACCTTGCAATGCCTGTTGGCTTGAATGAGGCCTCCATTCGAGCGCGGCAGCTCACTATTGTCGAACCATTTATTGCCGGTCATGCCCGGCATGAAAAGAATCAGGTCAGCATCAAACTCTCCGCCCTCTGTCACCACCCTGTTCGCCTCGAAGCTTTTCATCTTATGACCAAGGTGGGTGGTGATATCCCGCTTGTTCATCTCTTTGAGCAGTGCGCTGACAGCCTTGGGTCCAAGACGGTTGCCGGGATTCGCCGCAGGACTGAAAAATACCAGTTTGAATTTATGGCGTCGTTTTTCAAGACGCAACTGCGTGTCGATACCAAATAGAAACTCGAACATCGGCCCGCCGCGCATGGCGCTCGGCTCTTTGGGGTTGCCGCTGAAACCGATCGCGATGACACCGCCATGCATCTCCTTGAGGCGATCACGAATTTTCTCTGCAGCAGTGATCCCTTCACAAGGGGTGATGACATGCTCGATGCCGGGCAGTTTCTTGATGAAACGGCCACCCGTAGCGATCATCAGACCATCATTTTCGACTTCACCCCGGTCTGTTTCGACCATGCGGCCAGCATCACGCAACCCCGTCACCCTGGCCTTGAAAAAATGCACGCGATTGCGTTTGAAATAGTTGTCCAGCGGCACCACCAGGTCACTGCGCTTGCGCAGCCCCGCAGGAATCCAGATGATGCCCGGCAGATAGTGAAGCTCTGCACGCGGGGCGATCAGCGTGATTTCCAGGCTTGCGTCCCGCGCACGCAGTTTGCGCACCGCCGTGAGTGCTGCAAAACCAGCTCCAATGATAGTAATTTTTGACATGGCTCTCTCTCTTATCAGGAACTCATTGCAGCATAGACAAAAAGGCTATTCATGTCGCACGCATCGCCTTGATGACATCGGGACTCTGGTTGAGTTTATCCAGCAGACCCTGCAGCTGGCTGATATCACTGATTTCGACCGTGAAACGCATCACTGCCTGCTGTTTTTTGGGATTCGTATGTGTTCTCACCGTGGTGATATCGACCTCTTCATTCGAGAAGATCGCGGAAATATCACGGAATAATCCCTTGCGGTCGAGCGCAATCACACGGATATCAACCTTGAACTCTCCACTGTCACTCTCATCAGACTCCCATTCTACATCGATCAGGCGCTGCTGCTCCTCCTCACTCATGTGCTGCACCACGGAACAATCCCTGCGGTGTACGGTAATGCCCCGCCCCCTGGTGATGTAACCAGTGACATCATCACCCGGCACAGGCTTGCAGCACTGTCCGAGTTGTGTCAGAAGATCATCAACACCCTGCACGATCAACTGAGGCGCCTTGCCCGACTGCTGTTTACGACGATTTTTTGGCGCCGGTTTTGCGGAGTCCTGCTGTTGACGAAGCTCCCAGCTTGCCACCTGCACAGGTGATACATCTCCCCTTCCGATGGCGGCATAAAGAGCCTCGTCACTCTTCATATTGAAGTGCCGTGCAACCTTTGAGAGGTTGACCCTGGCGGCGCCGAGGCGCATTGTTTCCCGCTCCAGGCTCTCCTTGCCAGCCTCAACATGGGTGTCATAATCCTGCTGGCGAAACCATTGGCGGATGCGGCCGCGCGCTCGGGATGACCTGACATAACCCAGGCGGGAACTCATCCAGTCCCGTGATGGCCGCTCCTGTTTGGCGGTCATGATCTCGACTGTCTGTCCGTTTTGCAATGGCTGCGTCAACGGAGTAATCCTGCCATCCACTTTTGCACCACGGCAACGGTGTCCGACGCTAGTATGGATCGCGTAGGCAAAATCAATCGGTGTGGCGCCATACCCCAGCTCGATCACCTTTCCCCGGGGAGTGAGTACATAGATATGCTGCTGCTCATCATCATTCAGCAGCTGCGGCTGTTCATCGATATCATCACGCTGTTCCAGCCATTGACGCATCCACTCGATGCGCTTTTCAAGATCCCGGTTTTCACCGCGCTGCTCCTTGTAACGCCAGTGGGCGGCAACACCACGCTCGGCGTGTTCATGCATTTCGTGTGTGCGTATCTGGATCTCAAGCGGGCGCTCATCATCGCCGATCACAACCGTATGAATCGACTGGTAGAGGTTTGCCTTGGGAGTCGCAATGTAGTCATCGAACTCCTGTGGAATATGCCGCCACAATCCATGAACAATACCAAGTGCGCTGTAGCATTCAGCGATCGAATCGACCAGTACACGCACGGCGCGAACATCGAAGATGTGCGAGAAATCCATATCCTTGCGCTGCATCTTTCTCCAGATGCTGTAGATATGCTTGGGTCTGCCGCTCATCTGCGCATGGATGCCCTGCTCTTCGAAAATAGCGTCAAGTTTCTTGATCACACTCTTGATAGAGGCCAGGCGCTCGTCACGCCGCTCTTGCAGACGGATCGCAATCTCCCGGTACTGGCCGGGATGCAGGTAGCGCAACGAGAGATCCTCGAGTTCCCACTTGATCTGCCAGATACCGAGACGGTTGGCGAGCGGCGCAAATATATCGAGTGTATTGCGGCTGAATCGATACTGGTTTGACTCCGAGAAAGACTCCTGCCGACGCATCAGATGCAGGCGCTCTGCAAGCATGATCATGATGACACGCACATCACTGGAGAGGCCCAGCAGCAGGCGGCGCAAGTTTTCGGAGTGCGCCTCGCCCTTCTCTTCAAGATCTGCCAATACACCCGGTGTCAGCTGGTGGATCCTGTCGAGAGATTGAATGCACTGCGCGACCGTCTCCCCATAGTCCTGCAGCAGAGCAGCATGATCGAAGATGTTAGCCGACAGAGTGCGGTGAAGTATCGCCGCTATGAGGGTACTGTCATCCAGATCGAACTGCGCGAGTATATCTGCGACATGCAGAACATAGAGCGCCAGTTGCTGACCACTGCGCTCCTGCTGGTCTGCAAACAGATCGAGTACGGAGTGAGCAGCTTCGCCAAGCTTGCGGCGTATGTGCGCATCTTCGGCCGCTGGCAATATCGTCAGCCATGCGTCGATAGCATCGCTGCTAAGATGCGCGTCAGGAAGTCTTTTGGATACAGCGACCATAGGAAGGTTTTAAGGGTTAGGTTTTAAGTTTTAAGGAAAATTTGTTCAATTGGTCATCCAGAGCACGGTGCTTGTCACCTAAAACCTAAAACATAACACATAACACCTTCCTTAAACTATCTCTACTCTATCGATCTTCTGGAATCCACGCGGTAGTTTGTGACCACGGCGGCCGCGTTCGCCTGCATAGGCATCGAGATCGGCATTTTTGAGATTGATATAACGCTTGCCTGACCAGGCTCTCAGCACATTCCCCGCAGATACACAGGCCAGTGCAACAACAAATTCCTCTCTGGAGGCCGCTTTTTTTGTCGGAATATTAATAATTTTGATGCCCTTGCCACGGCTCATTTGCGGAAGTTCGGAAACAGCAAAGACCAGCATATGGCCATCACTGGTAATGGCAACCAGGCGGTCATCCTGCTGCATAATGCGTGCGGGTTTGAGCACCCTGGCGTTCTTTGGAAGGCGCAACGCCGCCTTGCCAGCCTTTTTATTCGCCAGCAGATGCTTCATCTGTACCTGGTAGCCATAGCCTGCATCGGAAGCCATCAGATACCACTGCTCCTCTTCGCCGCCGAGAACGGCTACAAAGGTCGCACCTGCAGGAGGTGACAGCCGTCCTGTCAGCGGCTCCCCCTGACCGCGTGCCGAGGGCAGCGTATGCGCAAATATCGAATAGCTGCGACCACAGGAGTCAAGAAACACCGCCGGATGATTACTGCGCATTCTGACGTTGTCAAGATGACTGTCACCAGCCTTATAGTTCAGTCCGGCCGCATCGATCTCATGCCCCCTGGCAGAACGCACCCAGCCCTTCTCAGACAACACCACAGTCACGGCTTCACTCGGCGCCAGATCGGTTTCTCGCAGCGCTTCTGCTGCTTCACGCACGACAATCTGAGAGCGGCGCTCATCGCCATACTCTTCTGCGTCAGCCACAATCTCCTTGCGAATCAGGGTTTTCATACGCTGCTTAGAGCCCAACAGCAATTCCAGCTTGTCACGCTCAGCCGCCAGCTCCTGCTGCTCGGCGCGAATCTTGATCTCCTCGAGTCTGGCCAACTGGCGCAGACGGGTATCGAGAACATAATTCGCCTGCAGTTCTGTCAGCTCAAAGCGCTGCATGAGGGCCGCTTTGGGATGCTCTTCGGTACGGATGATATGAATCACTTCATCAATATTCAGAAAAGCGATCAATAACCCATCCAGCAGATGCAGGCGCTGTTTGACTTTCGCAAGGCGGTATTCGAGGCGTCTGCGCACAGTCTCGAAACGGAATTCAAGCCACTCCTTGAGCATCATTCGCAGATTTTTTACCTGCGGACGACCATTGGTTCCGATCACATTCATGTTGACGCGATAGGTGCGTTCCAGATCCGTGCTGGCAAACAGATGCGACATCATGCGCTCGATATCGATGCGGTTGGAACGTGGCACTATCACCATTCTGGAGGGTGTTTCGTGGTCAGATTCATCACGCAGATCCTCCACCCACGGCAATTTTTTGGCGCGCATCTGCGCTGCAATCTGTTCCAGCACCTTTGTACCGGAGACCTGGTACGGAAGCGCAGTCACCACCACCTCGCCATGCTCGACTTCCCAGCATGCTCGCATGCGCACACTGCCATGACCGGTCGCATAGATCTTCAGCAGATCGGATGGCGGAGAGATAATCTCCGCCTCGGTCGGATAATCAGGCGCAGGAATAAATTCATGCAGCTCTTCGAGCGTCGCCTTCGGGTATTCGATGAGGTGAATACAGGCTGCAGCCACTTCACGCAGGTTATGAGGCGGAATATCCGTCGCCATACCGACAGCAATACCGGAGCCGCCGTTGAGCAGTACATTCGGCAGCCGCGCAGGCAGCACCACCGGCTCATCCAGGGTACTGTCAAAATTGGGCTGCCAGTCGACAGTGCCCTGCCCCAACTCCTGCAGCAGCAGTTTGGCATAGGGCGCCATGCGCGCCTCGGTATAGCGCATCGCGGCAAAGGATTTGGGGTCATCCGGGCTGCCCCAGTTGCCCTGTCCCTGGATCAGCGGATAACGATAGGAGAATGGTTGCGCCATCAACACCATCGCTTCGTAACAGGCGCTGTCACCATGCGGATGAAACTTGCCGAGCACATCACCGACGGTGCGCGCCGACTTCTTGAATTTTGCAGTCGCCGATAATCCCAGTTCAGACATGGCATAGACGATACGCCGCTGTACCGGTTTGAGTCCGTCTCCAATATTGGGCAGGGCGCGGTCAAGTATGACGTACATGGAGTAATCGAGATACGCCTTCTCGGTAAAATCGCGCATCGCCATGCGCTCGATACCCTCGGTTGTAAAATTTTGTGTAGTTTCCATTGACTCGGGGGGAGTGATAAATCTGCAACAGAAGCTTATCAGTGCAGCAGCAGAAAGAGAAAGGGATATTCGTTTACATGCTCTGTTTTATGCAATGAATGTGTGAATAGAGAATCAGAGAAGTTGATTCTGCTGCAAAAACAGGAAATATTCACGAAGCAATCGCAGAGGCAATAACCGCCTGACCGAGCGACAGTCCACCATCATTGGCCGGGGTTGCAACTGGCGAGAGCACACTCAGGCCCTGACCTCGCAGCAACAGAGTGGTCTGCTCCAGCAGAAGACGGTTTTGAAAGACGCCGCCGCTGAGCACCACCCGGTGTAATTCATGCTGTGCACACAATTGCCCTGCTGTCGTGGCGACAGCGGATGCCACTGCATGATGAAAACGCGCCGCAATAATGCCTCGCTCCACCCCATTGCCGAGATCCTCCAGCAAGGCAGACCACAAGGACGCCCAGCTCAGGACGCCATGCTGCAGTTCAAAACCGTAAGCATCATCCGCCTGCTGTGCAAAATGCGCTGCAGCCAGCGCTTCGAGTTCAATGGCCGCCTCGCCCTCGAAAGCAGCCGAGTCACGGCATACCCCCACTGCAGCCGCCACTGCATCGAACAGGCGTCCGGCTGATGAAGCCGCTGGAGAGTTGAGGTTTTTTTGCGCCATGGTGTGTAAAGTATCGAGGGGTTTGCTGTTGAGAAAGCGCACAATATCCAGATGCGCATAGTCTGCGTTGACCTGCTCCCATCCCGGTGTGCTAAGAAGATGGGCAAAGGTGTTGCGCCAGGGTTCGCGCATGGCCTGTGCTCCACCCAGCATGGGCACGGGCTGGAAATGTGCGACTCGCTCGAATTCCAGGTAACCGGCGATGAGGAACTCCCCGCCCCAGATGGCGCCGTCGTCTCCGAAGCCCAATCCGTCCAGCGCCACTCCCAGCACTTTTCCACTCTCTATTGTCAGCCCGTGCTCGGCCATGCAGGCGGCGATATGAGCGTGATGATGCTGCACCTCGATCAGCTGCAGACCCTCTGCGGCCGCCATGGTTCGCCCCAGCTGCGTGGAGAGATAGTTCGGATGCCTGTCGACAACGATGATATCCGTGTGAAAATCGAACAACTGCCGATAGAGCTGCAGATTGTGACGGTAATCCCGGTAGGTGGAGGCCTCTTCCAGATCACCCATGTGCTGCGAGAGAATGGCTCTGCCCTGTTTCAACAGGCAGAAGGTGTTCTTCAGTTCACCGCCCATGGCGAAGATATTCGCTGCAACGGAAAAATCTTCCGGCAGCAGCACCGGCTGCGGTGCATAGCCGCGCGCGCGGCGCAGGAAACGCGGCTCGCCAGCGGCCAGCCGCAGCACCGAATCGTCGAGGCGGTTGACGATGTCGCGATCATGCAGCAGGTAGTAATCGGCGATCTGATCCAGCCGCCGGTGTGCATCCCGATTATCAATGCTCTGCGGCTCGTCACTGCGGTTGCCGGAGGTGAGCACCATAGGCTGTGCCAGACTCTGCATCAGCAGATGATGCAGGGGTGTGTACGGCAGCATAAAACCGAGACTGTTCTGCCCTGGCGCCACACTGGCGGCAAGTGACTCCCCTGCGGCATTCAATACCACGATGGGCGCCGCCTTATCGTTCAGCAACGCCATTTCGGCATCACTCACCCTGGCAAAGCGTTTGACCATATCGATGTCACGCGCCATCAGGGCCAGCGCCTTGCGATAGCGGTACTTGCGCTCGCGCAGTCTGTTGACTGTCTCTTGGTTGCCCGCATCGCAGGCCAGGTGAATGCCGCCGATTCCCTTGATCGCCACGATGCGGCCCTCGCGGATGAGACGCGCAGCAGTCTCGATCACATCACAGCCCTGGTCCGTTTTCAATCGCTTGCCATCATTATCCTCCAGCCACACCCGTGGTCCGCACTCTGCGCATGCATTGGGCTGGGCATGAAAGCGGCGGTTGGCGGGATCATCGTATTCAGCCTGGCATCGAGCGCACATCGGAAACGATGCCATGCTGGTATTGGCGCGGTCATAGGGAATGGCGGAGACAATCGACAGCCTGGGACCGCAGTGGGTGCAGTTGGTAAAGGGGTAGCGATAACGGCGCTTGGAAGGATCCAGCACCTCGGCCAGGCAGTCGGGGCAGGTGGCCGCATCCGCAGCCACAGCGGTGTTTACCTCGCCCTCCCGGCTGACGCCAATGTGAAAACCCTGTGGAGCCTCTTCACTGTCGTGCAGTGGTGTGCGCAGGATCTCTTCAATACGCGACAGGGGTGGTTGTTCGGCTCGCAGACGCCGCACGAAGTCATTCAGCGACGAGCTACTCCCCCAGAGATGAATCAACACGCCTTCGGCATCGTTGCACACCTGGCCGGCAAGACCGCACTCGTTGGCCAGCCGCCACACCGTCGGGCGAAATCCGACACCCTGCACGATTCCGGTGACACGGATGCGTTCTCCCCCCATCAAAACACCACTCCATCCAGCAATGCCTGCACCAATGCTGCTGACATACTTACGACGCTCTTTGCAGGCGTTCAGCAGTGCGGCGATGCCTGGCAATGGTCAACGGTGTGCGTGACTTCGGTACTTTATAGACAAAATTGTAGCGGGCAACGTGATAACTGGGATCGAAGCCGTAAAAATTCAGGCGCATTCTTTGCAATTCCCGCTCACGGTACTGCTGCAGGGGCTTGTGAGCCTCATCGTCATGGCGGCGTTTGTGCTTGTATTCCAGGCGAGAGGCAATGACCGGTACACGCGCCATATCCGCTGCCTGCCTCTTCACCCTGGCGACAAAATCAGCAACATTTTTCCCAAATGCCTCATTCACCAGGCCCAGTGATATAGCCTCACGCGTCCCCATCGGAAGACGTGTCTGCATAATGCGCGCCGCGCGCTCTGCGTCTGCATAACGCGGCAACAGGTAACTCCAGTACTCGGAGCCATACAGGTTGCCCATATCCTTGTAATGGGGATTCAGGATCACTGCTTCACGCGCCCACACTTCGTCGGCGGCACGCGCAAGGAACACGCCGCCCGCACCGGCGCTGCCCTGCAGAGCAGCAATGGTGAGATGGGAAGGTGTATTGATGATCTCCAGCGCCAGGTCGTCGATTGCATTGATATTGCGCCAGGACTCGTCGGCGGCGCTGTGTGCCGCCTCGATGAGATTCAGGTGCATGCCGTTTGACCAATAATCCGGCCCGCCCATGAGTACGATGATGCGCGTATTGCGGCGGCGCGCCTCGATATAGGCATTACGCAGACGCTCACACTGCTGCGTACTCATGGCGCCGTTATAAAAAGCAAAGTGCACATAACCCACTTCTCCGGCCTCTTCATACCAGATATCGCGGTAACCGCTCTCTCCATGCGGCGCTATCTCCGGCAGTGCTTCGACCTCGTCAGCCAGCAGCATGGCCGCCGGCAGTTTGAAGGGATGTTGATGCCGCTTGTCGCGCAGATGTCCGATCCATATCGCGCCATCAACCGTTGCACGGCAGATGGCGCCGCCACAGCGAGCCACCACCTCCCCGGGGGCGCCTCTCAATACATTTTCAGGACGTGCATCATAGAGAAACAGATCACGTTCAAACAGTGTGTCGCGAATACCGGGGAAACCATCGGCGCAACGCATCTTGCGCATCACTGTTTGTGTGTCGTCCCTGCTCCAGTCGATAGCCCTGTCACTCTGTTGCATCAGGGGTCGTGGTTTTCCACGCACATCGGGATTGGCATGATCGAGTGGAACGGGAGTGAAATCGCCGCTTTGGAAACGTGCGACAGCAAGTAACAGTGCTTTGACGGCCGCCTCTGTCACCTCGTTGCGATAGAGGCTCGCCTTGGTGGTGTCACGCATGTTGAATTCACAGCACGCCCAGATGTCACCGGCGTCCATCCTGGCATTTGCCTGCAATACGCTAACACCCCAGCGCAGCTGCCGGTTCAGAATGGCCCAATCCAGTGCAGAGGGCCCCTGATCTCCCACAATACCGGGATGCACGATCAGACAAACATGGTTAGCCCAGATCTTCTCCGCTATGGCGCGTTTCAGAAAAGGCGCAACAATCAACGCAGGGCGATATAACTCGACAGCTTCGAGGGCAACCTCGTCGTTGATATCAAATTCAACAGAAACCTCATGCCCCTGCTCCTGCAACTCCACCAACAGCCGTTGAGTGAGGCTGTTGAAGGCGTGGCTCAGAAACAGGATGCGCATAACTCAGCAAATCCTTGGCAGTTGCTCGCCGGCCAGCCAGTCGACCACGCGACTGCCGCCAAAGCCGGTCTCCATCTGCACGAAGCTATGCGCATCCTCGACTACTTCACCGATGATCGCCGCCTGTTTTCCTAATGGATGCGCCTGCATCACTTCGAGGATGCGTTGTGCATCCTGCTGCGCACAGATGCAGATCAGCTTGCCCTCGTTGGCAACGTACAGCGGATCCAGCCCCAGAAGTTCGCATGCCGCGGTGACGGCGGGATGGATCGGGATAGCGGTCTCATTTAAATTCATACCGACACCTGATTGCTGCGCCAGTTCGTTGAGGGTCGTAGCAAGACCGCCACGGGTCGGATCGCGCAGACAGTGAATTCCAGGCACAGCAGCAACCATGTCAGCCACCAGTGTATGTAGTGCGGCGGAATCTGATTCAATGGTGGTCTCGAATTGCAGATTTTCACGACTCGACATGATGGCGACGCCATGATCACCCATGCTTCCATTGACAAGAATGGCATCACCCGGTCGCGCCAGGTCGCCGGAGATTATGACGCCGGTCGGCATCACGCCGACTCCGGTGGTGGTAATAAAAACACCATCACCCTTGCCCTTCTCCACCACCTTGGTATCTCCAGTCACTACCGGCACGCCGGCATCTTTTGCAGCCTTGCCCATGCTGATGACGATGCGCTCCAGGTCGGCCAGCGGAAACCCCTCCTCGAGGATGAAGCCTGCGGAGAGATACAGCGGCTGTGCGCCTGACATCGCCACATCATTAATGGTGCCATGCACAGACAATGAACCGATATCACCACCGGGAAAGAACAGCGGGGAGATGACGTGGCCATCGGTGCTCATGACCATGCGGCCTGCCGGAACATCAAAGGCAGCCTGGTCATTGGCCTGGCGCAGCAGTGCGTTGTCAAGGTGTTTGAAGAACAGCTCTTCGATCAGCTGCGCCATGGCGCGGCCGCCGCTGCCATGGCTCATGTCGATCCTGCCGTCGCGTATTTTCAAACGCATCGGAAAACGTTTCACGGCTCTGCTCATACCACGCTATCCAGCTCTGCTTTGACAGCTTCAAGTTCTATTTCAAAATCTATTTCAGGTTCTGGTTTTACTTCAGGCTGGCGAAAGCGGCCGTAACTCCAGTAGGCGGCGCAGGCGCCCTCTGACGACACCATGCAGGATCCCATCGGGTTCTCCGGGGTGCAGACTGTACCAAAGAGCTTGCAATCGGTGGGTTTTCTGACGCCTCGCAGAATGCGCGGGCATTCACAACCCTTGACATCCGAAGCCTGGACTGCAGGTACGGCAAAGCGCTTTTCGGCATCAAATTCAGCGTATGAGTTTTTGATCTGCAAGCCGCTGTAGGGCACCAGTCCCAGGCCGCGCCATTCAAAGCTGCGCCGCAGCTCCATCACATCAGCCACCAGCGCCTGCGCCTTGAGGTTGCCCTGGCGTGAAACCACGCGAGTGTATTCATTTTCGACCTCGTGACGCCCCTCGTTGAGCTGGCGTATCAGCATCAGTGCAGACTGCATCACATCCAGGGGCTCGAAACCGGCGATCACCACCGGCTTTTGAAACTCCTCGGCAAAAAATTCGTAGGGCTGGCTGCCGATGATCGAACTGACATGGGAGGGGCCGAAAAAACCATCGATAGAGACAGAACCCATCTCGCGCACCTGCGGTGATTCCAGGATATTCTGGATTGCAGCCGGTGTCAGCACATGGTTGCAAAAGACACTGAAGTTGTTCAAGCCTTCGGTCTGCGCCTGCTTGATAGCGACAGCTGTGGGGGGTGTGGTGGTCTCGAAACCGATCGCAAAAAACACCACTTCGCGCTGCGGGTTGTCTGTGGCTATCTTCAGAGCATCCAGGGTCGAATAGACCATGCGCACATCGGCGCCCTCGGCCTTGACCTTGAGCAGGCTCCTGCGTTTACTGGCCGGTACACGCAGCATGTCGCCATAGGTACAGAGGATGACATTTTTATCCAGCGCCAACTGTATGGCATTGTCGATACGGCCGATGGGCAATACACATACGGGGCATCCCGGGCCGTGGACGAACTCCACGTTTTCCGGCATCAGATCCTGCACGCCGTAACGAAAAATGGCATGCGTGTGGCCGCCGCAAAACTCCATTAGATTGTACTGCCGATGTGGATCCACCTCTGCATGAATGGCGGCGGACAATGTTTGCGCCAGATCGTGGCGGCGAAACTCGTCGACATACTTCATGACTGCGCCGCCTGCATCAGGCCTGCCTCGGCGAACACATCCAGGGTGCGCTGCGCCTCTTCGGGGCTGACCTTGTTCAGGGCGTAACCGACATGGATCAGGACATAGTCATCGACCTGCACATCCTCCACCAGCGCAATAGAGACATCTTTCTTCACCTCACCCAATGCGACGGTGGCCATATCGGCCTGCGCATCGATGGAGACGACTTTTGCAGGTAGTGCAAGACACATGATGTATACCTTTTATGAATAGAGTTTTACCACGCTGCGGCGTAAATTTTCAATAAACCTGTACATTGTTCGAGTCTGAGCAGAGTCGGGATCTGCCTTTCAGCGCCGCTGTGAATACATCCCTGTACGCTCTGATAAAACATCCCTGTTTTCGACCGCCATGGATGGCGGAAGTGCCGAAAATGCAGGAGCATTTATTCGGCGGAAGCCCTGAAAAGCAGACTCCCAACCCTGCTTTCTGCACTGGGTTATTGAGAAATTACACTGCAACTCACTTTCCAATCGATGCCAACTGCAGCGTGGCCCTGAGCCACTGATACCAGTCTTGCATGCCCTCACCCGTTGTTGCCGACAGCTGTATTACCTTGATGCCGGGATTTACACGGCGGGCATAGTCGATGCATTGATCGACATCGAACTGCAAGTATGGCAGCAGGTCGGTCTTGTTCAGCAGCATTAGATCGGCTGCGTGGAACATGTCCGGATATTTAATCGGCTTGTCTTCGCCCTCGGTTACCGAGAGTATGACCACCTTGTGCGCCTCTCCCAGATCGAAAGCAGCCGGGCACACCAGGTTGCCGACATTTTCGATGAACAACACGCTGTCGTCATCCGGATCCAGGGTTTCAAGCGCATGGCCAATCATGTGAGCGTCGAGGTGGCAGCCTTTACCGGTATTGATTTGCAGCGCTTTTACACCGGTCTCACGGATGCGGTCTGCATCGTTGGCAGTTTGCTGGTCGCCCTCGATGACCGACAGTTTCAATTCCGCTTTCAAATCGTCGATGGTGCGGGTCAACAATGTGGTCTTGCCAGAGCCCGGACTCGAAACCAGATTCAGAGCCAATATGCCATGTTCACTAAACCAGCGGCGGTTTGCGCTGGCGTATGCGTTGTTCTTAGCGAGGATATCTTCCTCGATCTGCACCATGCGCGCCTGGCTCAGGCCGGGAGCATGGGCATGCGCGGCTCCCTGACCGTAGTCATGCGTGTGCACTCCATGATGGTGTTCGTGATGATGATCGTGGTCATGATGATGCCCATGCTGGTGATCATGACCCTCGATCCTGGTCTCACCCTCGCCACATCCACATACTGTACACATCACGCTATCTCCAGCTCAGAAGTTTCAAACTTTTCGCTATTCATTTTGCCAGCCCTTTTCTACTATGACCCATAAACTTAAATGATACACGGGATTTTGAGAAAATATGTCCTATTTTGCTTACCCATACATGGAGCTCTATTCAACTTCAATTTCCTTGATCCTCATCTCCTCACCGCCATTGACCTGAAGCTGGTAACTGCCACAATCCGGACAGGCATCGAAGCGTTGTTTTACCTGTATGACTTTGCAACACTGCATACACCAGGCCTCGCCGGGAGCCTCGATGATCTCAAGCCTGGCCGCGTTGGCCAGGGTATTGCGCATGACGGCATCGAAGCAAAAACGCATAGCCTCCGGCTCGACCTGTGAAAGTGCGCCAATCTCCAGCCACACGGTCTTGACCCGCACAAAACCCTGGCTGGTGGCGTTATCTTGCAAAACCTGGAGTACGCCCTCACACAGCGACATTTCATGCATCGCTGCTATACCTGCCTGGCAGAGTATCGATGAGCAATGGCCTGATTTGTTTAGGAGTTGTCCATAAATAACTTCCCGATATCGCGCCGCAATGTTGTTTGTCTTCAAGGCGTAGCAAGGGGCGCATAGCAGCGTTATGTAACTCTTGCTGGAACGCTGAAGACGGACAACAGGGCCAGCAGGATCGGGAAGATATTTTTGGACAACGACTTAGCTTCCGTTTTATCCATGAGCTTCTCGGATATGGCAATTCTCAATGCACCTATAAAATGTCGATATTTTAAAAGACTTTTACCACGAAGCACACGAACACCACGAAGAATCAACTGTTTAGAATAATGCCTTCGTGGTCTTCGTGATCTTCGTGTCCTTCGTGGTGAGTATCTTTCTACATTTAGAATTGCTGTCTCAAATACCCGATCCTGCCATAAAGGATGCTGTATGTGTTATTAGTGCAAAAAACCGGACCATATTGCGTATTCACTCACATTCCGCTGGCGCAAGACTCATTTCTGAAATATTCTGTTGCCGTCATCAGGTTTCGCTGCGCTGCGGGCGTCATACCCTGCTCGAGTTCCCATGCGTATCCCCTGATCGTCAGCAAATGCACTTGCGGCACTCTGTCGAAACATTGTTGGCAGGTCGCCATGATTGCAGGGATTGAAATAGCATGGGATGAGAAGCTGAAATCCATCTTCGACGCCATCTTCTCGATACGAAATGACTCAACATCTGCAGCCTTGGTGGCATCGACAAACAACACCTTTGATTTGTAGCTGATTAAATCAGCATCCTCGAGATGCAACTGATAATGACGCATAAGATCTGCTTCAGGGCAAACTGACTGCTGTTCCAGCCAGTCGATAAAAGCCCACCCCAGACCATCATCCTGGCGGCCAATATTGCCAATGCCATAAATCAGGCTGGAGGCGTTATCGTAGTCGGCAAGATGAAGGGCAAGGCCGCCGGCAGGTGCTTGCGTATTCAGCGGATTTTTTCCTCGATCAGCTTGCCATCGGCATCCAGCAGGGTGATGACCAGAGGCATCTGTCCCATGGCATGTGTTGCACAACTCAGGCAGGGATCATAAGCACGTATACCCACCTCGATCGCGTTCATCATACCTTCGGTGATTTCCGCCTGCTCCTTGCCACCCAGATAAGCATCTGCTACCGAGCGTATGGTACGATTCATGACTGTATTATTTTGCGTCGTCGCCACAATCAGATTGGCAAAGGTGATATTCCCCGCTTTGTCAGCACGGTAATGATGCAGCAAGGTGCCTCGAGGGGCTTCAACGACACCGACACCTTCACCGATCCAGGCATTGTCCGCCGGGGTGATGACGAGTTGATCTTTTTGCAAATCAGGATCGCTCAACAGCACTTTGATCTGTTCAGCAGAGTGAAGTATCTCGATCGCACGCGCCCAGTTGGTGTGCAAGGTCATATCATTAGCCTTGCCACCGGTATAGTCATGGAACTCCTCCAACGCCGCATTGGCCAACGGACAATTGTGTTCATAGGATTTTGTCACGTTCAACCGCCCTAAAGCGCCGACTCTGACTGAACCTGCTTCTCTACCCAGGCTTTTGAGGAATGGAAACTTCATATAACTCCACTCCTCCGTCGCCTCGGAGAAGTAATCCAGATAGTCGTGGTAATCGAACTGTTCGACAATGTTTTTGTCTTTATCCACGATGCGAATATCACCATGGTAGTAGTCGACATTCCCTTCATCATTGACCAGAGACATATTCAATGCCGGCACCTCGGCAAACGCATCAACTTCCGCACGGTTCTTTGCATGGAAATCCTTGAATACCTTCAGGCCATCCTGGGCATACTCAATCACATCGTCCAGGGAGATCAGACCCTCTTCACCATTTATAAGACGATCTCGCGCGGCCTGATCGAGGTTCTGGCTGACGCCGCCAGGAACTGAATTGATGCCGTGCATACGTTTACCCAGTACTGCCTTGATGCCCTCCTGCCCCCATTTACGCAAGGCGACGACTCTTTTTACCAGTTCGGGGTCAGCTTCTACCAGACCGACTACATTACGCTGCTGAGGTGGCGCATCCATGCCAAATAACATCTCGGGCACGATGCAATAAAAATATGCGGTCACATGGGATTGCAGTTGCTGCATGTAATGACCGAGGCGACGCATTTTTTCAGGCGTTGGCAACATCTGCACGCCGGTGCTATATCCCACACCCACCATGTCATCCAGCGCCTTGGCGCCACATAGATGGTGGCTGACAAAACAGATGCCACAGATACGTTGCAGCAGCATTGGCGCCTCCCAGTAGGGATGCCCCTGAACAAACTTTTCAAACCCGCGGAATTCGGCCACATAGAGCTTCGCATCGGTAACCTGGTTGTCGTCATCCATATAAACGATAACCTTGCCATGGCCTTCAATCTTTGAAACAGGGTCGATAACCAGTTTTCTACTCATGACTCTTTCCTCCCTTAATCATAACGATTGATGGCTTTCGGCAAGTCAACCTCACGCCCGTTCACAAGATCATCCAGAACTTTCAGGATAGCTGCCCCATCAGGTGGACAACCGGGGATGAAGTAATCCATCTTGACCACTTCATGGCAAGGATAGACCCGGGTGGTAATCTTTGGTATATCCTGGTGGAATGGAATTACTTTTTTGGCGCCAGGCACTGCAGTGGGAGAGTCAATATAGGCTTCACTGAGGCACTCTTCCAGAGGTATCATATTACGCATGGCGGGTGTTCCACCCCAAACTGCACAGGCTCCCACCGAAATCAGAATGTCGCAATTTTCCCGATAGTGCTCCAGTACCTCGATATTCTCCTCGTTGGCGACGCCCCCTTCGATGAAACCAATGGCGCAACGGTGCGGAATGCGTTTGAGGTCAGTAAATGACGCACGCGTAATGGTGACTTTCTCCAGCAAACCCAATATCGCTTCATCAATATCGAGTAAGGAGAGATTACAGCCCCAGCAACCACATAATCCAATCATCGCCACCTGGATTTTTGCCCTCTCGATTTCTTTTTTAGCTGGATCCCAGGGGGTTGCCGGCAGTTCATGTGAAAATATTTCAGTTACAGTTGAATCACTCATTTGTCTACCCTCTCCAATGCGCGTTCGCGTATGGATTTGATCTCAAATTTACGTTTTCCAATGGGGTCATTGAAACCCAGGCTCTTTTCGATAATGCAGCCCACCGGGCAAAGCTCTGCCGCCTCACGAACCTGCTCAGGCGGCATCCTGTTTGCCAGCTCAACATCGATCTCGATAGTGGCTTGCGTACCCCTGCTTTCAATCGAGAAGATCTTTTGACCTGTCTCCTTATCACGAATCATCTCCACGCAGCGCTGGCAAAAGATGCAGCGATCCCGCTCCAGCCACAGGGCATTCGATGCATAATCACGTGTACGCGGGGTAAATTTATAGGGAAAACGCGATACCATCATCCCCACTTCATAACCGACCGCCTGCAACTCGCAGCGGCCGCTTTTTTCGCAACTGGGACAGTTATGATTCCCTTCGGAGAATAACAGCTCCACCAGCGCCTTGCGCATATCGGTAACTTCAGGTTCATTCACCTCAACTTCCATACCATCACTGACCGGGATGGTGCAGGCCGCCATGATATTGCCATTCACCCTGACGGAGCAGGTGCGGCATGTACCCAGGCAGGGTTTGCCCCTGACATAGCAAAGCGTAGGGATATAGACGCCGTTGCTGGCGGCTACATCGACCAGCATGTCACCCTCGCGTGTGATGACCGATTGACCGTCAAGCGTTATGTGAATACGCATTTCATGCCTCCTCTACGAGTGACTTTTGCGCCAGGTCATACCCGGCCATTGCCGCATCCATGTCGAACGAAGGCAGCAGCGCTCCTTTTTGCACCACCAGTTTTTGTGCATAGATCTCAGGGAATTTATCCAGGGTTGCGAGGATGGGGTTAGGCGAGGCTGTACCCAGTCCGCAGCGGCTGGTTGCTTTGAGCAGTTTGCTCCAGCTGGTGACCTCATCGATATCCTGCTGACTCGCTCTACCCGCAATCACAAGCTCCATTTTATGCAATAGATCGACGCCACCGGCACGGCATGGAACACAGATACCACAGGACTCTTCAACGAAGAACTGCATGAAGTCTCTGACGACATGCAGTATATCTCTGCTTTTATCGAATACCATCAGAGATCCGTTACACGACAAATCGCTATAGCAAAATTCCCGATCGCCATCCTTCTCCACCGACAGGCAGTCGCCGGCAGGACCGCTGATTTGTACTGCATTGGGGTCGTTCGCGCCGATCATCTGCATCACTTCGTTGAGGGTGGTTCCCCACTCGATCTCATAGATACCCGGTCTGTCACAGTCACCCGCTACGCTTAGCAGGCGGGTGCCTGTTGATTCATCGGTTCCCATGGCGCTGAACCAGTCACTGCCCTTTTCAATGATGCGGCTGGCGATGGCAAGGGTTTCGACATTGTTGACGCTGGTCGGCATACCAAGATAGCCCTGCTGGATGGGATACGGGGGTTTGACCCGCGGCGTACCGCGCTTGCCCTCGCAGGATTCGATCAATGCCGTCTCATCACCACAGACATAAGCCCCGGCTCCCATTTGAATACGGATATCGAAATCAAATGCAGCGCCAAGAATCTGTTCGCCAAGAAGGCCTTCATGACGAAATGCATCGATCTGCTGTTGCAGATAATCCCTGAGATAGCAGTATTCTGCACGCAGATAGAGGATGCCATGACGAGAGCCAATCGCGAATGCGGCCATCACCATGCCAAGCAACACGTCTTTGGGTGAGCGCGTCAGCAGGACACGATCCTTGAATGTGCCGGGTTCACCTTCATCGGCATTGCAGATGATATATTTCTCATCACCTTCTGCATTGCGGCCTAACTGCCACTTCAGACCGGTGGGGAAACCTGCACCACCGCGCCCGCGTAAACTGGCATTCGTCATGGTCTCGATGACCTCTTGCGGATGTGTATCCAGGCAAGCCTTGAGTATCGCCCTGTAGTCTCTGTCCGCCTTGAACATCACCGCACCCTGGTTGCGAATGTTCGATGCGACCATGGCGTCCACGTATGCAACATCTTTGCTCGAGACTCCCTGCGGGTTGGCAATTTCCACCGCAGTTTTACCTTGCTTCAGCTGAGTGACAACATCACGAATTTTCGCCGCGGTCAGATTGGTGAACACTACCTCGTCGACCATCATCGCAGGCTCCTGGTCACTGAGGCCGATGCAGTTGGCGTCTCCCAGCCCAAATGTGCCTGATGCATCGACACCACCGAAAGTGCAGCCCGTCTCCTGCTCGAGCGCATTGCGTACATCGTCATAACCGTTCATTTTGGCAATGACAGAATTTGCCAGGTAGATTTTATGCTTGCCAAACGGGCGGTCATGGAAAAAATGATAAAAAGAGAGGGTTTCGCGAACATCGAGAGCGGAGAGGTTCAAACCCTCCGCCAGTGATGCCACCGCTGCATCCGAAATGTAGCCGTCCTCTCGCTGCAGATCCCATAACATATCCATCAGACGAGTCTTATCCGAATGATAATGCTCTAATATTTGTCGGGTTTTCTGGTTCATCTGTTACATCCTATATCACTCGATATGCAGTTGATAGGCCACGCAGGGATCGATAGCATTGATCAATAAATGCGCCTGTTTTTCTACATTCCCCGGCTCCCCCTGCAGAGAAGCAAGTGCATGAGCGACCACTCCTTGTGGATGAAAATTCCACTCGGTTGGCGCCAGAATCTGGTAGTTTTGAATCACTTTACCATCCAGCGCTATTCGATGCACGAGCTGTCCACGCGCCGCCCTGGCCTGGCCTATGCCCGGATTGCATACACCGGGTTCGCAAGCCTCGATTTCACCTCTGCTGTCCGCTTCATGCGGCAACAATTTTTCAGAGAGCTGCGCAATTTCTGTCAAACGTGCAACCAACCTGACCAGCAGGCCGTTGCCATACACCTGTTTCAGTGACTCAAGCAGCGGGCTATCGATACGCGTCAGACTGGAAGTCTCACAACACTCCCCCTGCCACTGCGGTTGCTCGAGATACTGCTTCTGTTGCATCGACTCATGCAACTGCGCTTCATCCATCACCGGCAATGCCACCGAGTCACATCTCCCCGCGCCACTCCAGCCTGCCAGCATGATGTGATCGATCAACCGGGCGGGAATCGTTTGCGAGGATTTCACCCACTGAGCAAGCTCCTTGTGAGTGGAAATTGTCAACCACTGTGCAACCGGCATGGAAAACAGACTTTGCTGCAGAAGATTGGCAACAGAGTCAGCCACAGCGTTCAACTCGATTAAATTGGACTTGCTTTCCGACGTATCCGGCTGAAACAGTTTTGATTGCGGTGACAACGCCTGCTTATAGGCGCGCTGCAGCGCCACAACCTCAGCCAGCGTTGAACTGTCTGCATTTCTATCGATAAAAGCAGGCCAATCCAGCAGGATGCGCCACAGATGTTCACGCAATGTCTCCATGTTCACAAGTTGGTCACGTTTTTGCTCTATCTCCGCAACCGCCCGCAGACCCAGGGCCTGTTCACAGGCGCGCACTGCAGCGCAGGATTGGGCCATCGTACAAATATTGAATAACAAGGGGATCAATTGCAGAGACTCGGCAACATCCTTGCCGATAAATACCCTGCATGCATACAGCGGACGGCTGGATTCGATGCTCACTGCATTGGCTGCGGCAAGCCTGGTTTGCAGGCGAATGATCAGGCTTCCTTCGATCCCCATCACGCCTCCCTGTGAAAATTCCCCGTCAACAGGTCACTGCTGCTTTTCGGTGTTTCAAGAGGCTCTTTCAGCATCGGATAGTCATCTTTTTCAACCAAATCATTGCTTGATGGAGAAGGCATTTCTCATGCACACCAGTATGCGCCACAGCAGTAGCGGAAGCCAGAACCAATAAAGAGTTCGTTGGGTGCAATAAGGAGTTGTCCATAAATAACTTCCCGATATCGCGCAGCAATGTTGTTTGTCTTCAAGGCGCAGCAAGGGGCGCATAGCAGCGTTATGTAACTCTTGCTGCTACGCAGAAGAGAAACAACAGGGCAAGCAGGATCGGTAAGTTATTTTTGGACAACGACTAAGTGGAACGCATTGCACCCTTCCTTGCGGCGCAATGTGCTGTTGCTTATTGCGCCCTACTGTCAGCATGACAATATTTACCATTTCATCTGCGTGCATCCGTGCTTCAACATGCATCTATTGACTACAGCGGCTGAGGAGCTTCGCATTGCGTTCCCACACAGCGGTAGATGACGCCGCCGGGCTTTGGCTTTTTGGCAACCAGTGTTTCTGGGAGATCGGCATCATCAGGGATCACCAGCACCATTCGTGCAGGCTGGTAGCTGCGAGGTTGTTGTTCTCGCCACTGTGCAAGCTGCTCTTCACTACCCCGCACAACCAGGATCTCCGACGGATTCAGATGCTCCTGTAGCACCATCAGCAGTGCGCCATGCGCATGCGGCAGTTGAGTCATGCCTCCCCAGGCTGAGCGCAGGGTACGCTCCGCCGCATCCAGGTAGTCAGAATTCCCCAGCAGATATCCCAGCCGCTGCAACGCAAAGGCAGCGATGCCGTTTCCGGATGGCATGGAGTCATCGCTCATGGGCCTGGGATTGTGGATCAGCTTTTCATGGTCGTCAGAGGTAAAGAAGAAACCGCCCTGCTCTTCATCCTCGAAGTGATCGAGTAGGATTTCAGCCAGTTCGACGGCAAACTCCAGATCCTGACTGCTCCAGCGCCCCTGCAGCAACTCCAGCAATGCATCAATGAGGAAAGCATAGTCGTCAAGATAGGCATTCAGATGTGACTTACCGTCTTTGCTGGTCGCCAATAGCCGATGATCCCTCCACATGTTGGAGCGGATGAATCCAAGCGCCTGCCCGGCAGAGGCAATCCACTCCGGTTTTGAGAAGATGCGCCCCGCCCTCGCCATTCCCTTGATCATCAGCGCATTCCAGCTGGTGAGGATCTTCTCATCGCGTCCCGGATGAATGCGCTTGCTGCGTTCAGCAAACAGGATTTGCCGTGACTCGTCGATCAGTTGCTGCGCCTTTGCAGGCGCTATGCCCTCATCTGCCGCCAGTGGCGCGAGGTCGGCAAAGGTATGCAGATGCCATGCGTCCTCAAAATTCGCCTTCCGGTCGAGACCGTAAAGCTTCGCAAAAAGGCTGTACTGCCGGACGCTCAGCAATGCTTCCACCTCCGCAGGCGTCCACACATAGAACTTGCCCTCTTCACCCTCGGAGTCGGCATCCAGAGTCGAGTAATACCCCCCGTCTGGTGACTGCATTTCACGCACCACCCAGTTCGCCGTCTGCTCACAGACCTGTGCATAAAGAGGGTTGGCTGCAAGACTCCAGGCATCGGCATAGAGCGCCAGCAGCGGGCCATTGTCGTACAGCATCTTCTCGAAATGCGGGATCATCCACTGATCGTCAGTCGAATAGCGGCAAAACCCTCCACCCAGCTGGTCATAAAGGCCGCCGAACGCCATCCTCTGCAACGTCAGCAGCGCCATGGTGGAGAGTGCCCTATCAGCTGTATTGGCGGCATAAATGCGCAGCAGAAATTCAATATTGGTCGCGTGCGGGAATTTCGGCACCTGGCCAAAGCCGCCATGGCGTTTGTCAAAGCTGTCGGCAAGTTGTTGCCGCCCCTTTTGCAGCGGTGAAGCATCGAGCACAGCGACTCCCTGGTCAGCAGGGTTCATCTGCGTCAGCGACACGGAGAGACTCCGGCTTTGATCGCGAATCGCCTGCTGCTGGTTCTTCCAGGCATCATCGATGCGTTGCATCAGCTCTTTGAAGGAGATCATGCCGTAACGTGCCGAATTGGGAAAATAGGTTCCGGCAAAAAACGGCATCAGTTCATCCGGCGTCAGGAATACCGTCAGCGGCCAGCCGCTAGGGCGCTGACTCAGGAGCTGATGGGCCTGTTGATAGATCTTATCGAGATCGGGGCGCTCCTCCCGATCAACCTTGATATTGACAAACAGCCGGTTCATCATCGCCGCCGCCTCCTCATCCTCGAAGGATTCATGCGCCATAACAT
>JAQYVP010000119.1 GCA_030145485.1 Chromatiales bacterium
TTCACAACAGAATAGGTATATCATTATTAAGCTAATACTGCTACCAACAGACGGAGACCTTCATGAGCGCAGACAACATCCAGATCGGTGATGAGCAATTCAGTGTCGATGAACTGATAACGGCATATCAGAATGCCAAACAGATCAAAGAGAAGGCGCAAAAAGCCTATGAACGCCGTCAGCAGGAGCAGGCGCTGAAACCATTTCAGTCGGAGCTGCTGCTTGTACAACAACACCTGGAAGAGACCGGCAAGCGCATGATTATCCTCTTCGAAGGACGGGACGCTTCCGGTAAGGGAGGCACCATTCGTCGCGTCTCCCGCTATATGAACGAAAAACGCTATCGTATCGTTGCCCTGGGAAAGCCCACCAACCAACAGCGCACAGAGTGGTTCTTCCAGAAGTATGTGACGCATTTCCCGCATGGCGGCGAAATCGTGATGTTCGACCGCAGCTGGTATAACCGCGCTATGGTCGAACCTGTGTTTGGTTTCTGTACTCCCGAAGAGTACAAAAACTTCATGCGTGGAGTCGTTGGTTTTGAAAAAGACCTGATTCGACAAGGAACGATTCTGATCAAACTCTACTTCAGTGTCACCAAGAGCGAGCAGCAGCAGCGTTTTGAACGGCGCAAGACCGATCCGCTGAGACAGTGGAAACTGAGTGAGGTCGACCTGCAGGCACAGGAGCGCTGGGATGAATTTACAACCCAAAAATATGAGATGCTAAAAAGGAGCAGCAGCAATCATGCACCCTGGACCGTGATTCGCTCCAATGACAAACATCTTGCCCGTCTCAATGCCATGAAAACCATCATCAATTCGGTGCCCTATCAACGCGGCAACGAAGAACTGGACTTTGTCCCGGATCCCAAAGTTGTCATCTCAGGCCCCAGAGAGGTGGAGATCATGGAGGCAGAGCGCCTCAAGCGCGGCAAATTCAAAGGTTAAATGACAGTTTGCAGTCGTCAGTTGGCAGTTTGCAGTTTGCAGTAAAAACAAGGAATTGAAACTGCTGCCTGCTACAAACTGACGACTGCAAACTTTCTTCTCAACCGTCTGACTGGCGGAGTACACCATGCAGCCCTGCTTTTCGCTTTTTCGGGATTTTTTTAACCTTGCGCAACTCCCTGCCTTTCACCACCAGATCATGCACCAGCGGCATCAGGATAATCTCTATCGCATGCAGCAGTGCGCTGCCGGGAACAACCAGCGTATCTCTTCGTGACATGAATGAGTTCGGCAGCAGGCTCAACAACTCGATGAAATCCGGCCGCATACCCCGTTGAAAACTGATCACAATAAAACTCTCGTCTTCTGTCGGCATGATGCTGTCTTTAGCAAATGGATCCGAAGTATCAACGGTAGAAACCATCTGAAAGTTAATATGCGTGCGTGAAAATTGCGGCGTGATATGGTTCACATAGTCATGCATGCGGCACTGAATAGAGTGCCTCACCTCATCGACTGAATAGCCGCGCAGAGTGATATCACGTTTTATTTTCCGCATCCACTCCAGATTGACGATCGGCACAATACCAATCAGCAGGTCAGGATACTGTGAGATATCGACATCGCCATCGATTGCTGCACCGTGCAAACCGCGATAGAGCAACAGGTCGGTTTTACCCTCGATCTTATCCCAGAGAGTGAGTGTACCCACTTCCTGACCCCACTTCCGAGCTTGCTCATCCGTATGCAGATAATAACGCCGCATCCCTGTGCCAACCGCAGAGTATTGAAAAAAAAGTGTCTCCAGTTTGTCGAGACAGTTCCCCTCCGGGCCGTAATGGCTGAGAATACGGTCTTCAGCACAGGCCCTGGCGATTTCCTGCTCCATTTCCGTACGGCTGTAGCGATGAAAACCACTTCCCTGGATATAGGCCGCCTTGACCCTGTCTCGCCAGAAGATGTGCTCAAAGGCGCGGGTGATCGTCGAGCTGCCAGCGCCCGACGAACCGGTTAATGCGATGATTGGAAATTCTGCAGACATCGGATTCTCCTCCACTGCTCATGACAGTCAATGAGTTCAGATCATATCATGCATGCATCTATTCTCTTATTTTAGGAGTGGTTTCAATCGTTTTAAGCTTTCTTGTAAACCTTTCCCTGAAAACGGCGGTAGACCCACTGATACTGCCCCGGCACTTCAAGTACAGCGGTCTCAATGGTTTTATTCAGCGCACCCACGGAAACTTCAAGATCAGGATCATTGACAGCAGGTTCAGCATCCAGTATTCGCCCCAAAAAACCTTCTTTCTGCGCCTGGCGTTTAACAAAAGCAAGCACCACCGGTGCCCCTGTTTTTGCAGCCAGTTTAGATAACAATGTCATGGTCATTGCCGGATGGCCAAAAAAAGGAGAGTAGATGCCCCCTGCATTCTGCAACTGCTTTGGCACCTGATCAGGCAGGATAATAATTATCTCCTTTCTTTTCAGGGCGGCGACAAGTTGCTTGATACCACTGCCTGTTGCCGGAACCAGGTGCGCCCCATTTGCAGAACGGCCCTGCGTCATGATCTCTTCGAGCCACTGCTGTCTCGGCGGCCGATACAGCACAGTGGTTGGCCCGACTGATACCACAGCATGCAGACCAAGTTCCCAGTTGCCCATGTGAGGAACTGCAACAATCAAACCTTTTCCCTGTTGATATATCTCATCGAGATGCCTGCGAAATTCACGTACATCGACCCCGGATTCAAATTGTGAAAATGGGCGCAGCCAGGTGATTGGTAGCTCCGCCATCAATTTGCCATTCTCTATCAGTGTCTGCTTCACCAGCTGCTGCTGCTGCCGAGGCAACATCTCGGGAAAACAGAGAGCGATATTGACCTCCGCAGTATGACGTTCTTTCAAATGAAAGACCCATGCAATCCAGCCGATGAACCCGCCCAGGCGCTGTGCGGCCCCCAGCGGAGTTTTTGCATAGATGGTGAGTAGAAACTTAAGCATTTCAGGGTTTGCTAATAATCGTTACAATGTATGAGGCCAGTCAAATATCCAGCAAGAGTAAGTCTTTGTCTGACGCGGCATGAAGAATAAAAGTACTTCTCAATAACCCCGTGCAGGAAGCAGGGTTGGGAGTCTGTTTTTCAGGGCTGTAAAAAACAGGGATGTTTTATCAGTGATTATGACATACATGGATGTATTAATGTCGCCAGAGGCAGGATGCCGGAAGCGACCATGGACGTATTCACGCGTCCCTGAAAGGCTGATCCCAACCCTGCTCAGACTCGAACAATGCACAGACTTTTTGAGAAGCCACAAAATGAAATCACAATCTGTTGAAAATTATGCCTGATGTTACTCTTTGTAAGGAGAGAGTTCCAGAAATCGAAAAGCTCTTTCTAAAATACGTGGTGACCGTTAAACAAGTCAATGACAATGTGCCTATCCCCGGTTCATACTGGGGTGAGAGTGAGGCTGGGTTGATCAACAACCGTCTCTATATTCGAAATGATACCCCACTGCACTCCGCCCTTCATGAGGCCTGCCACTATATCTGCATGCAGAATGAGCGGCGCTCGCAACTGCATACAGATGCCGGCGGCGACTATGACGAGGAGAATGGTGTCTGCTATCTGCAGATCGTTCTATCCGATGAACTCACTGCTTACTGTGCAGATCAGATAATGCAGGATATGGATCTTTGGGGCTATACCTTCAGGCTTGGTTCAGCCCGCGCATGGTTTGAAGAAGATGCTGAAGATGCCAGACAATGGCTGTTAAAGGCTGGTATCATAGATTGTTTAAGCAGCCCCACATGGAAGCTGCGCTGACGTATAGCATGAGGCTGGCACAATGATCAGAAAATGTCTCTTTCCCGCAGCAGGTTATGGCACCCGATTTCTTCCGGCGACCAAGGCCATGCCCAAGGAGATGCTGCCGATTCTCACCAAGCCGCTGATTCAATATGGCATCGAGGAGGCGTTGCAGGCCGGCATGCAGAATGTCGCCATTGTCACCGGGCGCGGCAAACGCGCCATCGAGGATCACTTCGATACCAATTTCGAGCTGGAACATCTGATAGACGGCACCTCAAAGGAAGCCTATCTGAAGGGGATCCGCTATCTGATTGGACACTGTACCTTCTCCTATACCCGGCAGATCGAGATGCGGGGACTGGGGCATGCCATTCTCACCGGCGAAGTATTGATCGGCAACGAACCTTTTGGAGTCATTCTTGCTGATGATTTATGCAACGCTGATCCCGATGGTGTCATGCGTCAGATGGTAAAAATTTACGAAAAATACCAGTGCAGCATAGTCGCCATCGAGAGAGTGGCGCCTGAAGAGACATACAAATACGGCGTGATTGCCGGTGATGAGATCGAAGAGGGCGTTTTTCGAGTCACCGATATGATTGAAAAACCCTCGCCTGAAGAGGCGCCGTCAAACCTCGCCATCATCGGTCGCTATATCCTGACCCCGGATATTTTCACGATTTTGGAGAACACACCTGCAGGTCGCGGTGGCGAAATACAGATTACAGATGCACTACTGCAACAGGCAAAAGATGGCAACGTGATCGCCTATGAATTTAAGGGGAATCGCTATGACTGCGGCTCCATCGACGGTTTTGTTGCTGCAACCAACGCCTTCTACCAACTCCAGAATTCATAGGCCTGATCCGCGACAGGGGCAAACATCGCACAATGCGATCAGCGATTCTCAATACATATTAAAAACGTCAACATTATAAAAGACTTTTACCACGAAGCACACGAAGATCACGAAGAATCAGCTGGTGACAAAGAGAGCTTCGTGTCCTTCGTGGTGAGTATCTCTTCACATTTAGAATTGCTGCAATGCGATATTTTCTGATTGTTGCAGGTAACGCTGCATGGTGCAGAGAGAGTGCCGTACAGCTGCTGGCAAATCGTCCGGGCGTCATGTGGATCGGTGAACAAGCAAATCAGAAAAATCCTGAACGGATGATTCCAGCAGGCCGTGCAAAGCAACTGCTGGGGCGGGAGTTTCACAGTGCAGTCTTCGATGCCCATTGCGGCTTTGATGCTGATGCTTTTGCTGCTGTCAGCGGCGCCATCAAAAATCACGGCTATCTGCTGCTGCTTGCTCCGCCATTGCATCAATGGCCTGCTTTTAATGATCCTGACTACCAGCGTTTCAGTGTCTGGCCGGTGGCTGCAGACAACATCAAGGGCCGTTTTTTACAACGTCTCAGCAGCATGTTTGCGCAGGCTCCCGGCACTGAAATAATCTTACAGGAAGAGGACCGTGCAATGACACCGCTCCCCTCCCCCGTCCCCTGTATAACAACATCCACCACGGATCAACAACAGGCTATCGACGCGATTGTGCATGTCGCCAGTGGCCATCGCCGCCGCCCGCTGGTCATCACAGCAGACAGAGGGCGGGGAAAAAGTGCTGCGCTGGGCCTGGCTGCCGCCATACTGCTGAATAAGCACGCACACGGGAAATACCACATTGCAGTCACGGCTCCGTCAATGCATGCAGTTGAGACTCTGTTTGAACACGCGGCGCAAGCACTGCCAGAGTTTGATTCCAGCACAGGAAAACTCTTTACAATCAATCGATCACTCCGCTTTGTCACCCCGGATCAGCTGCTAAAGCAGCACAAACAAGCCGATATTCTGTTTGTCGATGAAGCCGCCGCCATCCCCGCACCTCTGCTTGAAGAGCTGCTACTGCGATACAAACGCATTGTTTTCTCGACCACAGTACATGGTTATGAAGGCTGCGGCAGGGGTTTCGCCATCCGCTTTCGTGAAACCCTGGAACGTCTCACTCCACAGTGGCGGGAATTACGGCTCTCCACCCCGATTCGCTGGGAGCTAAATGACCCCCTGGAACAGCTCACCTTCGATGCGCTGCTGCTAAATGCCGAGCCGCCAGATGACGGGGCTTTCACAGATTTTACGCTGGATCAACTTGAAATAAGTTCCATCACCCGGGATGTCCTGCTGCAGGATGAGACAACATTGCGTCAGTTATTCGGCCTGCTGGTGCTGGCGCACTATCGTACGCGTCCGTTTGATCTGCGCTATCTACTCGATGGCGCCAATGTCAGGATCCTGATAGCACGCTACCGGGGGAAGATTGCAGCAGTTGCAGTCGCCCTTCACGAAGGAGGATTCGATGACACCATGAGGTCGCAAATACTTTCAGGGGAGAGGCGCCCGCGAGGACATCTTGCGCCGCAGACACTGGCGCTCCATTGTGCCCAGCCGCAGGCGTTGCAACAGAGTTTTCTGCGCATCATGCGTATTGCAGTCCATCCTGCAATCCGCAGAAAAGGTATTGCCAGCGCACTTCTGGAGGAGATGATTTCCTCGGCAAAAGGTATCGATACGCTCTGCAGCAGTTTTGGCGCCACCAGTGAGCTGCTGGAATTTTGGCAAAAAAACAGTTTCCAGCCGCTACGCATCGGATTGACAAGAGAGGCATCCAGCGGCTGTCACTCAATTCTGATGCTCCATCCAGTCTCCGATATTGGCAAACAGCTGTTGCATCAGGCGCAAAGACGATTTCTCAAGCAGCTGCCACTGTTACTCACTGACAGTCTGAATAAACTGGAGAGTGGAATCTTCCTGCCGCTGCTTCATGATGCCTCACATTGCCACGAGCTTTCGTCACAGAGTAAAGGGCTTCTAAGGCGCTTTGCAGCAGCACAACTCCCCTTTGACGCTGTCTTCCAGGAACTTGTAGAGCTGGCAACCTGGGCCGCATGCAGCGGCAATGCAGCAAGGATTGACAACCGGCAGCAGGATCTCTTTTTCAGCAGGGTGTTACAGAGAGAGTCCATCCAGAGTCTCGCCACAAGATTGCAGCTGGCCGGAAAACGCGAAGTGCAGCGCTCACTGCAGCATGCAGTTGAAGAACTGCTTTATCCGACGACTAGTACAGCGATGCTTAAATATCTATAAATAGAACCAAAACCAAAATACGTCATCCCGGCGAAGGCCGGGACCAATGAAATCAACCACTTATAGGTGAACACACATGGATTCCGGCTAAAAAAATGCCGGAATGATGAGGTTTTTCGAGCGCATCTGATGATAGTTATTTATGCTTTTATGTACTAGCGAGAGCAAGTCCTGGATTTACATCGGGAAGTTATTTTTAGACAACGACTAAGAAGATGTAGGCTCAACGAGCGTTAATGAATCAGCGTGAGGTACTCCATCCGCGTTGCCTGGGATTTGCGAAAAGCACCCAGCATCACCGAGGTTTTCATCACCGAGTTTTGCTTCTCTACGCCGCGCATCTTCATGCAAAGATGCTCTGCCTCGATGGTGACTGCTACACCAGCGGGTTGAATCACCTGCTCGATGGCATCTGCAATCTGCACCGTCATATTCTCCTGGATCTGCAGACGGCGTGCATACATATCGACAATGCGGGCGATTTTTGAGAGCCCGATCACCTTTCCCTTTGGCATGTAGGCAACATGCGCCTTGCCGATAAACGGCAGCATATGATGCTCACACAGTGAGTAAAGTTCAATATCCTTGACGATTACCATGTCATCATTGCTGGTTTCGAAAATCGCCTTGTTGACGACTTCATCCAGCGTCTGATGGTAGCCTTTGCATAAAAACTGCATCGCTTTGGCAGCCCGTTGCGGTGTTTTCAGCAGCCCGTCGCGCTGCAGATCTTCACCGACACCTGCGAGAATGCCGGAATAGTGTTGTATCAACGCATCCTGTGACAAGATGATCTCCTCTGTTGTGATCAGTCTGTGGTGATTGTATGCGACTCAAGCAAAAATCGGCAAACCTGTTTTGTGCAGGGATTTACTCCTTAGCAATTCTCACTGTACCAAAAAAGTATCGATATTTTAAAATACTTTTACCACGAAGCACACGAAGACCACGAAGAATCAACTGGTTACAAAAATACTTTCGTGCTCTTCGTGTCCTTCGTGGTGAGTATCTCTCTACTATTGAGAATTGCTGTTTACTCCTCTGGTGAGAGTCAGCGCTTAACGGTATGATGCAACTGTGAAATTACGCACCTATATCCTACTGATCCTGCTGCTGTTCGCTCTGACGCCGATGGCGCTGTTGTTGACTTTCGGGCTGCCGCCGATGCTTGATCGTCTGCAGATTTTCTATCAGCAGGCGAATATCCAACAGTTGCGCGCTGATTTTCGTGACCTGGACAAACACATGGCCAGCCGCCAGGCACTCACCGGCGTGGTGGCAAAACTGCCGGAACCGGGAATTATCGTCAGCTCAGGCAACCAGGATCAACAAAAAGTCTTAGAAGCACGTTCACGCTACAGTGAATGGATCAATCGCCTCTTTGGTAAAAGCCTCGATATCATCAGCATCAACTTTCTGGATGAGAACGGTACGGCCCGCTTCTGGCTGGAGAGAGACAAGACAGGAAAGTTACTGGAGAAAACGCAATCCAGACCCGATATGCCCAGCCATGCCTTTCTGACTACCGTATTGAATGCCGGCCCTTCGGCCGTACTCGTCAGCCCGATCTACACGGTCTATGATGATCATCAGCGTCGACTGCTGCGTCTCTATATTGCCGGCGCCATCCGCGATAACGTGGGTGAAGCAACGGCGATGGTCATCATCACCGTTGACCCCGGTGGTCTGGCTCGCGCCTATCGAGATACCCTGTGGGTACAAAACGACGGCAGCTATCTCTACACATCAAAGAAATCCCCCGCCGGGAAAGCCTTCGAGGACTTCCCCGGTCTTGTAGAGATTTTCCAGCGCGGAAGAATCGGATTGTGGAGTGATGACGAGGAGCACCGCATGTTCTGGGTGCCAATGTTTCGTACCGAAAATAACGAACCTCTGTGGGTAGGACGCATCGTCGACGAATCGCCTCTGGCCAGCTTGCTCAGGAGCCTGTTGATTACCGGCGCCATTGTCTCTCTGCTGGTGCTGTTTGGCGTCTGGCTGCTGACATACTGGTTTGCCGATCGCCTAGATCGCATCAGCAAGGAGCTCGGCAGCGGTGTACAGCGCATCGTGGAGGATAATGAAGAGGTTAAATTCGCGTGGGACAAACCACAGGAGCTGCACATCCTCGCAGGCAATCTGACGCATCTCGCCTCGACCCATGCCAGAAACAACCGCAACCTGCGCACCCATACCCGCCAGCTGGAACAGAGCAACCGCTTCAAAACCGAATTTCTTGCCAATGTCTCCCATGAACTGAAGACACCGCTCAACTCGATCATGGTGCTCTCAAAAATCCTCAGGGAAGATGCGGCGCTGCCATCGGCACAACAGCAAAAAGCGGGGGTCATCCATCATGCAGGCAGGGATTTGCTTGGGCTGATTGACAATATCCTCGAACTCTCCCGCATCGAGTCCCTGGACGAAGTACTCAAACTCGAAGAGACCGATCTGCGTCAGCTGCTGGATGACACCATCGCTTTAATGCGTCCACAATTCGAGGAGAAAGGCCTCTCACTGAAGCTGGATTATGCAGCAGATACTCCGGACACGATCACTTCTGACTCCGATAAAATCCGTCAAATCCTGAAAAACCTACTCAGCAATGCCGTCAAGTTTACCGACCATGGCGGCATCACCATAGCCGCCAAATTGCTGTTCAATGCCGACTCCCGCGGTCAACCGCTGCATATCACTGTCAGCGATAGCGGTATCGGCATTCCCGATAAGCAACAGAAGCATATCTTTGAAGCCTTTCGCCAGGCGGACGGTTCGATCCGCCGCCGTTTTGGCGGCACCGGACTCGGACTCAATATCAGCCGCCGCCTGGCTGCACTGCTGGGAGGATATATTGAGGTCAGCAGCAGCGAAAATAGTGGCTCTACGTTCACACTGGCGCTGCCGCTGGAGTACTATCGCAGTCAACCTGCCGAGTCTCCCGCACAACAGGAGCCGCTGGAACTCGATAACGAACAAATCACGACAACGGTTGCAGCATCAACCCTTCCGGTAGCTGACTTCAGCGGCCAAACCGTGTTGCTTGTCGAAGACAATATCGACACCATGCTGCAACTGACGCAAATTATGAGCCAATGGGGCATCACGGTGATCGCAGCTACCGACGAAGATGAGATCAGGGAGGTGCTGCGCGAAGAACCTGAATGCCTGCTGATTATCATCAACAGCCGCATCTGTGATAGCAATAACTGTGATAGCATCTCTATTATTCAAAATGAAAAAACATCAGGCGTCATCATTGCGCTTGCCGAAGATTGCACCCTGATCAATGATGAGCTGATCCAGGCTGCCAGTGATTGCCTGACAACTCCGATCAATGCACTGCAGTTAAAATCCATCATCGATGAGTCGATGCACACCTAAATGACCAGATATAGCAATTTCAAACTGCTGATTGTCGATGACAATCCGGATAATTTGTTTACCCTGCGTGCATTGATCGAACAGCACATGAGCGCCACTGTGCTCGATGCAAATTCAGGCAGGGAGGCGATCGAAATTGCCTTGACCACGCCGGATATCGATTTGATTGTGCTGGATATCCAGATGCCGGGCATGGATGGATTTGAAACCGCCTCACTGTTGAAAATCCGTAAAAAAACCCAAAACATTCCCATCATTTTTCTCACGGCAGCTTTCAAAACGGAAGATTTTCAACAACGTGGTTATGATGTTGGCGCTGCTGACTACCTGCTCAAACCAATTGACGACAATCAGCTGATCAACAAACTCAGCACCTATTTTCGCCTCATCGAAAAAGAGCGGCAGATGAACCGCCTGCTGGAGGAGAAAGTCACACAACGCACCGCTGAACTCAATGAAGCCAGAGAGCATTTAAACAATATTTTTCAGGCCATGGGAGAGGCGCTGCTAATCCTGGACCCCGAAGGCAGGGTAACCGAGGCCAACCCCGCTGCCTGCAAGATGCTGAGGTATGAAGAGAGTGAACTCACCACACTCCTCATCAGCGATCTGTTTGAAGAGGAGACCGATCAGCAGGCGGATGCTTTCATGGGCACATGGCTGGAGGCGATCATTCGCAGCGGCGCCATTCCCAATATCGATGCGCGCTTTATCAGCAGCAGCGGCAAACGCATACCGATTCTTTTTTCCCGCACCGCAATCAGCGATGAAGATGGCAAGTTACGTCATATCATCTGTATCGCCAAAAACATGAGCGGTTATCAGAAAACTGACATTGATGACGCTATACCGGAGTCACAGCATGAATAATGAAACACCTGATATCGACACAGAAGACACCACGCTGACTGCCAATGCGCTGAAGGCGATGGCACACCCACTGCGCTGGAAAATCCTCTGCACCCTGGGTGAACGTGAACTCTCTGTCGGTGAAATCGTTGAACAGACAGGCACATCACAAAGCAACATCTCCCAGCACCTGGACCAGTTGCGCAACAAACACATCCTGGTCTCCAGAAAGGAGGCCAACCGTATCTACTACAAAATCAGAAACCACAAACTGCTCGAGTTGATCGGCGTCATGCGCAATGTACTCTGCCCGACAAATTTGAATGATAATCCGCCAGAGTAGTCTCCCCCGGGCGGCCAACATCTTACAAATGGGCCAAATTTCAAGAATAACTCTCGCCAAGACGCAAAGCTCGCCAAGAAAAACCTTTGCGATCTTGGCGTCTTGGCGAGAGACAAAAAGATCTTCATTCATTGTAAATCTGATGCCTAGTCTAGCCAAACACTGACATGATTACAGAAATTCTGCTGATTGCTGCCGCCTACCTGCTGGGATCCATCTCCAGCGCCATTCTTGTCTGCCGCCTGATGGGGCTGCCCGACCCCCGTACCTTTGGCTCCAATAATCCCGGCGCAACCAACGTGCTGCGGATCGGTGGAAAAAAGGCTGCCGCCATCACCCTCTTTGGTGACGGGCTAAAGGGATTTATTCCTGTATTTATTGGTCTCAAACTGGGAGTCAGCCCACTGGTTCTGGGTCTCACAGGTCTGGCGGCATTTCTAGGGCATCTCTACCCTCTCTTTTTTGGCTTCAAGGGTGGCAAAGGAGTTGCAACAGCTCTGGGAGTTCAATTTGGTTTTTCATGGATGATCGGGGCAGCGGTAGCCGGTATCTGGCTGTTCATTGCCTTTGGCCTGAAAATCTCCTCATTGGCCGCATTGGTAGCGATGGCCCTGGCGCCGCTGGTGGTGTGGTTTTTCTGGCCGGACCCGGCGCTGGTGGCAATTCAGACGATCATCTCCATCATCCTGTTCTGGCGGCATCGCACCAACATCTGCGATCTGCTGTCAGGAAAAGAGGGCAAACTCACCGACAGCGAGTAGCGCATTGCAAGTCTGGTTTTTATCCACAGATGAACACAGATACACACAGATTTTTTGCACCTGTAGCCAGTTGGTAAATCATGCCGTCTAGCTCTTTCCCCGAAGAGGGAAATAAACTCTTCGCATTTGCACCGCATAAATACCAGGCCATCTTGTAACTATTCAGTACGTGCGTGATCGCGGTCAGATGACCGCTCCTACAACTTCATGTGACGACAGACGTAGGAGTGGTCTTCTGACCACGATTGATAGATGACAGCATTCTACTCACATGTACGGAGTTATTGAGCAGTTACGGCTCATACATAGAAATTGTTTTTTAATCTGTGTGTATCTGTGTTCATCTGTGGATAATTATTTACGCCATCTGTAATCTTAATGAGATGTAAGAACCGGCTCAACAGACTTCCAACTCACTCATCGGCCAGCGCGGTGTCACCTGGAACCCCGTCCCTTCATGCTGCCCCGCCCGCAAACGCTGCCAGCCGGCATAGGCAATCATGGCGCCATTGTCGGTGCAGAACTCGGGACGCGGATAGAAGGCCCTGCCACCAAGTTTTTGCAGCTCTTCATCAATGCGCTGCCGCAGTTGCCTGTTTGCACTGACGCCACCGGCCATAACCAGTTGATTGATACCTGTTTGCTTGACGGCGCGTCGGCATTTGATGACTAATGTATCGATCACTGCATCCTCAAAAGCGAGGCAGATATCCGCCCGCAGTTGATCATCCCTGCTCTCTGCCTGTTGCCAGGTCGTCAGGGCAAAAGTTTTGAGTCCACTAAAGCTGAAATCGAGTCCGGGACGATTTGTCATTGGACGGGGAAATCTGAATCGCAGCGGGTCACCCTGCTGCGCAAACCTGGAGAGTTCCGGACCGCCTGGATAGGGAAGCCCCAGCATTTTTGCCGTCTTATCAAAAGCCTCACCAGCTGCATCATCCAGGCTCTCACCTAACAGACGGTAATCGCCAATGCGTTTGACCTCGACAAGCTGCGTATGCCCCCCGGAGACAAGCAGCGCAAGAAACGGAAGTTGCGGCTGAGACTCCTCCAGCAGCGGCGCCAGCAAATGCCCCTCCATGTGGTGTACACCAATAGCCGGGATATCCAGCGACCACGCCAGACTCCTGCCGGTAGCGGCGCCAACCAGCAACGCACCGGCCAGCCCGGGTCCCTGCGTATAGGCAATGCCATCCAGATCCTCGCATTGCAAACCACACTCTTTTAGCAACGCCTCAATCAGTGGAATCAGTTTGCGCACATGATCGCGCGACGCCAGTTCAGGGACAACACCACCATACTCTGCATGCAGCGCAATCTGGCTGTGCAGCATATCCCCAAGCAACCCATTGTCAGAGTCATACACAGCCACCCCTGTCTCATCACAGGATGTTTCAATTCCAAGTACACGCATATAATGACCGTTAAATCGCCAATGAAAGAACATTATATTGCCACAGCAACTCTAAATGCAGAAAGATGCTCACCACGAACAAACAAGCATCGTAGGACGGATAAGGCGCTTTCACCAGTTTTTGATTCAATACGGATCTTCCAGCGCCGTCATCCGGCTTTGTGTTGCCGGATTTCGCTTACGCTCGTCCGGCATACGGGTTTTCCCTGCACGGAGTTATTGAGAAGTTACAATACATTCTTATCCGGTTGATTCTTCGTGATCTTCGTGTGCTTCGTGGTAAAAGCCCTATTCTGATGTCGATACTCTATTCGTGCATGGAGAAGTTCTAATTACCACAAAAGCATATTGCAATTCTCAACAAAGGGAGTAAAATTCAGCGGCTAATTTGAATGAATGCATATAAATTCCTTTGAGGGGACCACATGCCGAGTGTACGCGTTAAAGATAACGAACCTTTTGATATCGCCCTGCGCCGTTTCAAGCGCACCTGTGAAAAAGCCGGGGTTCTGGCAGATGTTCGACGCCGCGAATTTTACGAGAAGCCGACCTGGGAGCGCAAACGCAAGAAAGCGGCTGCAGTAAAACGCCACCAGAAGAAAATATCTCGCGAAAACCGTCGCTGGGAACGTCGCTACTGAGTAGCAGTAGAATGTTGAAAGCAACACTGCAAACAGATCAGATCAAGGCAATGAAGGCTGGTGATAAGAAACGCCGCCAGGTCATACGCCTGATGCTGTCGGCAATCAAACAGATTGAAATCGACAGCCGCAAGGAACTCAGCGATGATGACGTCATCGCTGTGCTGGGAAGAATGCTCAAGCAGCGACGCGATTCCTTTACCCAGTATACCGATGCGGGTCGCAACGATCTTGCCGAGCAGGAAGCATTTGAGATAACCATCATCAAGGAGTACCTTCCTGAAGCACTCTCCGATGATGAAGTCGCCGCCATCATCGATGAGATTATCGCCTCCACAGGAGCCACATCCCCTCAAGAGATGGGCAAGGTCATGGGACAGCTCAAGGCGAAATTACAGGGCCGCTCCGACATGGGTGCCGCCAGCGCACTGGTTAAACAGAAACTGAGCGCCTAATCCTCTTCCAGGTGCTAAGCTTGTCTCTATGGCAGGCTTGATTCCCCCCGAGTTTATTGATCAACTTCTCTCACGTATCGATATCGTGGAAGTAATCGATCCGCGCGTGCCATTAAAAAAAGCGGGCCGGGAATTCCACGCATGCTGCCCTTTCCACACTGAAAAAACCCCCTCCTTTACTGTTAGCCCTCAAAAACAGTTTTATCACTGCTTCGGCTGCGGCGTGCACGGCACCGCCATCGGCTTTTTGATGGAGTACGATCATCTGAATTTCGTTGAAGCCATTGAAGAGCTGGCAAACAGTGCCGGCATGGAAGTCCCGAAAGGAGCAGGTGGCGGCAAGCCCGCTGAAGATCACAGCCCCCTCTACCAGGTGCTGCAGCAGGTGAGTGACTATTTTCAGCAGCAGTTGCGTCAGCATCCTGATGCCGGCATGGCTGCGGACTACCTCAAGCAGCGCGGACTCAGCGGCGGGATTGCGGCTGAATTCAACCTCGGCTTCGCGCCTCCCGGATGGAATCATTTAATCAATGCACTTGGCCGGGATCAAAACAGTCTGCAGCTGCTTCACAAAGCCGGCTTGATATCAACATCCGAGAGCGGAAAGGAGTATGACCGCTTTCGTGAACGCATCATCTTCCCCATCAAAGACACCAGGGGACGTGTCGTTGGATTTGGTGGACGGCTTCTCGGCGACGGCAAGCCAAAATACCTCAACTCCCCGGAGACACCCCTGTTTCATAAAGGCCAGATACTCTATGGCCTGCATGAAGTACGTCACGGCGGTTCGGGGAAACTGCAAATCATGGTTGTCGAAGGCTACATGGATGTCGCCGCGCTGGCACAATTTGGTCTGCACAACAGCGTTGCCACTCTCGGAACAGCCACCACGCAACGCCATCTCGAACTGCTCTACCGTACCACACCAAAAGTGGTATTCTGCTTTGATGGCGATCGCGCCGGGCGCAAAGCCGCATGGAAAGCGCTGCAAACCACCCTGCAGGCGATGAAACCAGGCCGTGAGGCAAGATTCCTGTTCCTGCCGGACGGCGAAGATCCTGATACCTTGATTAGAAAGGAGGGCAAGGAGCAATTTCTGCGGCGTATCGACAAGGCACTGTCGCTTTCTGAATTTCTGTTTCAGCACCTCTCCGCCGACATTGACACCACCAGCCTTGACGGCCGCGCCAGGCTTGCCGATCTCGCGCGCCCGCTCATTGAACAGGTCCCGGCCGGCAGCCTGCATGACTTGCTGCTACAGCAACTCTCCAATCTCACCGGACTGGAAACCCGGCAACAGCCGCGCCGTCAGCCTCGTCAATCCGCATCACAGACCCGCACGCCACTGCAACGATCCCCCCTGCGTGACGCACTGCGTTTGCTGCTGGAGGATCCGCAGCTGGCGTCTCTGGAAAACCTGCCTTCCAACTGGAGGCAATCACAGGCAAAAGGCATCGAACTGTTCACAAATCTGCTCGATCTATGCCGCTCATCACCCTCTATTACCAGTGCTGCATTGATTGAGCGCTGGCCGGATGAGAATATAAAATCCCACCTGGCAAAATTATCGACACAAGCCATTTTTGCCCCTGCGGAAGGCCTGCAGGCCGAATTCATTGGTGCATTGAGATTACTTGGTGAGCAGCATAAGCAACAACAGTTGCACTCCCTGCTGCAACAACCCCTCAATGCACTGAGCGAAGAGCAGAAGTCGCAGTTGAAACAACTCTACAATGAGAGAAAAAACAACAATTAATTGAGCCATATAGATTATTTTTGCTATAATGGTCAGTTAGTCTATATTAATCTATCTACAGGTCAGTATGAAGCAGGAGAATCCAGGATCGCAGATCAAACTGTTGGTTGAGAAAGCCAAGGAACAGGGCTATCTTACGATTACAGAGCTCAACGACTACCTGCCGGATACCATTGTTGACCCGGAGCAGTGGATTGAAAACGTCATTTCTACATTCAAAGACATGGGAATCAAAGTCTTTGATAGTCCGCCTGATGCCGATGATCAATCCATGGCTGAAGATGCGCCTGCCGCAGATGACGACGCGGTGGATGCCGCAGCAGCCGTGCTGGCAACTGTCGACAGCGAATTTGGCCGCACCACGGACCCTGTGCGTATGTATATGCGTGAAATGGGAACGGTTGAACTCCTGACCCGTGAAGGCGAGCTAGAGATTGCCAAGCGCATCGAGGATGGATTACGCCAGCTCTATAGCGCCATTGCGCAGTTCCCGCCTGCAGTAGAACAGCTGCTCGAACTGTTTGATGCCGCCTATGCTGAAGACGGCAAACTCAGCAATGTGATGTCCGGTTATATCGACTACGATGATGATACCCCGGTTACCCCTGCGAATGGTCAAAATACTGACGATGAAAACCAAAAGCTGGGACCTGACCTCAAGGAGACCAAGCGTAATATCACTGCGCTGAAACGCAACTACAATGCCCTGCTCAAAGCAGTGCGTGAGGATGACTTCGACAAAGCCGAGAAACAGCGCAGTAAAGTTATCTCTTCGTTTATCCAATTCAAACTGATTCCACCGGTTGCCGTGCGGCTCGTCAAGCTTCTCAAGGACGCCATGCTGGGCATCCGTACTCGTGAACGTGACATCATGCGCATTTGCCTCGATGCAGGCATGGATCGAAGAAGTTTTATTACCTCGTTTCCGAATAATGAAACAAATCTCAAATGGGTCACAGAGCAGTGCAAAGGAAAAAACAGTGCAGCACTCAAACTGAAACCCTCGGCTGATCAAATTCGTAAAATCCAGAACAGGCTATTAAGTCTGACGGATATCACCCAGCTGAGTATTCGGGAAGTCAAGGAGTTGAACCGCCAGATGGCAATTGGTGAAGCCAAGGCTCGCCGCGCCAAAAAAGAGATGGTGGAAGCCAACCTGCGTCTGGTGATTTCCATCGCAAAAAAATACACCAACCGCGGCCTGCAGTTCCTTGACCTGATCCAGGAAGGTAATATTGGCCTGATGAAGGCAGTCGATAAATTCGAGTATCGTCGCGGTTACAAGTTCTCAACCTATGCGACCTGGTGGATACGCCAGGCAATTACCCGCTCTATCGCTGATCAGGCGAGGACTATACGCATCCCCGTGCACATGATTGAAACCATCAACAAACTCAATCGCATCTCGCGTCAGATCGTCCAGGAGCAGGGGCGTGAAGCAACGCCTGAGGAGCTGGCAGAAAAGATGGAGATGCCCGAGCATAAAATTCGCCAGGTCATGAAGATCGCAAAAGAACCAATCTCCATGGAAACACCTATAGGTGATGATGAAGATTCACACCTGGGTGACTTCATCGAAGACGCCAAGGTGCTCTCACCAGTCGATTCTGCGACAATGCACGGCTTGAGCGAAGCCACACAAAACATGCTCTCCGGGCTGACAGCACGCGAAGCCAAGGTGCTGCGCATGCGTTTTGGCATCGACATGAACACCGACCATACCCTCGAAGAGGTTGGCAAGCAGTTTGATGTCACCCGCGAACGCATTCGCCAGATCGAAGCCAAGGCGCTGCGCAAACTTCGCCACCCCACCCGCTCCGAGCGCCTGCGCAGCTTCCTCGACGAATAGTAGAAGCAGCAAGGCCATTTCAAAATCCCGGGCCCTTAGCTCAGTTGGTTAGAGCAGGGGACTCATAATCCCTTGGTCGTAGGTTCGAGTCCTACAGGGCCCACCAGTAACACACTGATTTCATGGAAGAAATCAGGCCGCAAGGCAACACTGAGACACGCTGAATAATGGCGATAGGTACACAATGGGTACATCGCCGGATTTTTACGTGTTTCAGGAGTTTCCATCATGGCAACCTTTTCCAAAACCAAATCTGGCTCATTCAAAGCCATCATTCGCAAGAACGGCAGAGTCATCAAAACCAAAACTTTCCGTCTCAAAAAGGACGCACGCACCTGGTCACAGCGCATCGAGGGAGACCGTGATGCAATGACCGCCTTCGGATCTCCCGGAGCTGTCATCACATTCAATACCCTGGCCGATGAATATATGGATCAGTGGACGAAGCGTGACAACATCACCCGTAAGGTAACATTCTGGAAAAACCAGTTTGGCGATACCACCCTGATCAACATCGAAGCGCACATGATCCGCGATATTCTGAACCGCTATGCTGAAGGTGATGCGCTGCGCGGTAACGGAACCGATTCCAGGGGAAAGCCAAAGGTAGCCAAGACCGGACGCAAGCGCGCACCTGCTACCGTCAATCGTATGAGGGCTATGCTCTCATCTATCTTTAAGTACGCCGTCAAAGAGTGCGGCTATCTCACGACCAACCCTGTGTCGCTGGTTCTCTCCCGTACTGAAGACAATCAGCGAACCCGATTCCTCTCTGATGAGGAACGCACAGCACTGATCACATCATGCAAAGCATCCGACTGGGACAAACTTTATCTGCTCGTTTTAATGGCGCTGACTACCGGAGCCCGCCTGGGTGAACTGCTAGGCTTGCACTGGGAT
>JAQYVP010000167.1 GCA_030145485.1 Chromatiales bacterium
GATGAAAGAGGTCAGGATCGGCCACGGCCAGCAGGCGGAATTCAGGGTGCTCCAGGCTGAGCTTAATCACAATCTCCGGCCCCACACCTGAGGGTTCTCCGGGTGTGACAGCAAGAACCGGCACGTCGATAATCATTTCAACACCAGTGCCTCGGGCATAAACCTTAGCCCGCATATTGCACGAGTTTCGCTGGGTTTTACTTGATTATTTAGTGATTTCAATGGCATGTAAGCATAATTCAGGGTTGGCAAGAAATACAAAGTGTACCGCTGCCGGTTTGTCGCCTGATTTCACGGCACATCCCGGCTGATCCTGCTTGAACCATGGCTATTGCCATGCTTCTGCACACGATCAACCAGGCTGCACTCGTGAAATCAACCGGCAATTCCGGCAACTCATGCAATATGCGGGCTAGCAGTCTGTCGGACTTTCGCCTGATAGGCGATAATCTATCATCTGAGAATTATATCGAGTAAGAGAGGATGTGATGGGTCGTTTTGTTCAAGCTGATCGGAGCCAGCCGTTCTTATTGCCACCGGATCTGCGCGAGTGGTTACCGGCCGATGATCTGGCGCATTTCGTGCTGGAAGCGGTTGAGCGCGTGCCGCTGGAGCGATTCAAGGTCAATGTGCGTAATTCGGGTTCGGAGCAGTATCACCCACATATGATGCTGGCGCTGCTGATCTATTGTTACGCCAACGGTATTTTCGCGTCGCGCCGGATTGAGCGGGCCAGCTACCGGGACATTGGGGTGCGTTATGTCACCGCCAACTGTCATCCGGATCACGACACGATCTGCACTTTTCGCCGGCAGAACCTGGCGGCGGTGAGTGAGAGTTTTTTGCAGGTGCTGTTGCTGGCCAGGGAACTCAAGCTGTTGCGGGTGGGGACGGTCAGTGTGGATGGCACCAAGATCGATGCCAACGCGAGCAAACACCGGGGGGTACGTTATGACCGCGCGCAGGTCCTGAGCGAGCAGTTGCAAACGGAGATTGCGCAGCTGCTGGAGCAGGCGGAAAGTGCGGACACAGAAGATGGGCCCGATCCTCAGCAGTTGCCCAAAGAACTGAAGCGGCGCAAGGTTCTGAAGTCGAAGCTGGATGCGGCCTGTGAGCGCCTGGAGGCACAGGCCAAGGCGCGGGCGCAGGGGGAGCGGGCCGAGTACGAGCGCAAAGTGGCGGCACGGGAAAAACGCGAGGGTCGGCGCAAAGGCAGGCAGATCAAGCCGCCCAAAGAAGTGCCCGAGGAGTCGGAGCAGAGCAATCTGACGGATCCGGACAGTCGCCTGATGCGTAAGAACAAGCGCAGTGAATACCGCCAGGCTTATAACGCCCAGGCGGTGGTGGATGCACAGGGTTCTCAGCTGGTGCTGGGTGCGCGGGTCAGTCAATGTGCCAGCGATCGCAATGAACTGGTGGCCAACATTGAAACCCTACCTGCCGAGCTGGAACAGCCTGAGCGGGTGCTGGCCGATAACGGTTATGCCAGTGGTGATGAGGTGGCGGAGCTGGAGTCCCGCGCCATTGAGGTGCTGGTAGCGACCGGCAAGGAAGGCCGGCAACGGCCACATGATCTACGCCCACCGCCGGTGGGGCCGCCACCCAAGGAACCGCAGAAAGCCTGGCTGCAAGAGATGAAACAGAAACTTGAACAGCCGGAGAACCGGGCGTTATATCGCTTACGCCAACAGACCGTGGAACCGGTCTTTGGCATTGTCAAAGAAGTGCTGGGTTTTCGGCGGTTTCTGCTGCGCGGGGTGGACAAAGTCAATCTCGAGTGGCAGTTGGTGACGCTGGCCTACAACTGCAAGCGATTACATCGGTTGACCCTGGTCTGAAGGGGTACTGGGCACTGATTTTGACCCAACGGGCAGCCGCTGAGGTCTCATACGCCCGATTAAAGTCGTCGAAGACGCTGCCGGCGGGATATTATCAATCTCGACCAAAACTTCACTGAGGTGCTTAGTGACCATGCAAAAAGACCAATTCAATGGCTCAAGTCCGACAGACTGCTAGCCCGCATATTGCATGAGTTTCGCTGCGCTTTACTATATTCTTCAATAAATTCGATTGGTTGAAGGTTTCATTCAGGGCTGTTAGAAAATACAAAATGTTCCGCTGCCGGTTTGTCGCCTGATTTCACGGCACATCCCGGCTTATCCTGCTTGAACCATAGCTATTGCTATGCTTCGGCGCACGATCAACCAGGCTGCACTCGTGAAATCAACCGACAATTCCGGCAACTCATGCAATATGTGGGCTAGCCGGGGCTGTGATGAACCAGACGATTTAAAAAGCGCCGAAAAAGATAGTAAATGCTGTGATAAGCACTGTAATAGGAAGAAATGTCCATAAAATCGATTTTCCGAAGCTATACCGACTTACATCCTTTTGATGCATTCCGTGAGCTGATGGTCAGGCGGCCTGTCGGTCCCTTTCCATTCGTTTGCTCCGAATCTGGTCCAACTCCTGTTCCAGCTGCTCCAGGCGCTCATGCATCTGATCGAAATTGTGATCGACAATACGGGCGAGAATGGAGCCGGATTCTTCATTGAATTCACCGTTGGACCAGAACAATGAGATCAACAGCCAGACGGTCATAAATGCCAACACGAAAGCCCACTCGGCATGTCCCGCACTCCATAAAAGCGTGGTAAGCACAGTGAACAGGCTGAGGCCCGTGGTGACGATCAAGCCATTAC
>JAQYVP010000177.1 GCA_030145485.1 Chromatiales bacterium
CAATCCATTATCTCGATGCTTACCTGGATATCAGCAATTGGATTCAGGGCTACCTTCTCCTGGTATTGTTGATTGCCGTGCTCATAGGCATCATTCCGGAATCGGGTCCGCACCTTATCTTTGTCACCTTGTTTGCCCAGGGAACGATACCCTTCTCTATTCTGTTGGCCAGTTCCATCGTGCAGGATGGCCATGGCACCCTCCCCCTGCTTGCAGTATCCGGAAGAGCCTTTATCTGGCTCAAGCTGGTCAATATCGCATTCGGCCTTATAATAGGGATCGTAGGACTCTATTTCTTCCCTTAGTTGAGTCTCTTAGACGACATTGAACGACTGGAGCAGGTCATTTCATCCCGGGAAGAAACACCATCAAATTCGGTCTCTAATCTGTGATCAGCAAGAAAATTGTTCGACTGTGCTACTTCCTGGATGACTCCCCACGTTACCGCCAGGTAAAACAGTTTTTCTACAGGCTGTTGAGCGATCCCCATTCCAGGATGCGGAGCTATTTCGATGCCATCATGATCGTTCTGGTGATTGTCTCGGTGTCGCTCCTGATCTACCAGATCAAGCAGGATCTTGGCTGGTTTGGCAATGCCTTCGAAATCTTCATCGTGACGGTATTTATCACCGAATATCTGCTGCGCGCCTGGGTCTACAACAACTCGCGGGCGATTATCATCGAACACTTCGAACGGGCGGAGTTCATGCACACGAATTTCCGCATCGCTCCGGCGCTGAGGGAAGTGATCAATCAGAAGTGGCGCTATGCCAGTTCGCCTCTCGCCATTATCGACCTGCTTGCCATTCTTCCCAGTTTCCGGGGTGTGCGGGTGCTGCGCATCTTTCTGCTATTCCGCCTTTTCAAGCTGTTCCGCTATGCCAGCAGCGTGAATGAATTCGCCAAAGTCCTTGCGGAGAAGCGTTTCGAACTCGCCACACTGGGGTTATTCGCCGGGTTTATCGTCATCACATCCAGCACAGCAATCTAGGTACTGGAGGCAGGCCTGCCGGAGAGTCGCATCAACACGCTTTACGATGCCGTCTACTGGTCAGTTGTGACCATTTCCACAGTGGGTTATGGCGACATCATTCCGCAAACCCCGGAGGGCCGCTTCGTTGCCATGGTGCTCATCGTTTCCGGTATCGGCGTCATCTCGTTTTTCACCTCGATTATCGTCTCCTCCTTTGCCGAGAAGCTGCGCACACTGCGCGAGCATCGGGTATTCGCCGAGTTGAGTCGCGCCCACGACTTCACCGTCGTCTGCGGCTACGGCAGAGTCGGCGAAGTGGTGGTGGAAAAACTCGCCGCGGAGAATGCGCATTTTCTGATCCTGGAGAAAGATCCTGACAAGGTAGAACTCGCCCGCGCCACGGGTTATCTTGCACTGCAGGGGGATGCCACCAGCAATGACCTGTTGGAACGGCTGCGTATTCAGGAAGCTGTGCGAGCTATCGTATGCACCACCGGAGACGATGTCGTGAACGTCTTTATTACGCTGACGGCGCGGTATCTGAACAAAGATGTGTTAATTATCGCCCGCGCCAACAAGCGCGAGTCCGCCGAAAAATTGAGATTGGCAGGGGCCAACCATGTGGTCATCTCATTCGAGTCCGTCGGCCGGGTCGTCAACGCCTATGTCGACCAACCCGTTGCCTTCGACGCCCTCTACGGTATTCTCAGCGGCAACAAGGATGTGGGCACCGACGCGGTTGTCGTCCCCCCGGATTCACTTGCCGACGGAAAAAGCATCGATGCGATCAATTTCCCCCATTATCGCTTGGTCCTGTTTGGGGTCGTAGTCCCCGGTGGCCGTGACAGTGATGCGCACACCAGCATATTCGAACTCGATGAGCAGAAGTTCCACTTCCATCCGCCGGGCGATTTCGTCGTCAGGAGCAATGATATTCTAGTGCTGTTCGGAGACGATTTCAGCCTGAAACATTTCAAAGACACGCTGGGAAAGAGCGGGTTGTAATGAAATGGAAAGTAGTGAGAGAAGAGATGGCTGACAAAAAACACCGCATTGCCATCTTCGGCTACGAAAAACTTGCCGTGGATATCGCAGACTCACTGAACAGCATCAGGAATGACGTGATCGTCCTCGACAGCAATGAGGAGAATATCAGGCAGGCCGCAAAACAGGGATTCAAAACTGCCTTGGTGGATTACAGCCGCGATCAGGAGCTGAGGGATGCAGGCATCGGAAGCGATATCGACACCATCTTTTGCCTGTTTCCGGATGACGCGGAAAACGTCTTCCTGGTCATCTCGGTGAGGTCCATCGATCCCGGGGTTCGTATCATCTCTATCGCCGATGCGCCGGATTCGATCCCCAAATTTCTGGCCGCCGGGGCGGACAAGGTGATCGATCCCTACGAGATCAGCGGCCTCAAGATCTGGCGAATGCTGAGAAAACCGATCATATCCCAGGTCATGGAAAAGACGCTGATGAGCGAGTTGGACCTGAACCTGGCCCAGGTTGTGATCGACAAGGAGTCATTTCTCGATGGCCGCATCGTCGGCGATTTGAGACTGCGCGACTACTATGACCTGGTGCTGCTGGGCATGGTGGATCGCACTATGGGCGACGAATTTATTTTTCGCACCCGGGGTTTACACCATCGACTTGATGCTGGAGACATTCTGGTCGTCATCGGCCCCGGTGCTGAAATTGAGCGTCTTAAAAAAGATCTGCGTAACAAACTCTCCATCGAAGCACTGCCGAAACTGAAAAAATCTGCCAGAGATGAATTGTCCGTTGATCGCACATAATGCGCTTGGCCTACATGGTCAGGGGCGCGGGCAGGCGGTTTTTTTAATATCACTTTGATATTACAAGGGAAACTGGTTAATCAAAAAAGAAACTTCAGTCTAAGGTGTCCTGCTTGTTAACATATTCATTGACTACAAGGTGGTTGAAGAAAACCTAAAAACCATCGAATAAAGACTGCCTCATTCGCATTAGCGCATGAACGGCATCAGCTTTTCAGGCCTCGTGAATTTGTTGATGTCGTAGTTCATACGCCCCATCGACTCGTTCATCGTAGCCATATCGACGCTCATGCGACTCATTGACTGGGTCATGGCCGCCATATTGGTATTCATCGTACCGATATTTGCATTGAGACTGCCCATACTGCCTCCCATCTGGCCCATGCTCTGCGTCATCGTATTCATGTTTTTCGCAACACCGGCAAAGTCCTCTCCCATGCTCTTCTGACCATCAACCATGCTGCCTGCCATCAATGTCATTTTCTCGGCCATGCTGGTCATGTCCCTTGTCATGATGTGTACGTCATCGCTCATGCGGATGACTGATGTCGTCATCGCCCCCATGTCATTACCCATGTTGAACATGAACATTCCCATGCCTATACCGGCAAAGCCGGCAAAAATAAGCCCCATTGTGATCAGGAGTCCGCGTCCAAGACTCGTTTTTTTGTTGACTTCATCAGTCATGTGATTCTCTGTTTAAAATAGGTTAAGAATCTATGCTCGTCTAATTTGATGCGCAACGAATAGAACCATAGTAAACAACAGCAGCGCCCCTGTCTGATGACTGGCTGCCAAAACAACTGGAACATGAAGCAACAGTGTTGATATACCCAGTGATATCTGAATAAACAGCATGGCCAGCATGAGATGCAAACCAAGTTTTACTCTTGTGGATGGTTTTTTTCGAATAACGGCAATATAGAAAACAACAACAGTGATAAAGAGTAGTGTTGCCAGCAGGCGATGATCAAATTGTACTGTAGTGACATTCTCAAAAAAATTCAACCATGCAGGTTGGAAAGTAAAAAGTCCGTCAGGAATGAGTTGTCCATTCATTAAAGGAAATGTGTTGTATGCATGACCTGCCTTAAGGCCGGCAACGAAACCACCTGATAGAGCTGTTACAAAAACGAAAATAGTTAAAAACAATGCGAATGGTTTTAAAGTATCCATAGTCGATTTTTTATTCAAACCATCATCATTTTGGAAAAACAGGCTCAAGCCTATCCATAATATATAAGCATATACGAATAACGCGAGCCCAAGATGTGCGGTGAGACGGTATTGACTCACATTCGGATCGTTGACAAGGCCGCTTTTTACCATGTACCACCCCAACAATCCCTGTAATCCTCCAAGAATAAACATGGCGATGAGTTTGGGTTTAAGTGATGCACTGACCCAGCCCTTAAGAAAGAAAAACAGCATGGGGAAAAAGAAAATAATTCCAATCAGTCGCCCCAGTATGCGGTGTGAATATTCAAACCAGTAAATTGATTTGAATCCTTCGAGATCCATAGCGTAATTATGAATTTTATATTCAGGGAACTGCTTGTAAAGCTGGAAAATATCAAGCCACTCAGATTGACTCAACGGCGGAAGCATACCCATGATTGGAGCCCATTCAACCATCGAGAGCCCGGAACCGGTCAAGCGTGTAACGCCACCCAGCACCACCATTGAGAAAATTGCAGCGCAGCAAATAAAAAGCCAGATGGCCATGATTTTCTGATTTCTCACAGATGTCATTTTTTGTGGTTTTCCTTGTTTTGTGTTAAGTGTAGGAAGCGCTAAATCGTGAATAGTAAGATACTTATTGGGGTCGATTATAATTTAATCGTTCATTGTCATACCATAACCTGAGATCATTTTGTTCACGATAGAGATCCATCATTGCTCTAACCGGACCTGTTTTAAATATCACAGGAGAAACAACCTGCCATCGGCCATCATAATAAAAGAACCACAGCTGATTAATCCGGGTTTCTCCCTCCTGATTACTCTTAATAACAGATAATGCCAATCAACCATTCTGCTTGACTGATAGAGATCGCAGAGTGAGTTTGTTCAGCTTTATTAATTCATGCTCATGTTGAAAATTCTTAACCATTTTTTCTTTATGACGATATGGCCAGCCTGACGAGTTGCATGGATCTGTGATTGTAGTGATGCCTCCAACGCTGATTCATCAGCACAAAACGAGAGTTTTCCAATTTTCCATCGTTGTCCGTTGATCACACCTGAAATGCCGAGTCCCGGTTGGTTTTTTAAATCTTTTACAATAAACGACGGCTCCTCACCTTCAATTTGAAACTTTTAGCGATGGGGTGTTCCGAAAACCACTCCAGTGAAGAAGCGATTTTCCGATAAGCGGCTTCATCAAATGTGGACATACTGCACACAATGGATTGTTTTAGCTCAGGTTGCCCGACAGTCAAGGTGCCTATTTTATCAAAAACGACTGTATCACTGTGGGCAAGACCTTCGATCGATGACATTTTGAGTGGCAGCACCCTCATTTTTGCAAATAATCCGGAACTCAATGAGAGGGCGACCGGTGTCGCCAATGCCAGTGCACAGGGACAAGTCACAATCAAAACAGCAATGGTTACCGGCAGGACCATGGCTGGATCTTTGAAAAACCATAACAAGGCAGTCATCGAGGCAATGATTAATATAGCCAATACAAACCATTTAGCAGCTCTCTCCGCAATCAGCGTATAACGCGGTCGGCACGCAATCCCTTTTTCCAGGAGGGTGTGGATATCCGTTAATGTTGAGTCCATATATGTTCGTTCCACCTGCATTACGACCGACTGATCTATATTGCAACTACCGCTAATCAAATGGGCGCCAGGTGAGTAGAGAACCGGCATCATCTCCCCGGTTAAAAATGACTCGTCAAAACCACTTTTCCCCTGAACAAGACGTCCATCTACAGGGACTTATTCAGAGGATCCTGAATATCAAGGGGGGTGTTCCACTTCAATCGATTATTGACACTCCCTGAAGATCATCGATTGACAGGTTGCACAGACCGACTTGTCGAGGCGCTCATAGATACTGTGGATAGCCATCGTCTTTGTATCAAAGAAATGGTCGCTGCCAATCTGCCTGATGAAGCATGAGCGGGCCGCGAATTCATACACGGATGATTTGATGCCGACAAAATATAAACCGCCATTGTGTTCTGCGAGGCGCCTGTTTTCAGAAACCAGCGCCTCGGCGCCGGCAAGATCGATCAGGTTGATGCCGCTGGAGACGATCAAAATATGGTAGATGCGCTCGTTTTCCACGATCTGGCTGATACGGTTTAGTATATAGTTGATCGATCCGAAATAGATCGACATATCAATGCGGATAATCTTCAGCTGAGGACACTGCTTCATTGGCTTCTTGCGGATATTAATCAGCTTTCCACTGTCGCTGTCAACAGAGAGTGTCGGGATATACGGCGTCGACGTTTTTGCCAGAAACAACACCAGCGACAACAACACACCAAGATAGATGGCAAATTCCAGTTCAAGAAACAGCGTCGCAAAAAAAGTCGTGAGCAGTATTGCCGACTCTGATTTGCTCAGAGTCAGCACCTGAACGATATGATGGAAATCGATCAGATTATAGGCAACCAGTAAAATAATGCCGCCCATCGCAGCAATGGGGAGATAAGCCGTCAGAGGCGCAATCAACAGCACGATAACCATGAGGAAGAGTGACGCAAAAATTGCCGACAGCGGAGTTCTTGCGCCGGCCTCGTAGTTGATGCCGGAACGGGTAAAAGAGCCGGATCCTGCATAACAGGAGAAAAAACTGCCAGCGATATTCGACATTCCCTGGCCGATAAACTCCTGGTTGGCATCGATTCGCTGGTTGGATCGCGTTGCCACGGAGCGACTGATAGAGACGGCTTCGATAAGACCCAGCAGCGCCACTGCAAAAGCTTCCGGCGCAAGCATCTTGATGGTTTCAAACGAGAAAACAGGTGAGGAGAAGGGTGGCAAATGTGCTGGAATCTCTCCCACCAGTTTGATGCCATCGGTGTAATCCTTGAGCAGCAGCGCCAGCAGGCTGCCGACAACCATTCCCACCAGCAGATTCGGTGATCTGGGAGAAAAGAACTTGATAGCGAGTGCCGTTATCAGGGTAACAACCGCAATGCCGACAAGATAAAGGTTAAGCTCACCAATCCCCTGATAGAGGTCCATCCAGGTGTGCATGAATGACTCCCCCTTGGGCACTTCGATGCCGCTGATATGCTTCATCTGGCTGGTGGCGATCAGGATCGCGGCACCGGCAGTAAAGCCGATGACAACGGTATGGGAAACGAAGTTGACCAGTGCGCCAAGCCTTGCCAGTCCGAATGCCAGTTGATAGACACCGGCCAGAAAGGTCAGTGTCAGGGTTAAGGAGATAAATTCAGCCGAGCCTGGTTCGGCATGGTGGCTGATTGCGGAAAAAACAACGATGGATATCGCTGTTGTCGGGCCGGATACCAGGTGATAGGAAGAACCGAAAAGCGCGGCAACGATTGGCGTTACCATCGCGGTATACAAGCCGTACTGAGGCGGCAATCCTGCGATGGTCGCAAATGCAACGCCCTGAGGAAGAACGATGACAGCTCCTGTTATCCCGGCAATGATATCGGCTTTCAGCGTCTCCTTTGAGATCAACCGAAACCATTTCATGAAGGGGAACAGGGCTATCATGCTCATGGGTCATTCACTCTATTTCAATCGTGGTAAGAAGACCACTCCAACATCCGGCGATGTATAGTGCTGTAGGAGCGGCCTTCCGACCGCCGTGGATGGCGGCAATGATGGTCCCTAAAAGTTGATCAACATATGTACATAGATACTGGCGGCATAACCCAGGGCAATCACCGGCGTCCACTTCATGTGGCTGAAAAAGGTGTATCTTCCCCTGGCCTGCCCCATCAAGGCAACACCGGCGGCGGAGCCGATTGACAACAGGCTGCCGCCGACACCGGCGGTCATAGTAACCAGCAGCCACTGTTCGACGCCCATTTGCGGCTGCATACTGAGTACGGCGAACATCACCGGGATATTGTCGACGATTGCTGATAATACCCCGACGGCGATATTGGCGCTGGTTGCGCCCCATTGGGTATACATGAGGTCAGAGGCGAGCGAGAGGTAACCCATAAAGCCGAGACCGCCGACGCACAGCACCACGCCGTAGAAAAACAGCAGCGTGTCCCACTCGGCGCGGGCAATTTTGTTGAAAACGTCAAACGCGGCAATATCACCCACCTGTCCGCCATTTTTCGATTTTTCAGACTGTTTGTTATCTCTTACGCGCGTCTTCTTGAGATAGAAGCCCATCAGCTGCAGATAGCCAAGTCCGGTCAGCATACCGATCACTGGCGGCAGACCGAGGAAGTTATGAAAACTGACGGCCGTTGCAATGGTCAGCAGAAACAGTGCGATGATACGCTTTGCGCCGCGGCGCATGGGTACGGCTTCACCGCCGACGGTCGGTTGCTCGTCCGGTACGGCAAAATGCATGATCGCAGCAGGCACCACGAAGTTGACCAGCGACGGGATGAAGAGCGCAAAAAACCCCCAGAATTCAACCATCCCTTTTTGCCACACCATCAGGGTGGTGATATCGCCAAAAGGACTGAATGCTCCGCCGGCATTGGCGCCGACCACGATATTGATACACGCAAGCGCCACAAATTTCTGGTTGTCCCCGCCGACTGCAAGAACCACCGCGCACATCAACAGCGCAGTCGTGAGATTGTCTGCAACCGGTGAGATAAAGAACGCCAGAAAGCCTGTCAGCCAGAAGAGTTGGCGGAAACCGAAGCCTTTCTGTATCAACCAGGAGCGCAGCGCATCAAACACCTGGCGCTCCTCCATGGCATTGATATAGGTCATCGCGACCAGCAGGAACAGCAGCAACTCTGAATATTCCAGCAGATTATGGCGCACCGCATGTTCTGCCATCTCCGACATGCCGTGGCTCATATAGACAGCACCGATCATCGCCCAGATGATGCCGGCGGCAATAATCACCGGTTTGGATTTTCGCAGGTGGGTGAACTCTTCCGCCATTACCAGCAGGTAGGCGACCAGGAAGATGATGATGGCAGCGAAGCCGACACCGCTTGCGGTCAGATCCAAGGGCTGATGGGCTGCTTCTTCCGCCAGCGCAAGGCCGGGCAGAAAAAGCGCTGCCAACAAAACAGGTACAAATTTATTGAATACCAGACTCATGTTCTTCACTCTCAGAAAATAAGATTCATCATGCCGATCATGACGATCAGAAAGAGGATGGTCATCACGCTGCCGGCGCGCAAAAAGTCCGGAACACGATAGCCTCCCGGGCCCATGATCAGGGCATTGACCTGATGCGTAGGAATCAGGAAGGAGTTGGAGGTGGCGATAGCGACAGTCAACGCAAATACTGCCGGATCGGCGCCGACGCCCAGGGCGATATTGACAGCCAGCGGCACCAGCAGTACGGTGGCGCCGACATTGGACATCACCAGCGTAAAGAAGGTGGCAAGAATGGCGATCGAGAGTTGTACTACCCATATCGGCATGTCACCAACAACGGCCAGGGTCTGATCTGCGATCCATTTTGCAGTACCCGTTTGTTCAACCGCAAGGCCCAGGGGGATCAGACTGGCGAGCAGAAAGACTGTTTTCCAGGAGACGGCCTCATAAGCCTCATTGATCTTGATGACGCCGGAGAGAATCATGCCAATGGCGCCGGTCAGCAAGGCGATAGAGAGTCGGATATCGGTGAACAGCACCAGGGTCAATGCGATTGCAAAGAAAATACCCGCCCATACGACCTTGTGTGGACGGGTCTCTTCGTGTGGATATTCAGTGGTGACGATGACGAAATTGGGATCGTCCTCCAAATGCGCCAGCGTCTCCCAGGTGGTATGTACAACCAGTGTATCGCCTGAATGAAAAGGCATGCTGCGGATATCATCGCCTTCACGCATGGTCTCGCCGTCACGATGCAACGCCACCATGGCGATGCCGTATGCCTTGCGCATCCAGACGTCGCGCGCGCTTTTTCCGATCAGCTTGGAACCGGGGGGGATAACCACTTCTGCAATACCTGCCTGGGTATTGGACAATGCCTCCGAGAAGGTGCGCAGTTCATGACGTCTCTTCAGCCCGTATTTTTCGGTAAAGTGTTCCAGATCCTCAGGTTCGGCAACCACGCCCAACACCATGCCGGCGTGCATTCCGGTATCTCGGTCCAGCGCGCCCGGGCCAATGTGGGTCTCCTGCCCTGATAACTTTGTGGCGATGACCCGGACGTGGTATTTGGTCTCGACATCGTCCAGATGTTTGCCCACCAGTTCGCTGCCTTCGGGAATGACCAGTTCGAACAGTTCGTAATCGATGCCATAGACATCGTGGAAATATTTCATGGTGCCCGAACCGCTGGTGCTGCTTTCGCTTTTGGTGGCAGGCAACACAAAGCGCCCCGCAATGACGAAGTAGAGGATGCCGGTAACGACCAGGGCTACTCCGATGGGTGTGACCGAGAATAATCCCCAGGTAGCCATTTGCTGGTCCGCCGGCAAGGCGGTATTGGATGTCAGGATCAGGTCGTTCAGCAGGATCAGTGGTGACGAGCCAACCATGGTGACCGTACCGCCGAGGATGGCGCAGAATCCCATCGGCATCAACAGACGCGACATCGACAGACCCGAACGGGCCGAGATGCGTGAAACTACCGGCAGAAACAGTGCAGCAGCGCCGACGTTTTGCATAAATGAGGAGATGAAGGCCACCGTGCTGGAGACGATCGGTATGATGCGTTTCTCCGAAGTGCCGCCCGCATTGAGGATAAAGGCGGCAACCTTGCTCATGATGCCGGTCTTGTCGAGCCCGGCGCCGATGATCATCACCGCGATGATCGATATCACCGCATTGCTGGAAAAGCCGATAAACAGCTGATTGGGGTCAACCAGACCCTTTTCCAGCCCCATGATTGGTGCAAACAGGCTGGTCAATCCCAGTAGCACCATGATACTTACCGCGGCAATATCAACATCGACGACTTCAAAGGCGAACAGATAGATGGTCAGCAGCAGGATAGCGGTCACCCATGCAATCTCAATCGTCGGCTCCTCGTAAGCGAGAAAAATGGCCATCATGATAAAAATCGCAATGGATGCCAGCCGCTTCTTGATGCGCTCTTTGGTTGTGCTTTTGGTTTTTTCCTGTGTCATATGCTTGCCTTATGGTCAGATGTTGAATGTGTCCCGTGATCAAATTTGCCTGGTAAATTCGCTTATTGATGATTGATGCTGCGCAATGAGTCAATGCTGCTCCTGCCTATGAGTATCCCGACCTCGGTAGAAACCCTCATGACTGCAGTTGAATCGACTGATTCAAGATTTCTCCAGATATCAAAATGACTGCAGATTGGCCGCTCAGAGTTGTGTTTCCAGCTGGCGCATTTTTTTCATAATCGCATCATACTGCTGCCGGTGTTCCAGCATGCCGATATCGCTCTTCAAACTATCGATCTCTACAGCCAGGCTCTTGAGCCTGGTTTGTATCAGAGGAACTGCGCTATGGCTGGCATGGTGAATGGATGCACTGGCCATATCAAGAGCATTGATAATATCCTGCTGTCCATGGGAACTTGTGTGGCTGTTGGCCAGCGCCTGGATATCCTTTTTGATGACGGAAATTTGTTGGCGAACGCGCGGAATAGCGACTTTGTCGGCTTCATCCAGATAGGTTAATGTATAGCTCAACTCCTTGCTGGCGTCACCACTGTCATACGCGGCAAACAGATCATGCTCCGCATAATTAAAATGCAGTTTGGCATTGAGCAGATATTTGATGGTTTTGTTTGCGGTCGATACATCACTCCAGCTTTTCTTCATATGCTGAATTTCATGTTCGACCAGGGCGCTGCTGCGATGCCAGATTCGTGCAATTGCCCCCTCATGCTCTGCTGACGGCTGACTGATTTTTTGCTGTAACTGCTGAATCTCCTGAACCAGTGCAGCAGCTTCATCCTTTGTTTTCACGTTGTCACTCAGCCCGGGTTGCTGCAGCCACTTGCCAGCGGCATTCAACTCCCTTTGCACCGCCTCGATATCGCCTTTGTTGAAATTATCTTGCGCCTGTTCGAGTTCGTGATGCGCCATTGCAAGGGGGTGGTTTGACCCGACAGAAACGGAATGAGAGGCAGTCGCACTATTTTCTGAAACAGCCTGCCCGGAAATAAAAAAAAGTGCAGCCAGAAAGGCAGCAAGCAAGCTTGATCCAATGAGGAGTGCTTTCATGTTGAACCCTGATTTTAAGACCATGAAAATTGAGTGGCCTGAATACTACAGGTATTTATGTAAAGGGAATGTAAAGAGAGGGAAATCGGCAATTCTCAATGCACCAATAGAGTGCCGATATCTTAAAAGACTTTTACCACGAAGCACACGAAGACCACGAAGAATCAAGCGGTTACAAATATGCCTTGTAATTTCTCAAGAACTCCGTGCAGAAAAGCAGGGTTGGGACTTGCTTTTCAGGGCTGTATAAAACAGGAATGTTTTATCAGAGCTTACAGGGATGTATTCACGCGTCCCTGAAAGGCTGGTCCTAACCCTGCGCAAACCCAACTAATGCACGGGATTATTGAGAAGTTACTATGCCTTCGTGCACTTCGTCTCCTTCGTGGTGAGTATCTCTCTACATTTAGAATTGCTGGAGGGAAATCGCTTCTACACAGGAAGTGAGAAGTCGCTCTCCATGAAGTGAAGTTCTACAGAGGTTCCCTTGTTTTGACGGCTTTGCACCTGGATCGTCCATGCATATCGCTGACAGATGCGTTTTACCAGAGAGAGCCCGATGCCATGCCCCTCGTTCCCATGGCTGCTGTAGTGTCGTTCAAACATCCGCCTGAGCTGGTCTTCGCCCATTCCGATGCCGGTGTCTTCAATCACGACAGCATCTCTTTGGAGCCTGACCATCACATCACCCTGATAGGTATAGCTGAAAGCATTGCGGACCAGGTTGGCGAGCACCACGTAAAGTAATTCCCGGTCACTTGAGATTGTGACAGGCTGTTCGACTTCCATGGTGACCGTCACCAGCTTGTGATCCAGCAAATAGTGATGTTCATCGATCACCTGTTGCAGCACATCGCCAACGTTGCAGAGCGTGACAGGGTCATCCTCATCGGGATCTTTACGGGCCAGAATCAATAACGCAGAAATCAAACGGCTCATCTGATTCGTTGCACGATCGATGCGTTCCAGCGGTTTGAGCAGTGTCTGGTCCAGGTTACTGCTTGTCAGCAGGACTTCTTTGGCGCCTTCGATGACTGCCACAGGGGTACGCAGTTCATGGCTGATATCCCCGGTAAAGGATCGTTCCCGCTCGACGAAGTCAGATAACAAACCACGGTAGCGATTGACGGCTTTTGCCAGTTCACCGACCTCGTCATTCGCAAAGTCCGAAGTATGCAGCGGTTGATTGATTTCCGAGCCAAGATCAGCGACCTGTTTTGCCAGTGAAGAGACGGGGGCAATCACTTTACGCGCCAGCCAGAAGCCGAGTGCGGCGGACAGCAGCGTCATCAATAAGCCACCAGAGAGTAAAAACCCGATGTATTGCTGTTCACGATGCCTGATCTGCTCGTCATCGTAGAGCACCAGAAATTGCTTCTGATCCTGTTTGCTGACAGCAACGTAAAACCCCTTACCGTTGAGAGTGAGATGATGCGCTCCCACTCCGAGATGCTGCAACTCCAGGGGAATCGTCTCTCTATTTTTTTCAGTAATGACGTAGCCGTGAATATGCACACTGGAGGGAGGAGTGGTTTTTTCGTAAAGCATATAACGGTTGATAAAGCTCTCCATTTCAATGGATAGCGTTTCATGAATGAGACGCTCTTCCATGCTTATGGTCCACCCATAGAGGATTACCCCCATGGCCAGGCTGATGATTCCTCCAAAAAGCATGAAGGTCAAGGTGACGCGGTAGCGAAGGCCTATTCTATGCGTCATCTCTAATCATGACTGCCATCAGTCAATTGGTATCCCTGGCCACGAATCGTGCGCAAGAGTTTGTGTTTATAGGGTTTGTCTATGCTGATGCGCAGCATGTGCAGATGCGCGCGTAGCGCATCACTCCTGGGTGGGTTCTCCCCCCAGATATGACGCGCTATTTGTTCCCGTGGCACCACACGCGGAGATAGCCGCATCAGGAATTCAAGAATCTTCAATGGGATAGGCGGGAGGTCAATGCTGTTGCCGGCGCGTTTGAGTTCAAGCGTCAGCGGATTGAACTCAAGGTCGCCAATGCACAATAATTTGCGACTGCTACCCCCTGATCCGCGTCTTATCAAAGACAACAGGCGCACTTCCAGCTCCTGGAGAGCGAACGGTTTAACCAGGTAATCGTCTGCGCCACAGTCGAAACCATCCAGTTTATCCTGGAGTGTGTCACGCGCGGTGAGTATCAGAATCGGCAAGTCATGCCCGCTTTCACGCAATCTGGCGCACACCTCCATGCCATCCATATCCGGTAGCATGAGATCAAGAATAATCACATCATAGGAGTTGCGGCTGGCAAATTCGATACCGCTGCGTCCATCGTAGGAGACATCCGGCACATGCCCCCTTGCCTCGAAATAGTCATAGAGATTCGCAACGATATCAGGATTGTCTTCGATAACGAGGATATACATTTTAATGGATCCCACAGTGAAGACAGTTTGAGCATCGCAGGAAAAGAGGTGAAATTTTCATCCCCGTTGCCTGCAATCACCGATAGTGTTCGCGCAGCATCGGATGCAGCAACTCACCGCCACCCACATTGATCGCAGCCGACAAAACAGGATTGTCACGCCAGTGTGCTGAAACCAGCGCATGCAAATAGGGAATCATCGCAGCTGAAAGCGCCTCGGAGGCACTGCGGGGTACTGCTCCCGGCATATTGGTGACACCGAAGTGTGTCACGCCATCCACCTGGAAAGTGGGGTCTTCATAGGTGGTGGGCCGCGTGGTTTCAATGCAGCCGCCCTGGTCCACCGAGATATCGACGATGACACTGCCAGCCTCCATCGTGGAAACCTGCTGGCGTGACACCATTTTTGGCGCTTTGGCGCCGGGAATCAGTACCGCGCCAATCAGCAGGTCGGCGTCGACCAGTGCTTCTGAAATACTTGCGTCGAAAGGATAGATGGCGGTAACGTTATCGCCAATTGCGCGCATCTGCTGCATACGCTCACGCTTGCGCTCAAAGACTGTCACCTGTGCACCGAATGCGGCTGCCATACGCGCTGCATTCCCGCCTGCCTGCCCTGCTCCAAGTATCACAACTTTCCCCCGTCTGGCAGCAGGCAGACCACCCAGCAGCACCCCCTTGCCACTTTGAGAACTTTGCAGTAAACCGGCTCCGATCTGTACGGAGAGACGCCCGGCTATATCACTCATCGGGGCCAGTATCGGCAGAGCGCCGCCATCAGCGACAGTTTCAAAACCGATGGCGGTAACACCGCTCTCCAGCAGCTGCTCAGTCAAGACTGGATTTGCCGCGAGATGCAGAAAACAGAACAGCAGATGATCGCTACGCAGCATATCAGGCTCATCCGCCCAGGGCTCTTTCACCTTGACGATCACCTGGGCCTGTTCATAGAGTGCTGCTGCACTCTCAACCAGCGTTACCCCAAGACGGGTATAAGCTTTATCCGAGTATCCGCTGGCTTCTCCGGCTCCCTGTTGCAGAAAAACTTCATGGCCGCTGCGCACAAAATCAGCGCAGGCTTCCGGTATCAGCCCCACCCGTGCTTCCAGTGGCTTGGTTTCAGTAGGAATACCGATACGCATTTCTAGTACCTGAAAAGAGTGATGATTACCGTGACATGGTCTATCAGATCGCATCAAATAGCCAGCATAGTGATGCTCAGTCGTTGCAGTGATGCTAAAAGTAGCGGACAAAAAAAGGCCTGGCGATCAAGCCAGGCCTTTTTTTGTATGGTTGCAACGGGTAGATTCTAACTGCCGACCCCATCATTATGAGTGATGCTTATAGGGCTTCCCTCAGACCCAGTAACCACAACGGTTAGAGCGCGCTTACCCTGTCTCACATGCGGCTAAATGAGTTTCCGACTCTACTCTCTACGTCACGCCAATTCATTTAAATCACCAAGAAATCACGCTATAAGGTAGACCCAGGGTAACCCCTGGACTATAATCAGCACTGACCCCAGAACTAAAGTCAAAACCCAGCACTGCGCGAACAGATACTGGGTCTCTACCAAACCGATATAGGAGTATCGATATGGATAAGCTGAAGTTTAAGTTTACTCTCGCCAAATTGAAAACACTGTCTGCAACCGGCAAACGCTACACAGTCAAAGATACTGAAAACCCATACCTGCAATGCCGTGTCTCCCCGACCGGCGGACGATCTCTCTCCATCTACCGCAAACCACGCGGCAAACATACGGCAGTACGTGTAACGATCCGCAACACCGGCAGCATGGCTGACATCAAAGCCGAAGCGGATGCCATTAACAAGCAACTCTCCGCCGGTATCAATCCAAATGAACGCCAGAAGGAAGAGGCTGCGCTTGATGTCACATTGCAGGAAGCCTTCGACAAATATGTTGCCTCAAAAAGTCTTGCTCCCAACACACTGAAAAGCTATCAAAAGGCTCTGGATCGCATGGATGACTGGAAAGAGAAACCAATGCGCGACATCACCAAGTTGATGGTGTTGGAGCTGTACAACGAACTGGCCGCTGACAGCCATACCGCCGCGATGAAGGTGCCGCAGGTACTCCGTGCTGTCTGGAATTTTCAGAACGACCTGACTGACGATGATGCCTTCGGACGATCTCCCACCACCGTCCTGAACAAACAGAAAAAGAAGTGGAGCCGTACCACCACACGCAACAGGAAAATCCCTGCTGACAAACTCCCTGCTTGGCTCGATGCAGTACGCGCCCTACCCCACCAGCAAGGCGATGGTGAACGCATGGCTGCCTACCTTGAGTTTCTGCTGCTGACCGGACTCCGGAGGCGTGAGGCTGGCTATCTGCGCTGGGAGAATGTGAACCTGAAGGACGGCTATTTCATTGTCAGAGCCACCAAAAACCATAGCGACCACTGCCTGCCGATCACCTGTCGCACTCGCCAGCTTCTCCACTCTATGCGCGACAATGGGGAACTGGTATTCGGCGTTGAAGAACCGAAGAAGGCGATTAACAGGGTCACTGCTGTATGTGATGTGAAGTTCTCCAGCCATGATCTGCGAAGAACATTTACCACCTTGGCCGACCATTCCGGGGCAGGTCAATACGCCATCAAGGGAATTCTCAACCATTCACCTGGCAATGATGTAACAGGCACTCACTATGCTGCCTACAGGCCACTGGACGATGCTGGCAATGTGGACTTGTCCGAAGTGGAATCTATGCGTGAACCCTTACAAAAGATCGAGGACTACATTCTGTCAAAAGCCAAGGCGCACCGGAATAATGTGCTGGAGGTGGTGAAATGAGCTTCCGCGAGATCACTGTCAACGACCTATTCAATGAGTTGAAGGAACTAACTGACGATCCATTCGACAAACTCAAGAAACTGGTGCATGGCCATGACTTGCCACTCAGAGCAGAAAAACATGGATTCATTGGAGATCATTTCGGTGTTGCTGGCGCTACCCCTGCAATCATCATTGCGGCCAGATCTGGCGACATAAAGGATGATCGCGCCACGGTTGAAATCACTGCCGATAACGATAGATATGAGTGGCCGCTGCACAAGTTGTACGTCCGGCGTGACGAGGTTGAAGAGATCATCACGCGTGACAAGGATACGACTTTCCTCGCGATGGATGCGGATGGGAATCTGACTATGCGGCCTATAGGCAAGGCGCAGGCGCCACAGGTTCCGGATGAAAAAAAAGTTCCGCAGGATTCTCTTTCAGAATTCCGCAAAATGAAATTGAAGCCTGATGAAGTGACGATCGAATTTGCTCCAGACATGATGTTAGTGATAAAGGCCAGAGATATAACCAAGCGCGTATCTCTTAGTGAAATGAATTTGATGGATGGCCGGAAAGGGGGTACACAGCTAAATAACCAAGGAAAGTTGCTGATTGATATGGCTACGGGAAATTCGATAACAAAGGGAGAGACAAACACTTCTACTGTAAAGGCAATCCGAACGATTTTCAGGGACAAACTGGGGACTACAGAGGATCCATTTTCGACAGACTGGAAACCACATTTCAAATTGAAAGACAAGAGAAACAGAGCGAAGATTAGCGCTGAATAAGACATCAAGCGCGGGCGTCACGCTAAGGTTGAAACTAAGGTTAAAAAGGATCAACTTAGCAACTACTCTAATTATGGGTTTCCTGAATTTTCTATTGCCCAGCTTGATAATGATGACAAAATGGAGACAAGGAACGCAGACAAAGGTGATTTGACCGGCAAGTTGTTGATGGCCCTGGAGACCGGAGAAATAGAAAAGAGTGAGTTCAAAATAATGTTTGAATTTGTCGGCAACGTACTTGATGATCTGAAAGCCGAGAAAATCACAAAAGATGAATCCAATGAAATGCAGGAATCAACCGGTAAATTATTGGCGGCTGTTATAGAAGGTGATATTTCAGAATATAAACTCATAGAATACATTGAGAATATTTCTGAATGTCCAGGTCATGAAATTGAAAGATAGAATTGCGGACAACACTATCAAGGCAGGAGGCAGT
>JAQYVP010000181.1 GCA_030145485.1 Chromatiales bacterium
AATCCATTTTCTCGAGTAACTTCTCATAAAGTCCGTGCATCGTTCGAGCCTCTGCAGGGTCGGGATCAGCCTTTCAGCGCCGCTGTGAATACGTCCATGTACGCTCTGATAAAACATCCCTGTTTTATACAGCCCTGAAAAACAGACTCCCAACCCTGCTTCCTGCAAGGGGTTATTGAAAAGTTACTTTCTCGATCTGTAAGTTGTTGATTCTATAGATTCCGGCCTTCGCCGGAATGACGAATTTTGGAGTTTTGCAAAAGGCTCTATTGTTTCTGTTTTTCGCGTGGTTCGTGACTTTCGTGGTTCGTCTTTTTCTGACCTGAGCAGCATCACTCCGGCTCATAGGCCAGGTTCTGTCCCAGCCAGCGCTCCATCTCGGCAAGTTCAACGCCTTTGCGCCCGGCATAATCCGCCAACTGATCTTTGTTGAGTTTCCCCACAGCAAAATAGCGGCTTTGCGGATGTGAGAAATAGAGTCCGCTGACAGCAGCTGTCGGCACCATGGCTTTGGATTCCGTCAGCCAGATGCCGGTATTTTTCTCGGCATCGAGCAAATTCCACAGCAAATCTTTCTCTGTATGATCCGGACTGGCAGGGTAGCCCATGGCGGGGCGGATACCATGATATTTTTCCGCAATGAGGTCATCGTTGCTGAACGCTTCCTCAGACGCGTAACCCCATATCTTAGTGCGCACTTTCAGATGCAGCCACTCGGTCAATGCTTCGGCGAGCCGGTCCGCCAGTGCCTTCAACATCAGCGCCGAGTAGTCGTCATGGTCTGCTTCAAATTCGCTGATTTTCTCATCGATGCCGATGCCGGCAGTGGCGGCGAACCCGCCGATGTAATCGCTGATTCCCGTTGACTTCGGCGCGACATAATCAGCCAGTGACTCGTTGTATTTTCCGCGTGGCTGTTTTCCCTGCTTGCGCAGGAAATGCAGGGTGGTGGCAACTTTTTCTCGCGAGTCATCGGTGTAGATTTCGATATCGTCAGCGATAGCTTTGGCTGGAAATATTCCTACCACGGCGCTGGCGCGCAGCCACTTCTGTGCAATTATCTGCTGCAGCATCGCTTCGGCATCAGCAAATAGCTTGCGCGCCTCTTCACCCTTGACGGCATCATCGAGTATCTTGGGAAAGCGCCCCTTCATCTGCCAGGCATGGAAAAAGAAGGTCCAGTCGATAAAGGGGGTGATCAGTTGAAGTGGAATATCCTCGGCGATCAGCAGGTTGTTGTTCTCTGCTGCGATTCGGAAGCCATCCGCCGCCACGTAGCCGGGTTTCAGCATGAGTGGAGTAACACTTTGGTATTGTGCCCACTCTACTGGTGTCGGATTGGCGCGCGCCGCGGCAATCGAAATGAGATTTTTGGATTCGTTCTTTGCTGCACGCCGCTGGCGTACTTCGGCGTACTCTCCCTTGAGTTCACTGAGAAATTTTTCTCTTCTCTCATCTGACAGCAGTGTGCTTGCCACACCGACAGCGCGGGAGGCATCGTGGACATAGACGGCGCCATGCTGGTACTCAGGCTCGATCTTGACGGCGGTATGTGCCTTCGAGGTGGTGGCGCCGCCGATCATCAGCGGGATATCGAAGCCCTGGCGAGTCATCTCTTTGGCGACATGCACCATCTCGTCGAGAGAGGGCGTAATGAGGCCGGAGAGGCCGATAATGTCGACCTCTTCCTGCTTTGCTTTTTGCAAAATGGTTTCGGCCGCAACCATGACGCCGAGATCGATCACTTCATAATTGTTGCACTGCAGTACCACGCCGACGATGTTTTTTCCAATATCATGCACGTCGCCTTTGACCGTGGCCATGAGGATTTTTCCTTGTGTCCGCACCGCGCAATCGGCCTTCTCGGCTTCAAGGTATGGCTGCAGCCAGGCGACGGATTTTTTCATGACGCGTGCAGATTTGACCACCTGGGGAAGGAACATCTTGCCGTCGCCAAACAGGTCGCCGACGACGTTCATGCCATCCATCAGCGGACCTTCGATGACCAGGATTGGGCGTCCTGCCTTTTCAAGCGCCTCTTCGGTATCTGTATCGATGTATTCGGTGATTCCCTTGACCAGGGAGTGTTCCAGACGTTTCTCGACAGGCCACTCGCGCCACTCCGGGCTCTCTTCGGCCTTGGCTGCGCCATCGCCCAGATAGTTGGGAGCAATTTCTACCAGTTTGTCTCCGGCATCCGCGCGGCGATTGAGCACCACATCCTCGACCGCTTCGCGCAACTCTTGCGGCAGATCGTCGTAGACCGCAAGCTGGGCGGCATTGACAATTCCCATATCCATGCCGGCCTGGATGGCGTGATAGAGAAACACGGCGTGAATCGCTTCTCGTACCGGGTTGTTGCCGCGAAACGAGAAGGAGACGTTGGAAACACCGCCGGAGATCAGCGCATGCGGCAGGTTCTGCTTGATGGCGCGGGTGGCCTCGATAAAGTCAACGCCGTAATTGTTGTGCTCCTCGATGCCGGTGGCAACGGCAAAAATGTTGGGGTCGAAGATAATGTCTTCAGCAGGGTAGCCGACCTCTTCGGTGAGAATCCTGTAGGCGCGGGCGCAGATCTCGATCTTGCGTTGCTGCGTATCAGCCTGTCCCTGCTCGTCGAAGGCCATGACGATAATCGCTGCACCATAGCTTTTGCATAGCCTGGCATGTTCAATGAAAGCTGCTTCACCCTCTTTGATGGAAATTGAGTTGACGATTGACTTTCCCTGCACGCACTGCAGTCCGGCTTCGATGATCTCCCATTTTGAAGAGTCGATCATAATGGGCACTTTGCAGATGTCAGGTTCCCCGGCGCACAGGTTCAGAAAACGCACCATTGCCGCCTTGCCGTCGAGCATGCCTTCATCCATGTTGATATCGACGACCTGCGCGCCGTTTTCGACCTGGGTGCGGCACACATTCAGCGCCTGCTCATACTCCTCGTTGAGTATCAGGCGTTTGAAAACAGCGGAGCCGGTCACATTGGCTCTTTCACCAACATTGACGAACAGTGAGTCTGCACCGATATTCAGTGGTTCCAGTCCTGACAGGCGGCATGCGTGGGGTTGATGCGGCAGCTGACGCGGCTGCTTGTCTGCGACTGCGGAAGCAATAGCGCGGATATGTTCCGGGGTGGTGCCGCAACAGCCACCGACGATATTCAACAGGCCGGATTCAGCCCATTCGCCGATATAGCCGGCCATGTGGGCAGCGTCCAGGTCATATTCGCCGAACTCGTTTGGCAACCCTGCATTGGGATGCGCAGAGACAAAGGTCTCACAGACACGGGACATCTCTTCGACATACTGGCGCAGCATGTCTGGCCCAAGGGCACAGTTGAGACCAATGGAGATTGCATCAGAGTGGCGCAGGCTGTTGTAGAAAGACTCGGTGGTCTGACCCGAGAGGGTGCGTCCGGAGGCATCAGTGATGGTGCCGGAGATCATCAGCGGCAGCTTGACGTCATCCTCGTCAAAAACCTGCCGGCAGGCAAAAATTGCCGCCTTGGCATTGAGGGTATCAAAAATCGTTTCGATCAGCAGCAGATCCGCACCACCCTCGATCAGGCCGCGCACGGAGCCGACATAGTCATCGACCAGCTGCTGAAAAGTGACATTGCGATAGCCCGGATCGTTGACATCCGGAGAGATGGAGCAGGTGCGGCTGGTGGGGCCGACGACGCCCGCCACAAAGCGTGGTCTCTCGGTGGTCGCATACTCATCGGCTGCTTCACGCGCCAGGCGAGCGGCGGCGACATTGATCTCGTAGGCGAACTCCTCCATCTCGTAGTCGGACATGGAGACACGGGTGGCGTTGAAGCTGTTGGACTCGACGATATCCGCGCCTGCCTCGAGATAGGCTTTGTGAATGTCGCGGATGATATGCGGCTGGGTCAGCGCCAGCAGGTCATTGTTGCCCTTGACGTCTACATGCCAGTCGGCGAAGCGTTCACCACGATAATCAGACTC
>JAQYVP010000176.1 GCA_030145485.1 Chromatiales bacterium
GCCAGAACGGTATACCTGGTACAGCGGTGACCGAGCAGCCATTTGTCAGTAACAACAGCTACAGGATTTTCGCAACCAATGATCTGGGTATGCACTGCGGTGATTTCGATACCCGTATCTCCAGTATCCTGCCGCCTTTCAACGTACTACACGCCCAGGTCATCCGGCGCGATGGTGAACCAGACATACTAACTCCGGTTGATGGTATAAGTGTCGTCTACTCTGCAGCCTCCAACACGAGCGACCCGATCATCCTTACCGGGCTCAATGCTGCTGGTGAACCGGTTCTCTCTAGCATCGTGAGCGGCAGTGTCTACAAAACCAATTTCTGGAACACAGTGTTACTGGGGGCGTATGACCCCTTCTATCCGCCGGTAGTCACTCCCCTGGCGTCTTTCGTGACACCGGACAAGGGTCTGCCTATGCCCAACGTAGAGCAGCTGTGGTTGGGTGACGGCGCTCTTACTGCAATGCAGCAGCTCATGCCCGGTATTCTCGATTCCTACGTGGATAATGAATTACAGCTCTTCGAGCTATTCACCATGGACCAGCCGTTTTTTAGCAACCCCGTCTTCCCGTTTGGCTACGTGTCAGAGGGTGTGAACTGGTATGAGGCCGCTGGCGTTCCGTTGACAGCATTCGACGACTTTGGACGTGAGAATCCCTGGCCGCTGTATCGGGTCCAGGCGAAAAACAGCAGTGGTAATGTCGTCGCATCTACTGACATCGTTGTTCCCATCTCTGGTGAGGCCAATTGCGGCGCATGCCATCTCTCGGTGCCTGACGGGGGTAACGGGGCCGCAACCGCAGCCCTGGGTGATAATGTTGCCTTGATCGAGGACGACCCTGACCTTAGCGTACCCCATGAAATCAGCAAGGAGTGGGCCGCAGATCTCAACCTGGTGCGGCTGCATGACCAGAAACATGAAACTGACCTTGAGGCCAATGCCCCTGTAGTCTGCCAATCCTGCCACTACACGCCGGCGCTGGATCTGGCGCAGGTCGGCCCCAAGGGTCCCGATGATGCCGATGCGAACGGACGTCAGCAAACAAACGTGCGCAGTATGTCAAACGTCATGCACAGTCATCATGGTGCGCTCGATGTTAACTCTCTCTCCCCAAGTGAAACTGGCTATGATGGAAATAACCTGATGTTCTCGGTGATGCCGCCTGCAGAGAAGAATGGTTTTGGCGTGGTCGAAAACGACGAAGATCGCCGGATTGTCCTGCAGGAAACCTGCTACCAGTGTCATCCGGGACGTCGCACAGACTGCCTTCGTGGCGCTATGGCCAACGGAGGCATGCTGTGTCAGGACTGCCATGGTGATATGAAGCAGGTGGGCGATGACTTCTCGCGGGGTGTAGATGCCGATCATATAGGCAACTTTGAGCTGGCTGGCGACTTCTACACCAATCCGGCCACGCCACGCGTACCCTGGGCCAACGAACCCGGCTGCGGTTCCTGCCACACCGGCGATGCCATGAGCAATCTGGTGGGAACGGCTGGCACGGTGGTCAACAATGTCGATGCAGATGGAAATATCGATGGTATCCGACTCTTCCAGGCTTACCGCACAGGCGACGCCAAGGCCACGCCCATCGTTCCAACCAACAATCGCTTTGCCGAGAACGTGATCGATGCGGACAATCCTGCCGTCACCGGCCCGGATGACCCACGCATTGGCAACCCGATGCTATATCGTGTCAGCAAGGGCCACGAGGATGTTTTTTGCGAAGCCTGTCACGGCGCTACACACGGCATCTGGCCCAACAAAAACCCGAATGCAAACGACAACGTTACAGCCACGCAGCTGCAGGGGCATACTGGCGTCATCACCGAGTGTGATACCTGCCATCTTTCTTCTGTCTTTGAAGATAGTGGTGAGCTGCAGCTGACAATGGATGGCCCTCACGGCATGCATCCCGTCGGCAGCGAACACTGGAATACCCATCACAAGGAAGCGAGACAGGATGGCGGAGACAATTGCCGCGTCTGTCATGGAACTGATGGTGAAGGCACCGTGCTCTCACGTATGGCTCAAGATCGCACTTTGGAGTGCAAGGATAATAAAGGCGATTTTTGTGTTGCCGAAGGTTCTAAGTTGTTTGAAAAAGGCCATGTGGTCGGCTGTAACGATTGCCACGCAAACGATCTGTAGCAGCCTCTCCTTTGCTCTAATACAGAAGTGCATAAATATCTATCATCAGAAACGCTCGAAAAACCTCGTCATTCTGGCAGTCTTTTAGCCGGAATCCATGCGTATCGACCTGTAAGTGGTTGATTCTATGGATCCCTGCCTTCGTCGGGATGACGCACTCTGAAATTATTTCTACTGATAGATATCTAAGCATCGTTGTACTAGTTGTTTTGCCTGCAGGCATTGCTTATTGTATTGGCGGTTAACCTCGATTACAGGTGAAGCCTGCATTGATGTAATGGGTAATCTGCCATATCTCCCTGGCGGAGAGCCGTTCTTCAAACGCAGGCATTGCTGTGCCAAATTTTGCGCCGCCTTCCGACAGGGTCCAAAACAAGAAGGTATCCGTGGCTATTGGTAATCTACGCGTCAACGCGAGATTAGCAGGGCAAGGCGCCAACGATTTGCCTGCCATGCCATCCCCTTTCCCTGATACGCCATGACACTTCTGGCAATGTGTCTGATAGAGCCTTTTACCGGTGGAGATATTCTCTGTAGAAGCGGGCAGGGGGTTTGTTAAATCGGCATACTGATTCGGAATGTTTCCCCGTATATATTGCTGAGGATCCAAATTTTCATGGGCCTGCATACTCTTGTCAGCGCTGATTCTAACCGCCTGCGACAATGGGGACGACGATGACGGTCCCAGCCTCGACACACAGCTTCGCACCGAGATCGGTACCCAGGGACTCACCGGAGACCCTGGAGCCCTTCGAAATCTGCCATCCGGACACTGACTCTGGCATAGCCAACCCGGATGCCGGCGACAATCTGGCATGGGACCAGGCGCGTTTCCCGGTGACATCTCCTGAAGAGATGCGCGGCTTCGAGTTCGCAGTAGAAGAGAGCAACGAGGAGTTGCGCAGTCAGCTCGTCGCACGATTTCAGAACGATGCGTGGCTGCCCCTGTTTCAACAGGCCCTCGATAGTGATGAGGATGCAGAGACACTGATTACCGAGCGCACCATTTTCGAGGCCATCGGCGCCTACGAACGATCCCAGGAGTTCAGCGAGAGCCCATGGGCTGCCTATGTACAGGGCGATGATGATGCCATCGATAAGGCCGCCAAGCGTGACGCTTTGTTGTTCTTTGGGGCAGTCTCAGAAGGTGGCAGTGACTGCGTACAATGCCACAGCGGCGACGCTTTCACCGACGAGCTGTTTGCGGTAATGGCCTTTCCACAGGCGGGGCGCGGCAAAGGTGATGGTGACGCCGGAGACGAGGATTTCGACCGTTTCCGCGAGACAGGTGATGCAGAGGACTTGTATGCCTTTCGCGTCCCCACTTTGCTCAACGTAGCCGCCACCGGTCCCTGGGGTCATGCGGGCATGTTCGCGACCCTGGAACAGGTCGTTCGCCACCACCTCAATCCTGCTGACTCTATTGATGATTACTTCGCCAATTTAAACTCTAACCTGGCGCTGCTCGAATACAATGGCTACGCTATTCAGACTGAAAACGCGGAGACCAACACCCGCAAGGCCCTGGTTCAGCTTCAGGACAACCGCGAACGGGAAGTGGGTAACGTGCGACCGGTCGATGTGGATCTCAGTGATGACCAGATAGATGATCTCATCACCTTTCTGGAAACGCTGACCGATCCAAGGGTAGATGATCCGGAGGCGCTGTCACCCTGGATAGCCAGTGACGCTAATGGTGACCCAGATCCGGATGGACTGCGCCTCGAGGCCATCGGACTCTAACCAATCATCCATGCGCTGGGGTCGGTGTCAGCCGTACGTAGGATCAGATCGCTGCAGGATCGTCTCCTGGCTGTCAAAATAGCGCCATCCTTCGGCGTTAATCAGTGCTTGACGACCAGGTTTGATTTCAGTACTGTTTTCCCCTATGCGATCATTGTTTGCAAAACCACTGACCCTGCTGCTGATCCTGATGCTGTTGCCGCTGCAAAGCGTGATGGCTGTTTCACCGGGAGTGGCTGCCTCTGTCCTTCAGACAGAGTGCATGCATGAGGGTGACATGGGGATGGCTGCCGATGATGACGCTATGAAGCTCGACTGCGAACACTGCAGTTCAGGGCATGCCTGTACATCGGGTCACTGTACCCATCTCTCCGCGCTGGCAGTGTTGCCGGCATTCTCCTACCCGACGATCTCCACGCTCACCACCAGTTTAAGCCTGGCTGATGTGCGTTTCACAAGCCAACTCTGCACCTCCCTGTTCCGCCCTCCTCGAGCCTGATTTCTCTGCTGCAGGTACCTGCTGTTGCCGGGGCCATCTGAGGGATGAGGCATTTATTAAAACACCAATCTCGCTTGTCTTTTTGTCCGTGGTTTTCGCCGCCACTTTGGTTGCATAGTTCACTATGCGCCCGACGTGGCAACAAAAATCCGGCACATCTTGGTACTTTAACTTCTGCCTCACCCTGAAAGGGTTCCGTCATTGCGAAGAGTGCCCCGGATACTCGCAATGACACTAATGCACACTTATTATCAATTTTTGGAGATACAAAATGTCAAAGAATCAACGTGCGATAATTAGAGTATCAACTGGTTACGCAGTGCTGATCGCGCTGTTAATCTCAGCAGGTGTCGTCGGGGCGGGCGGCCTGCTGCTTGGTCAGAAGAGTGCCCATGCCGCCGATGTTGTCGTCTACAAGAGTCCTACCTGCGGATGCTGCAAGAAGTGGGTCTCGCACCTGGAGCAGAGCGGCTATACGGTGGAGGTGCATCACCAGGATCGCAGCAAACTCAGTGCGATCAAGGCGGAGATGGGAGTGCCAGGTGGACTGCAATCCTGCCATACGGCGAAGATAGGCGGCTATGTCATCGAAGGACATGTGCCTGCCGATGTCATCGCCCGCCTTTTAAAAGAGAAGCCGCAGATCAAGGGACTTGCAGTACCGGGCATGCCGATGGGGTCGCCCGGAATGGAAGGGCCGAGAAAGGATTCCTACGACATTCTGGCGTTCGAAGAGAGTGGCAAAACCAGTATATACGAAAGTCGCTGAACGCTATGGAGATCATCATGAACAAGCAGCAAATCAGCTCCTGTTGCGCCTCAATAGCAGTTCTTCTACTGTTGCTGTCCGGCGCAGCAGTTGGACATACTCCACCGAGTCATGCGCGGGTCTACTTTATCGGACTGCAGGATGGCGCTGTCGTAAAAAGCCCGTTCAAGGTGAAATTCGGCATCGAGGGGTTTGGCATTACGCCAGCAGGAACCACGGCGAAGATCAGGCATAAGGCAGGCCATCATCACCTGCTAGTCGATGTCGAAGAGTTGCCTGATCTCGATGAGCCCTTGCCGGGGAACAAGCGTTATCTCCATTTCGACGAGGGTGAGACCGAGACGATGCTGGATCTTCCCCCGGGAATACACAGCCTGCAATTGCTATTGGGAGATGAAAATCATGAACCCCAGGATCCGCCACTGATCTCAAAAAAGATCAACATTACAGTCGAATAGATGACATCAGCCCGGGTTTTGTTCTCATTCAGGGCTACATTCTGCACCCGGGTGAGCAGGTGAATCGACTTGTTGCGCAGGATGTAACCCGCAACCAATCGCTGACCGCAGCATTTCATCCATTCCATAAGAGGTAAAATCTTTTTCCTGAGTGAAGGACTCAATGCGTTCTGCAGCGACTCGGATATCGTGCAACAGTGTTTTCTCTTCAAGCCGCATACAGCGTCTCCCTCTCATTGGTGATGCGTTCAATAAAATAAGGATTATCGAGTGCATCGATGGAGAGCAGATCCACCGGACGTTCTAGCAATGACTCCAGTTCCTCACGCAAGCCAAAATAGTCATCAAAATAACTGCTGCTCACGGCAGGATCGATCTCGATCAGCAGATCCAGGTCACTGTGCTGAGGATCAAAATCTTCACGCACTGCAGAGCCAAAGCCCTCCAGGCGGCGCACATGGAATTTTTCACATAAAGCCTTTAATCCGGTCCGATTCTTATACAGTAATGAATTTTGCATGACAGCCCCTTGTGGTGATTCTCTCAGGGTTGTAAACGATCTATTGGGTAAGCGGGTTCCCAAACTGGACCACGCACTAAAATCTAAGCTGGAGCTTCACCAGGTGGGTTCCAACCGGAGTTTGGGAACCAGGAGCCAGGGAACCAGCTGAAATTTCAGTGTTCTATTGAACCCGTTTCAGGCAAGATTCCAAACATGAATCGAATCAGATCCACCATTCGGCCGCTATTGCTGAAGACCGTACAGGTTGAACCCGGAGAGTGGCGGGCGCTGTTATGGTCGTTCAGCTATTTTTTTGCATTGCTGTGTAGTTATTACATCATCCGACCGATGCGCGACGAGATGGGTATACTCGGTGGTGTCGAAAACCTGCAATGGCTGTTTACAGGAACGCTTTTGGCGATGACAGCCGCGATTCCACTTTTTGGCTGGGTCAGTTCACGTTTCCCACGCCGGCAATTTCTGCCCTACGTTTACCTCTTTTTTATTGCAATGCTGTTGCTGTTTTATAGTCTGATGGACGGCCAGGTCGCGTCGGCATATGTCGCCCGGGCATTTTTTATCTGGGCCAGTGTCTTTAATCTGTTTGTGGTTTCTGTGTTCTGGAGTTTCATGACGGATTTGTACAGTAACTCGCAGGCGCGCCGCCTGTTTGGATTTATTGCCGCCGGTGGAACCGTTGGCGCCCTGGTCGGACCGGCATTAACCGCTCTATTGGTACAACCTCTTGGAGGGAGAAATTTATTACTGGTGTC
>JAQYVP010000206.1 GCA_030145485.1 Chromatiales bacterium
AAAAAAAACTCCGCTATTTATCGACAACCAGCTTATGGCAACAGCGGCTGCTGTCGATAGTAGCGGCTCATCTGTTCGTAAACACGGGGATAGGCATCCTGGAGCAATTGCGGCGCACTAAAAAAATATTCGCTGACGACAGCAAAAAATTCTGCCGGGGCAGTTGCCGCATAGGCATCTATCTGACCTCTCCCTCTGATTTCGATGCTTTGCTGAAGCCTGCTGTATGCACTGCCTAAAATTTCACTCCACTCACTTATTTCCATATCGGGATGCAGTGGCGGCATGCCGTTGGTGCGTCCATTGAGCGCATCGAGTTTATGTGCAAACTCGTGAATCACGACATTGCGGCCTGCAACAGGGTTCAGCATATCCTCTTCGATTTCGCTCCATGAAAGAATAACCGGCCCATGCGACCAGGACTCGCCGGACAAAACCTGATCCTGCAGGTGCACAATACCGGATGCATCCTGCTGCTCGCGCATCACTCTGAACGCCCCGGGATAGACGATGATTTCACTCCATCCCAAGTAGGCGTCCATACCCAGTTCCAGGATGGGCAAAACAGCCTGCAGCGCGATGATCAGGTTTGTTTCAGACGAGACCTCAAAACCCTGAGCGCCACTAAATCGTTTTTTATGGAGGAACAGTGTTGAGAATGTACGCAGCCGCGCCTTCTCAGAGGCAGAGAGATGCTGGATCACAACAAGCCTGTCTGCGACCTCTCTCCATAATGCATCAGGTATCTGATGGCGACGTAGCAAGCGGGCGGTATAAAGCCGCTTTAACCAGCGCATAAAACTCTCCTTCAACAGAAAAAGAGCGGTCAGACCGCCCTTCAGTTACATCTCTGATACGCTGTAGATCAAACTGGAATCGTTGCAACCCACATATCATGCTTGTTGCAAAAACTGGTGGCATAGAGAGCTGTTTTACCATCAGGCAGTTCGAACACAGACTTTGCATCCTCGTCACTTGGTTTGAAGGTCTTCTCACCAAGTACTTCGCCGTCAGCTGCAACAATGGTGTGACGCACGATAAAATGCTTTTCGCTCATACCGTGTTTGGTTTCAACTGTCATTTTGCCACCATCCACCGTAACAACAGGCAGGTGGCTCTTGACCTTCTTGGCCCACTTGCCGGGATTTTCCTTTGTATAGATCACTCCCTTTGGCATCGAACCGGTATCAGCGGATGCAATGCTGATGCTGCCAGCAGATACACCGGCAGCAACGGCCAGTGAAGCCTTTAAAAAATCTCTTCTGTTTGACATGGTTTATTCCTCATTAGTTAAGTAAGCAGGAGAACCCCTGCATCAATCTTTATAGTTTTCCATCCATCAATCGCAATGCACGAATTGTTTTGATGAGACTATTAGACGTTACAAAAAATCCGCCAACTATTCAACAACAGATTGCTTCTTATTCGCCTGTTGTTCATGAGGGAGTATCTGCTGTACGCCCACCTCTTTTCTGCAACACAAAAAAAGTGACTGCGCTGGCCACCACCATACCCAGCAGAAACACCGGCCAGATTTCAGCGACAATCTCCCACCCCTGCGCGACAGCCATGAGCTTCTGATCAGTTGATGCCACCGCCAGCACATACTCTTCAAGAAGGACGATGCTGTAGAGCAGCAACAGTCCGATCAGTGCAACATAGATGACAAGACACATACTGATCTCCTCCTGGAATTCCGCCAGGCGTTTACCACCATTTGAACACACATAATCATTACTCCACCATTGCCTTCAACAAAGCATCACTGGGCGTAGGTTCGAACAATGCACGGACTTTTTTTGAAAAGTTACCTTGAAAGGGCTGGTCTTATCCGCCCTGTTATGACTGCCGGATATGACTCCTTATGCGGCTATACTCTCTTCAATATCCCAATTTGGAAAAACCAGAACGGCGGGGTGGCACTTTAGTGCTCTTGCAAGAACTTTGGCTCTTTCAACTCCCAGATTTACCCTGTCGTGTTCAATAGCCGAAAGTGTTGATTGTGGAATACCTGTCATTGCAGATAGCTCATTTTGACTTAACTCCTGGAGTTGACGAATAATTTTTACAGATTCACCAACAGAGACATCCGTTCTTTTAGGGGAATCCAGATAATTTTTCATATTATTTCCTCCGATAGTCATGTGCTGTTACTTTAACAACCCGCACCATGAAAAGCTCGTTTTTGATGTGATAGATAACACGATACTGGATATTAAGCCTGGATGAACGATAACCTTTCCATTTGCCATGGAGTGATTCATCATTAAAACCCTTGATTTGTTTCAGCCCACTCGGACCGGTTATTGCTACGATATCTTTCCATTTTTCATATCGCTTGAGAATTTCCATTGGCAGCGAATTCAGTTGCTTAACAGCATTTTTATGTTCTAATACCCTCCACATACCAAATATAGTATAGATGTCATATTTAGTATGTCAAGCTTTTCAGATACACATTGAGGTATTGATAACCATGATCCCCTGCGGTAAAAATGGTCAGCAACGAAGTCACTGGTAGAATGCAGTTATGCTCGCTAAGACTTCAGTTTCACAACCGCATCATCGAGCGCTGATCCATCAGGGTCGTCACTATGACTACTCTGAATTGTCCTGCATGGTCTCATCGGTTGCCCGCATGCTGCAGCAATCCGGTGTTGGAGCAGGCAGTAGACTGGCAATTTTTCCGCAGCCCCTGTTGACCCTGCTGACTGTTTTGGCTGCGCCGCAAATCGGATGCGGCGTGCTGCCGCTGAATCCCGCCCTTCCACGCAAGATTCTTCAATATTTGATCGATTCGGCTTCAGCCACGCAATTGATAGCAGAGAAAGAGGCGCTATCGCCCATTGAGAATGTCCACAGAATTTTGCCGCATGAGTTGTTGCATCACCTTGAATTTCATCAGGCAGCAAGAGACAACCACAGGCCGCTCTCGATGGATGAAGCACATCTCTATATAGCGACCAGCGGCAGCAATGCACAGCCGAAAATAGTGCAGCTCAGTGGCTCAAACATCACCGGGAGCATCAAAGCTTCACGTTGGCGTCTGCTCACTGACAGCAGCGATATCTGGCTCTGCTGCCTGCCGCTGTATCATATCGGCGGGCAGTCGATTCCCTTTCGCTGTGTCGAGGCTGCAGCAACTCTGCTGCTGCATGATTCTTTTGATGCGCAGCAGGTATGTGATGATCTGCATCGCTATGCGGTAACCCATATCTCGCTGGTTCCGGCAATGCTGGCGAGATTACTGGATCTTGCATCAGATTACACTCCACCTGCCTCACTGCGGGTAGCTCTAATCGGAGGCGCTTCACTGTCTCTCAAGTTATATGAGAGAGCAGTGGCAGCGGGCTGGCCGCTGGCTCCGACCTATGGCATGACGGAGAACTGCTCGCAGATTGCAACGCTCTACCCTCTACCCGCTCATTGGCGACCGGGACTGGTCGGCAAGCCGCTCGATCATACTGAAATTGCTACCGATGCCGACAGTGGCGCCATTCGTATTCGTGGAGATGGTGTCATGACTGGCTATTTACAGGCACAAGGACAATCCGAGCCACACCCCGCTGGCGCATGGTTTGAAACCGGTGATCTTGGAGCTATCGATGATGATGGTAATTTGATTGTCTATGGCCGGGGCGATGAAACACTCATCAGTGGCGGCGAAAATATTCATCCTACACGGGTCGAATCACTGCTGCTGAAACACCCTGGTATCACTGAGGTCGCTGTGATCGGCGAACCTGACCATGTGTGGGGTGACATCGTGGTTGCAGTCTATGCCGGTGCTGTGACAGAGCAGCAGCTGCAGAGTTGGTGCATGCAGTATCTGCACGGTGCATGGCGTCCACGCAGATTTATCAAGACTACAAAACTGCCACGCAACGCCATGCACAAGATTGACCGGGCTGCGCTGTACAGACTTATTGCCGGGCCGCAACCTCTCGTTGAATTGCCCGCTTCACCAGCTCGTTTAGATTGATCTCCTGCTGCTTTGCTGATATCGCTGCCGCCCGATGCAAATCCCGTCCGATACGTACGTTGAATGTGCCCCTGTAAGGCTTGCGGGGTTCGACATTTAACTCCTCACAGCTCTGAATATAATCATCCACAGCTTCATGAAAAGCCGCTTCTATCTCATGTACCGTTTCACCCTCGTAGTTCACCAGCGGGTCAATAAATTCCAACTTGCCGAATAGGCATCCATCCTCGACACTAGCCTCGACAGATCCATAAAAACCTTTGTATTTCATGAGTTTCATATCAATCCACCCTGAACCAGTTTTTCGTTCAATTGCCGCAGTGCATAGCGTTTAACAATATTTCCCGGATGAGGTCTGTGCAGGTTGATCATGTGATGTGCGTTACCATTTTCGAACTTCACCCTGGAGCCGTTTCCCTGTATTTCCTGATAACCCAGCGCCTTCATTAAGAGTGTCAACTCCTGCCATTTGAAGTCTGCAGGAATCGTCTTGAACCTGGCTATCAGCTTTTCACGTTTACCCATGTAGAATTCCTTTTCAGTTAAATGCAGTATAGCGCCTGAATTCACGATTGCAACTATTAATTAGTTGCATTGATAGCGATGCAATGATGTAGAAAATCAACGTCAGTTATCTGGCCTGAAAAACCTCTGTTTGAGGATGAAAACCAAACCAGGCGAACCAGAAGGCCTGCATGACGGGGACTGCATTGCCGTCGGCGTCCATGATGCTTCCGGACTGATGCTCCTGATCCCACAGAATCGTGAAAGACTTCTCATTCACTACATCGACAAACTGCGACTTGGCTTGTTTGTTCAACTCCACGAATGGATAGGCTTTGTAGACTCCCGAGGCATTCAAACCCAGTACCCGCTCTTTTGGATGGTAGCTTTTCGGCGCCTTGTGATTCACCTCAAAATAGAGATTACGCGACTGCTCGTAACCTGCGTATGGATTGGTGTTGTAGCTGCGTAAATAGCCGGTTTTTGTTGACAGCACCAGTGTACGAGGATGCTTCTCCAACCAGTCACTCCAGGTTGTATGCGCCAGCACAAGCTGCTCAAGTTCGGCGCCTGCAAGTTTTCCACTGATCGATTTTGATGCAATTTGCGACCACAGAGATTCGGTTTGCCGGTCATAGAAGAGCACGTCGCTGTTGTAGAGCAATCCTGAAACACCGAACATGAGCTTCTGTCCGCGAATGTTTGACCAGAAAGCAACACCGGTGCCGCACAACGGACAGTAGGTCACAACAAATGCGTTGCCGCGAATTCTGTCGTTGACGATCTCATGCCAGTTGAGGATTTTGATGGGATAGGCCTTCGCCACGCCATCGATCACCAGACCCAGCACCCGATCATTTGAAGAGAGGAAATCGGCATGCTTTACAGCAACAAACTTCGGTTTGTCGATGGCGGGAATGCCATCTTTTTTGGGGCCGCCGGAGAGGATATCATCCACATCGATCAGCGCATTCGAGACATCGAAGCCGTTTTTGCGCTCAACAGCCGATACAGTAGAAGCAAACAGCACCAGAATCAGCGCTATCACGATGGCAAGTGGCAGGTGATGGCGCCTGAAAAACAGAGGGATTCCTGAATGAGAATGAAACATTGCTATTGTCCTCGGATTAAGTCCTGTATTTGAAGACCATATGCAGTAGGGAAATCTTACACAGATACTTGAGAACTGCTTTCACTTCAAGGTGAGAGCATGAATACATCGATGACGCTGATCAGCCTGCTGCGTATTCCTGTAGACGTATACGCAGATCAGCGGGGATCTCCGAGGAGTGATTCGTCACAGCATCAACAAACACATGGGTGGTGCGTGCTACCGCCAGTTGCTCACCATCCCGGTCGATAAAAATGTAGGCGACACGCATGGATGATCGCCCCAGACGCTCTATCTGCAGCCTGACATCCACTTCATCACCATGACGCATCGGCAGTGTGTAATCGGCCTCTGCATGCACGATTGGAATACGCCATTGCCCGGCTTCGATCAACTGCGCCAGATCAGCATCCAGACTGTGCATGAAAGTCTCCCATGCGTCATGGGCATGTAGAAACAGGTTGGCAAAAAACAGCACCCCTGCATGGTCAACATGGTGCATCGGTACGCGGAAACTGTAGTCGAAATATTTCATGCCATTCTCCCTATCGAATTCATTCATAGATCCTCGTCATTGCCAGCGCAGTACGGATAATTCCCGGCAATGGCAATCAACCTGTCTGATGTTTACTATTCAGACAAGTGGATAATTCCGTTTTCAATCTCCGGCGGCGCGCCGTTGTTTTCAGAGAACCATGAAGACGTTGCAAGCCCGTGCGCCTGTCGCTGACCCATATCAACCGCCGCCGCAAGATTCACACAAGCCCATACACCGACGGCGCTCTCCAATGTCGTGGTTACGACGCTTTCAACTCCAACAGCTGCCGCCTGTTGATGAATATTCATGCATTGACGCAGTCCGCCAAGCATGGTCGGCTTGAGAACCACACGACTGATGCCGCCACACTCGAGCAGCGCCCCAATATCAGTGGTCTGCAGAGACTCATCTGCAGCCAGTGGAATCCTGCTGCATTCAGCCAGCATTCGCCATGCTGCGATAGTCGGCTCATGCAGTGGCTCCTCTACAGATTCTATCGACAGATTTTCAATTTCGCGAAAAAAAAACAACGATTCATCCATGCTCCATGCCTGGTTGGCATCGATACGCAGCCTGACACCTGCAGGCAGCAGCGCGGCGATCTGCTGCAACCTGATGATCTCCTGCTCTACCCCGGCAACGCCGGCCTTGAGTTTCAACAGCTTCATTCCGGCATTCACAGCCTGCATGATTTGACCATCAGAAACTTGAGTAATGGCGCCGAGGGCGGCATTAACCTTTACCAGTGACGCCGCCTGCGGATTGAGCAAGCATGACACTGATAGAGATTGCTGTTGTGACAACAGATCGAGCAGTGCCGTTTCATAGGCAAACAGGGAGGCAGATGCTACCTCCTTGATGTCATCCAGCTGCAGCAATGCCTGTTGGGGATCAAGGCCAGTCAGTTGCAGCTGAAGCCGCTTTAAATCACTCTCCGCTGCAGATGTCTGCTGTGATCCCATCCAGGTAGGAGGTGCACAATCACCCCACCCTGTCATGCCGTCTGCAGTGCAAATCTTCACCAGCCAGCCATCGCGTGAATGCAGCACTCCCTGCGCCGTATGCCAGGGAGTTGAAAATGGAAGTGAATATGTGATTAGCTCGATTTTCACAACAGCAAAGTCAGTGCAACCGTTACTCCAAACAGCAGCTGCAACTGTGCCGTCTGCACAAGTATCGCATTCATCCCGACTCCATGCGGCTGCTGATAAAAACGCAGCACCAGGACAACAGCCCATGGCAGCAAAAGCAGGGGCAGCCAGCGAATCAAGCCGCCCGGCATAAAAAATGGCAGCATAAAGGGCAGTAAAATGAGCAGCAGGTATTCGGCAGAGGAGAACCCGATACCAAAACGCACCGCCAGCGTACGTCTTCCGGCTTGCCGGTCTGCATCAATGTCGCGGGTGTTGTTCACCACCAGCACAGCGGCTGCAAGCAGGCCCAGTGCAGTGCCGATTGCAAAAGCCATCCAGTGGAGTTCCAGCGCCTGCAGATAAAAGCTTCCCATGACCGCAGCGACGCCAAAAAAGAGGTACACAAAGAGTTCACTGAAACCTGTGTAGGAGAGCGGCCTGGGCCCACCGGAATATGCAGCCGCCGAAACAAGTGCGGCAATTCCCAGCAGCAGAATTGGCCAGCCGCCAACGCTGACAAGATAAATACCTGCTGCAAATGCTATCAGAAATGCAAGCATCGATCCCTTTTTGACCTGCCTCGCCGTAAGCCATCCCTGCGCTGTTGCACGCGCCGGCCCCAGACGCTGCTGCGTATCTGCGCCGCGCTCAAAATCGGATGCATCGTTATGCAGATTCGTTCCTGCCTGGATCATCACCGCAGCCAGCAGGGTCGCTGCAAAAACAAACCAGTCGATCACCACTTGCTGCCGCCATGCCAGCGCTGTCGCGACAACGACAGGAATCACCGCCATGCTCAATGTTTTGGGACGTATTGCCGACAGCCAGGCTGCTGCTCTATTCATCGTGCGTGCAATATCGCGGCAGAAGACCGTTCCCACGATTGAGATTCTGTGCGCAGGCATCGGTGCGCTCTTGTGACTGCGATAGCCCTGGATGAGAAAGCAACAGACTCATGGACGGCGGGGAAATCGACTGAAGTCCGGGGTGCGTTTTTCGACAAAGGCATCACGTCCCTCCTGCGCCTCCTCTGTCATATAAAAGAGTGCAGTAGCGTTGCCTGCCAACTCCTGGATCCCTGCAGCGCCATCGGTATCGGCATTAAAAGCCGCTTTCAAAACACGCAGAGCAGTGGGAGAGTGCTGCAGGATCTGGCGGCACCAGTTCAATGTCTCCTGTTCAAGATCCTGAAGCGGCACCACAGTGTTTACCAGTCCCATTTGCAGTGCCGCCTGAGCATCATACTGACGACACAGGAACCAGATCTCCTTGGCTTTTTTCTGGCCCACTGTGCGCGCCAGTATCGATGAGCCGAGACCGGCGTCAAAGCTGCCTACTTTGGGGCCTGTTTGCCCGAATACGGCATTCTCTGCGGCAATCGTCAGATCACATACAAGATGCAATACGTGCCCGCCGCCAATGGCGTAGCCGGCAACCATGGCGATGACCGGCTTCGGCAGACTCCTGATCTGACGCTGCAACTCCAGCACATTCAGGTGTTGCACACCCTGTGCATCTTTATATCCTCCCTGTTCGCCGCGTATTTTCTGATCGCCTCCTGAACAAAATGCTTTCTCTCCCGCTCCGGTAAGAATAATCACACCGATCTCTGCAGCCATGTGGGCGTGATGGAAGGCGTCGATCATTTCGCTGACGGTTTCCGGGCGAAAGGCATTACGCACCTCGGGCCGGTTGATGGTGATCTTTGCAACGCCGTCGGCGTGTTCATAACGGATATCTGCAAAATCGAGATGTGGAACAGACTTCCAACTCATATGGAACCTCTGGATAACTCCATGTGGTGGGGGGTACGGGATCATTGAATCAACGTCGAAGTATACCCAAGATCAACAAATCAATAATTATCAATTGTGAAGAATTATTGGTGGAGTCAACACTTTGGCGCGTTTTGGTAACGGTATTATTCAGTAATTCAGCTAAACTCAGCACATGTCTATTTTAAGAGGTATTTCCAAGATGAAATACCCGGGTGTAAAGTGAATGAATATATTGATAGAGCAAACAGAAGTTGAGTTGCGTGCAGAGATCAGTTTCTGGACAAAATTTGTGGCTGAGTGGCAGGAATCCAGAGATAAGCCGGTGCATGCGCGTGCATATGAAGCGCTGGATCGTGCGGAATTGAGACTGGAGTACCTGCTGACAGATCAAAACCGACTCTCTGACAGCCCGGCATATCCCCCGTTATTGCATTAGCAGCATTGTCTCAATGGTATGCACAGGCAATGATGAAGCAATTTATTTTCTGCACCAATGTACAGCAGATACAAATTATGGCAGGATACGCGGCGCCAGGAGGTTGTGCGGGAATAGAATACCTACTACGGCCCCTATTCCCGGACAGCCTGCTGACATATACCATCATTCGATACGAAGGAAACGATGACTCGCCCCATATATCTGCTTCTGATCGCAGCATTCACCCTGTGGTCACTGCCGGCTGCGTCAGCACCGCAATACATCAATGCCGAACCGTTGAGCAGGATCCTGGCTGATACCGCCGTTGCTACCATCAAAAAGGGCGCGCGCATACAACTGCCGGTGAATTCACGCTGTGGCGATATCGTCACCGTTCTCGCCAATGGCGCTCAGTCGCACACCCAACCCGAAAGTGCCTTCAACACGGCCAAACTCGATTATAAGCTTGTCCTTGAAAAAAACTTTCCCACCCAGCTAGAAAACTATTTGTCAGGAAAATCACCCTACCTGCGCGGTACTATGGGCATGATCAACATGGCGGCCGAGGCGCTGTCGCAGGACCCCCGTACCAAACCGGTGATCATCTACCAAATGAGCTGGTCGGCAGGAGCTGACGCCCTGGTCGTCAAACCTGGCATCAACTCGATCAAGAGCCTCCGGGGCAAGACCATCGCATTGCAGGCCTATGGTCCGCATGTCGATTTCATGAGCAAAATTTTGCATGATGCCGGCTTGACAGTCGACGACGTTTCACTGCGCTGGCTGCCGGACCTGACCGGCACGGCAAACTCGCCAGTGGCGGCGTTTCAAGAGGATGATGTCGATGCAGCGTTTGTCATCAGGCGTGATGCGCTGGCACTGACATCGGCAGCAGCTGTCAACACTGATGATTCTATCGGCGGCGCACGCCTGCTGCTCTCTACACGTACCGCCAACCACATGATTACCGACCTCTATGCTGTGCGCAGCGACTACCTGCAATCACATCGAAAAGAGGTACGGCAGTTTGTACAGGTTCTCATGAAAGCCTCTGAAGCGTGGCAAACACTGGTTGCCGATAAACAATCACAAAACAACAACTATAAGCAGTTGATATCAGCTGCTGCATTGCTGCTGCTCGAGAATGAAACCGCAACGGTCGAAATTGAAGGCATCTCTGCTGATTGTGAGCTTGCCGGCTGGCAGGGCAATGTCAATTTTTTCGCAAGCCCGACTTTCCCCCGCTCCCTGACGCATTTGAGCAATGACATGCAACCAGCCTTGATCTCGATGGGACTCATTGAGAGTCAGCTCCCCCTGCAGGACGCCGACTGGGATTATTCACAACTGCATAATGGCTTGAGCTTGATCGGTTCAACATCCACACCACGATTTAATCAGCAGCAGGTTGCCCTTACTGTCGCGCAAAAGCTGCGTAAAGGGACTCTCGACGAGGGCGAGTTGTTCTCATTTGAGATCCTGTATGAACCAAACCAGGAGAGCTTCCCTGAAAATCTCTACCAGGATGCCTTCAACAAGGCGGTTGAATATGCTTCAACCTATGGAGGTTCTCTGGTCTCTATCGAGGGGCATAGCGACCCGCTGAAATACTTGAGAAAAAAGAGCAGCGGTGAGAGCCCGCTGCTTCTCGGAGGTATCAAACAATCGGCTAAAAACCGCAGCCTGTCGCATGCGGTAGCAGTACGCAACAGCGTCATCAGCTACGCGCTGAGCCACGGAGTGACACTGGATCAGAGCCAGTTTGCAGTTGCCGGCCAAGGCATCGCCAAACCTAAAAGCGGGACTTGCGACAGTAAACCCTGTATTCCTGTCACCGAGCAGGAGTGGCGCGACAACATGCGCATCGAGTTTCGCATTCTTCAGTTTGAAACTGAAGCATCACTCTCCAATCCACTCTAGAGTAGCAGGAGTCTCATGGCGCGTCCTAACAAAAAAAAGATGGCATCCCGTTCCCGCAAAAAACGCTCTGTTTTACTCAGGCTTGCACTTGTCATTATCGTCACTTCAGTCCTGTGGAACCTGTGGCCGGATGCTCCGGTCGTGGATACCAGCCCCGAACCGCCGCCTATAGTGATGTATGCCGAACAGCCGGCACGCAACGACTGGCCCCCGCTGCCGGACCCCGGCAGCAACTTCCCGGATTCTATCGATCTGTTGAAACATAACTACTATGTGATTCTCGACGCCTCGGCCAGGATGGCACAGAGTGAGTGCAACGACGGCAGAAACAATCTGAGCGATGCTATCGATGCACTCTCGACATTCATCGACGCTGTTCCGCCGGATGCCAACATCGGCGTATCAGTGTTTAATAACAACCGCATCATGGAGATCATGCCACTGCAGAGCGGAGTCAGTCTCAACACTGCGATGCTCTCTCAAATGGTTCCCGCGGGCGCCACACCGCAGCGATCAGCCATTCACCATGCCTATGCCGAGATGGTCAGCCAGGGGGAGCGTCAACTTGGATATGGCGAGTATCATGTGGTTGTCATTTCAGGAGGCATGGCCACTGAGGGAGAGGATCCTGCCGCCGTCATACGGCAGATGTTGTTGGACTCGCCTGTAAATTTCCACACTGTCGGTTTCTGCAGCGGCTTGGATCTGAGCCTCGACCAGCCGGGTTTTATCAGCTATCGTGCTGTCGACAACCTCGTGTCGCTGAAGCAAGGCCTCAGTGAGGTGCTTGCCGAAGCACCCTCCTTCACACTCGACAGTTTTCAGGAAGCCGTGCCGTCAATACTCAGTGATTTACCGGGATCAGACGTCACATCTCAGTAAGGGATGAGGCAGAGCGTAGGGCGTAATAAGCGACAGCGCATTGCGCCGCATGGGGAAGGTGCAATGCGCTGTCGCTTATTGGCACCCTACAGGCTGAAGTAAGTCGTTGTCTAAAAGCACGGGATCATTGAGCAGTTACGCTCAGATATTCTGCGGAGTTCAGGAATTATGCTTGTATGAACGGCGGCTATATCACGCTATTTTTCAGTGCGCTGGGTGCGGCAACCATACTGCCTTTCTCCTCCGAGGCGGTGCTGATCGCCCTACTGCAAAGCGGGGAGTACGACACCTCCCTGCTGATCGCATCTGCTTCTGCAGGAAATATCTCCGGCTCCGTCATCAACTGGATACTTGGATTCCAGCTGCTGAAATTGAAACAGAGACCCTGGTTTCCATTCAATGAAAGAGGCATCGAACGCGCCTCGCAGCAGTTTCGCCGCTACGGGGTGTTGTCACTGCTGCTTGCCTGGGTTCCACTCATCGGTGATCCATTGACATTGATCGCCGGTTTTTTCAAGAC
>JAQYVP010000222.1 GCA_030145485.1 Chromatiales bacterium
ATGGCAGAAAGCGGTACCTTCTTCAAGTGGCGTTTATTGAGCCGACCCAAGTGCTTGCTGATCACCTGTGAGTTCCAGAAAAGAGATGAACGTCCGATTGCGTGGCACCGCCAATATACAGCTTGCGACGATTAGTACGACGCCATTGAGGTGCAGCACCGCCTTAATCTTTCTCATGGACAACCGATTGGTTGGCATTCCGTCTTCCTCAATACAATGAAGCAGAGAAGTATACTGTAGGTATCTTCTCAAAAAGTCCGTGCATTGTTCGAGTCTGCGCAGGGTCTGGATCAGCCTTTCAGGGACGCGTGAATACGTCCCTAGTCGCTTCCGGCATCCTGCTTCTGGTGACATTAATACATCCATGTATGTCATAAGCTCTGATAAAACATCCCTGTTTTCGACCGCCATGGAAGGCGGCAATAATTGTTCCTACAATCTTATTGCATTTCCTCCATCCATGGAGGTCAGAAGTGCCGAAAACGCAGAAGCATTTATTCGGCGGAAACCCTGAAAAGTAAGTCACAACCCTGCTTTTCTTCAAGGAGTTATTGAGAAGTTACTACTGTGGGATATCATTTCGCGTCACTGTTTCTACTCAACCCCCTGACTCAGTAATAGATGGAATCACTGGATTCAACTAATATCTGTGTCTCACATATTTGAGAGGGATGGATTGATACGAAATTAATTAGAACGCTTAACAAAGCAATAAATCAGTTAGCCCGAGGATACAACCCCATGTTCCACGTGAAACATTGCATATTTATCAACCATTTCAAGTATTGATGAGTTCACAGAGGTGATAATTGTTTGACTACGAGTATTATGTATCAAATGAATCAACTTAGCTTGATGCTCTGTATCAAGCTCTGACGAGAGATCATCGATGAGTAATATTGGAACAGTGTTCTCTGATGCGAGTTTCGTTTGTGCGATAATTAGTGCGGCCACCGCCAATTTTTGTTGCCCCCTGGATAATACATCTCGCGCTATAATGCCATCTACTTTTATGCTCAGATCTGCTCTATGAGGACCAACACTTGTGAATCCTCTCTCTCCATCAATTTTAAGTTTTTCATTTAGAAGTTCAGAAAGGCTTGCACCTTGCTTCCATCCTGACAGGTAATAAAGTGAAATCTCACTTGTGCTTACTAATTCATTGTAGACATCTCTAAATATCGGGGATATTTTTTTGACATAACTATCTCGCAACTGATGAAGTCTCTCAGCACATCGTACTAGACCCGGGTCCCACACCGAACATTCGGAAGGGCTTTCCCTTAGTGCAGCATTCCTCTGTTTCAACACTCTTCTATACTCCTGTATTATTTTTCCGTAACCAGGTTCCACGTGGAACAACCCCCAGTCAATAAATCGGCGTCTATACTCCGGGCCTTTTTCTATGAGTTCATGGCTATTTGGGGTTATGAGAAAAAGAGGGATACATTTTGCTAAAGTAGATAATTTTTTAATAGGTTCGCGATTCATTCGCGCAATGATCTCAGATGTCGATCTCCTCATACCGAGGATTGCCTCTGTGTCCATTGTCGCTAGTAACTGAAAATATTCGCTTTGTTGATTGATAACATGCGATACGTTTTTAGTCCGAAAAGACTGACCACGCGCAATATAATGCATCGCTTCCAGGATAGAAGTTTTTCCCGCAGCATTCTCACCAATGATAAAATTTAATCCGTCAGCAAGTTGAAGTGAGCATTGCTTAATATTGCGAAAATTTTCAATCTGGAATTGTTTAAACATGGGATTTTAGTTGTGGGTCTGCATGACCGGGTTACAGTTTGTTATCTCGATGAAGGCCGTTCCTGTGCATCCATGTATGGCAGAGAGATATTGATAGCTTCTCAACAACTCCGTACATGTAATAAAATTCTATCGCATTTCAATCGTGGTTAGAAGACCACTCCCACATCTGACAGCACAGAGAGTTGTATGAACGGTTTTCAGACCGCCATGGACGCTGGAGATACCGACTGACCAGGATTTCGTACAGTATTGATGGGAACATACATATCTTAAGGATGCCAATTATTCAATAAAAAAAGGGCAATACTGCCCTTTTTTAAACACCATGCCATGTTATAGATCATTCAAATATAGACTATCTATTGTATGATCACGCTAGACTCCATGTATTAATTTGCTGCGTAATTAAGGTGAATTAATACATGAAATCTGATGTATTAGCCAACAATTGTGCCAGAAAAAAACCTTCTGGCACAATTACTTGCAAATTAATACAAATCAGGAGCCTGTCCGAGAATAGGGACCGTAGCGAGGGGACGGCATTTTGAGTCAGTTTTTTCGTGCATTTGAGGCAAATAGCAGCGCTATTTAACGATAATGGACGGAAAATCCGGCCAAAATGACGTTTCCGCAGTAGCTCTTCTATTCTCGGACAGCCTCCTAGATCCGCATTGGCATAACAACATAAAGACAATCGTCTCTGTCTTTATTAGTGACTACACTACTACTGCCAGGATCGGTCACAACAAATTGGACCTCTTTTGTCTCGATGACATTCAAAACATCCAGAACATATCCAACATTAAAACCAATTGACATCTCCTCACCTTCATAGGCAACTTCAAGGCTCTCCTTAGCTTCATCATGTTCCTGATTACTGGCTGTCAGATCTAATCTATTTTCAGAAAAAGAGAATCGAATTCCACGAAACTTTTCATTCGACAAGATAGCTGCTCTCTGCAACGCCTGTTTCAATAATTCTGTCTGAACTTCCATCACTACGCCACCTGGTGCTGGTATGACTCTCTCATAATCCGGGAAATTCCCATCTATTAATTTTGATGTAAAAACCGTATTTCCACGTTGAAATCGAATATGGTTAGTGCTTAATGATATTGCTATAGGTTCCGGTACATCCAAATCCGCTAGCATTCTTCCAAGTTCAAGCACGGCTTTTCTTGGAAGAATTATTTTTTCATGTTCTATCTTCTCCATCTGAACTGATACATCACAAAGCGCGAGGCGATGTCCATCAGTTGCTACTGCACGTACTCTCTCTTGAGTAAATTCGAGAAGAAGCCCATTCAGGTAATAACGAACATCTTGCTGTGCCATAGCAAATGATGTTTTCTCAATAAGATGCTTGAGTTGATTTTCAGGAATAATAATTTCATACTCTGATTCATGGGATTCAATAGCTGGATACTCAGTTGCAGGTAAAATTCCCAGTGTGTAACGACCTCTACCAGACTTCAATAAAGCACGTTCTTTTTCAATTTCAAGAGCGACATTGAGTCCTTCCGGCAATGCCTTGCAGATATCAAAGAGCTTTCGGGCTGGCAGAGTGATTTCAAATGCCTCACTGCACTCTGCTGGCATCGTTGTTTGTATCTCAACTTCGAGATCTGTTGCTGTCAGTGTTATCTGATCTGACTGGCACTGTATCAGTACATTCGCTAATATTGGTAGTGTTTGCCGTCTTTCAACAACACCATTGATTTGCATGAGCGGCACTAAAAGCATCTCGCGAGTCGTTTTGATGATCATTACTAGTAATTACCTTTTTTTATATATATAGTTTATTATTACTATTAGAGAGTAATAAGTCTGTTGATAAATAAAAAATACAACTATAAATCATTTAGTTAGTAGGGATTTTGAATAAAATTTAAGTGAAAAACACACTGATTAAGGTGTCAGCAAAATGTGGATAACTTCACTTTGAAAAACTATCCAAATATTTTCCACCATTTATTCACAGCTAGTGCGATAGAATTCTTAACAATGCCTGATAATCATTGTCCACGCGATAGTCTGACGCTCTCAATTCCCGAACTTTCCGTGTTGCATAGAGCACAGTTGTATGGTCACGCCCTCCAAAACGTTCACCTATTTCAGGAAGACTGTGATTTGTAAGCTCTTTCGATAAAGCCATAGCGATCTGTCGAGGTCTTGCGATACTTCGTGTACGTTTTGCTGACAGAAAATCTGATGTACGTAGATTAAAGTATTCGGCTACAACTTTCTGGATGTTCTCTATTGAGACGACCTTATCCTGTGCAGCGATCATATCGTGCAAAGCATGTTTTGCAAAACCAACACTGATTTCATCACCGGTAAACTGCGCATTCGCGACAATTCTACGTAATGCACCTTCAAGTTCGCGGATATTAGAGCGTACGCGTTCACCGATGAAGAAGGCGACTTCATCAGAGAGTTCAACATTGAATAGCTTGATGGCCTTGCTTTTAATAATAGCTACTCTTGTTTCAAGATCCGGTGGCTCGATCGCGACTGCCAATCCCCATCCAAAGCGTGATTTCAGACGATCTTCAAGACCGCTAAGCTCTTTTGGATAGCGGTCACTGGTCATAATTATTTGCTGCTCTGATTCGAACAAGGCATTGAATGTATGAAAAAATTCTTCCTGAGAACGTTCCTTACGTGCAAAAAACTGTACATCATCGATGAGTAATGCATTGACATTGCGGTATTTTTGTTTGAAATCATCGATAGCATTATGCTGAAGGGCTTTTACCATTTCTGAAACAAAGCTTTCCGAATGGAGGTAGATAACGCGTTTGTCAGGGTTTGTCTCGACAATGCTATTACCTACTGCATGCATTAAATGGGTTTTTCCCAGCCCTACACCACCATAAATAAAAAGTGGGTTATAAGCTTTACCAGGATTTGCACCTACCTGAATGGCCGCGGCACGAGCTAACTGGTTGGATTTTCCCTCGACAAAGTTATCAAAGCTAAATGCTTTATTCAGATTACTGATTATTTTATATACAGGATCCTTTGTTAATGCGGATGACCACACCGGTTCATCCACAACAGGTTCCTGATATGATGTTGGTTCTGATGCGTTACCATCCGGAGTACTGATACTGCCTATCTCGAGACGAATCTCAGGTGATTCCTTACTCCATATTTGATTAGTCAGTTCTTTCAGGCGCAGTAGATAGTTATTTTGAACCCAGTCAAGCACAAAAGCATTAGGAGCCAGCAGACGGATTACTCCTGTCTCCTCAATAGACTGCAATGGTCGTATCCAGGTATTGTATTGTTGAGCTGGGAGTTCTCCTTCCAGCAGTTCAAGACAGCGTTGCCAGTTTTTCAATTTGAGTCCAGAAAATTATGAGTAAAAAAGTATATGGAAGAGATCTGGAAAACACCAAGTAAGCGGGATGAGAATCATGTTGCTTCTTACTCAAGAGGAGATTCTCCCTGAATAGATCTGAAATTACCCTGTCATAGTGCAGAATTATTGCAAATGCCCGGTCGTGCCTGTAAATTCACCTTCAATACAATACCCTGTATCAGACAGAGTGAGAGAATATGGTTTTTTATTTCAGTGAGGTTAGTTTAACCCCACCACAAAAAGTTATCCACAGCTAAATGATTATTTTTCATAGACTCAAATAGATATTTAACACATTGAAATATATAACTAAATAGACATTTCAGTACGCTATACTGAACATTTTGGATTTACAGAGCAGGTATACTCTGTTTTGATCTCTGCGTTTCAGTCATCATAGATGAATTTGCGGTCAGTCAGAGAGACTTAGTCGTTGTCCAAAACTAACTTCCTGATCCTGCTTGCCCTGTTGTCCCTCTTTTGCGTTCCAGCAAAAGTTACATAACGCTGCTATGCACCCTTTGCTGCGCCTTGAAGATGAACAACATTGCTGCGCAATATCGGGAAGTTATTTATGGACAACTCCTTAGTCCGACACATCGTTTTAACGATTAAAAACCTGCAAATGTTGCGACTTTATAGATATCTATCATTACCTACAGGTCTACAACACTGAAATGATGAACAAACTCCTTAAAATCTATTTGACATTGTCAGTGAATACGCAATAAAATGATCGACTTTTTGCAGACTTCTGCTTGAGACAGTGACATGAAAAGAACATTCCAACCAAGTAATCTCAAACGTGTTCGTACGCACGGTTTTCGCGCCCGTATGGCGACCAAAGCAGGACGCAAGGTCATCAATGCACGCCGCGCTAAGGGTCGCGCCCGCCTGGCGACTTAACTATTCCTGAATCGAAAGCTTTTCCCCGACGCCACAGACTGCTGACGGCAGCTGATTACAAAAGGGTTTTTAACAAGGCACAGCGCTCGTCTGACCGCTATTTTACGGTGCTGATGCGTGAACATGCCGGCCGTCAGGCCAGGCTGGGGCTGGCAATAGCAAAAAAGCAGCTTCCCCGCGCTGTCGACAGAAACAGGATAAAACGCGTTGTACGCGAAAGTTTCCGCCTTCTTCAGATACAAGACCATGATTTTGTTGTGCTTGCTCGCAGAGACACTGTATCTGCTGAAAATGCACAGCTGTTTCTTTCATTGAAACTTCACTGGGCTCGACTCTTGAAAACCCGAATCTCCCCTACTTCCGGATCCCCTGATGGATAATGCCCGACTCATACTTCTATTTGCCCTGGGACTGGTTTCACTCTCTCTTTACCAGGCATGGCAGCAGGATTATGCTGTAAAGCCTTCTCAAATACCTGCAACTGCTATAGATACTGCAGCAGATAAATCTTCAGCTGTTCCAGCCCCGTCAACTGTCACTAATGGAGCCACTATACAAGGTGATGTGCCATTAGCAACAGTTGCCAGGCCTGCTGCGATCCCGGGTCTGCCAGCTGCAATACCTGGCGATTTCATTCGTATCAAGACAGATGTTCTTGATTTGAAAATAGACAGCCGGGGTGGAACTATCGTTGAGTCTGCCCTCGAAAAGATGCCCGTCACTCTGCATAACCCGGATATAAAAATCAAACTTCTGACCCTGGAGCCTAGCCGTTATTTTGTTGCTCAGTCCGGCTTGATTGGTGCATCTGCAGAGATGGCGCCGAAACATGATGAAGCGATTTACCAGTTCGAAAAGCGCGAATATCAGTTGCAGGAGGGAGAGGATGAACTTACTGTAACCTTGAAATGGTCCACCGATACAGGTATAGAAGTAAGTAAACACTATCATTTGAAACGTGGAAGTTACACGATAAAGGTTGAACATGAGGTGAAGAATAATAGTCAGGAGATGTGGGCGGGAAGAAGCTATCAGCAATTGCAACGCGTCAAGTACGACGAGGATACAGGTTCTTCGTTTATGATGTTCTATATGGGCGGTGGCTACTATACGGATGAGAATAAGTTCTCCAAATATGACTATGATGACATGGATGAGTCCAATCTCGAGGTGGACACCGAGGGTGGCTGGATCACGATGATGCAGCACTATTTTGCCGGTGCATGGGTGCCGGAAAAAGATCAAAAGAACCACCTCTACAGTAAGTCTCTTGGCAATGAGAGGTACATGATTGGCAGCTATTCATCCTCGATTACCCTGCAGTCCGGTGAGAGCCATACCTTCAGTTCCGATCTTTTTATCGGTCCAAAACTGGATGATCAGTTGCAGACGACAGCAGAAGGCCTGGAACTGGTACGGGATTATGGCTTTCTCGCTGTGATTGCAAAACCGATGTTCTGGGTATTGCAAAAGATCCATGGTTTCGTAGGAAACTGGGGATGGGCGATCATCCTCTTCACCATCCTGCTGAAACTTGCGTTCTACAAGTTGTCGGAAACCAGTTATCGCTCGATGGCAAACATGCGCAAGATGACGCCGCGGATCCAGGCGTTGAAGGATCGCTATGGCGATGACAAGAAGCGTATGCAGCAGGCGATGATGGAACTCTACAAGACCCAGAAAATCAATCCACTGGGCGGCTGTCTGCCGATGCTCGTGCAAATGCCCTTCTTCATTGCACTCTACTGGGTGCTGATGGAGAGTGTCGAGTTGCGCCATGCACCCTGGATACTATGGATTCAGGATCTCTCGACGAAAGACCCCTATTTTATTCTGCCCCTGATCATGGGTGTCAGCATGTTTGTTCAGCAAAAGCTCAACCCTGCGCCACCGGATCCGATGCAGGCTAAGATGATGCAGATGCTGCCGATTGTCTTTACCTTCTTTTTTGCATTCTTCCCTGCAGGACTGGTGCTTTACTGGGTGGTGAACAATCTGCTCTCTATTACGCAACAGTATATTATTACCAAAAAGATTGAAAACGCGGACTGATCTGATTATCAATCGATGTGTACTTTCAAACCCCGCCACTTTCGAGTTGGCGGGTTTTTTTTGTTGTGGCAAAATAGTTGTATGGAAACTACATCTGAAACCATCTGTGCAATTGCTACACCTCCGGGTCGCGGTGGTGTGGGCATCATCCGTATTTCAGGAATCAATCTTCATGATTTTGTAACATCCATGATTGGCAACCTGCCAAAACCGAGATATGCAGCATATCGAAAATTTCGTGGGTTGGATGGTGAGATCATCGATGCAGGCATCGTACTCTATTTTCCCGCTCCGAACTCCTTTACCGGAGAAGATGTCATCGAACTTCAGGGACACGGTGGTCCGGTAGTCATGGATATGCTCATCGAACAGGTCTTGCGGTTGGGAGCCAGGCTTGCCCGACCCGGTGAATTTTCTGAGCGGGCTTTTCTGAACAATAAGCTGGACCTGGCACAGGCAGAAGCTATTGCAGACCTGATCGACTCAGGTTCACGCGCTGCTGCGCGTCTGGCAAACCGCTCACTGCTGGGGATTTTTTCACAGCAAATCCGGCAACTCGTCGATGAGATGATACAGCTGCGCCTCTATGTCGAGGCGGCGATTGATTTCCCGGAAGAGGATATCGACTTCCTCAGTGATGGAATAGTGAGTACTCGCTTACAGTCAATCCACGATAAAACCAAGCAAATACAAAAAAGCGCCCGCATTGGAACCCTGCTGCGCGATGGTATGCAGCTGGTGATTGCCGGCCGGCCCAATGCAGGTAAATCAAGTCTGTTAAATGCTCTTTGCGGCCGCGAAACCGCGATAGTGACAGAGATCGCAGGTACGACGCGTGATCTGCTGCGTGAGCAGATTCAGATAGACGGTATGCCACTGCATCTGATTGATACAGCCGGACTGCGTCACAGTGATGATGCTGTAGAGATAGAGGGGATCAGGCGCGCCAGAGAGGAGATCGACTCTGCTGATATGATCCTGTGGGTATACGATGCTCTGGATGGTGTCGAGCAGGATGTGGATGATCTCTCTCTTCTACCGCAAGATGTCCCTGTCACATTGGTCTGCAATAAAATTGATAAAGTCGATGCTCATGGCAGTATCGATAAAGCAGCAGATGGAGTCACCGTTTCACTCTCAGCCAAATCCGGCGAAGGGGTAGATCTATTGCGCGAACACCTGAAACAAAGCATGGGCTATCATGCCGATGAGGAGGGTGAATTTATAGCAAGACGACGTCACCTGGACGCTATAAAGCGAGCACTCACTTACATTGAATCAGGGAAGAAAGCGCTTCAAAGCACTCTGTCCGGTGAATTGTTGGCTGAGGATCTCCGCCAGGCGCAGAATGCACTGAGTGAGATTACCGGAGAGTTTAGCGCAGATGATCTGCTGGGTGAGATCTTCTCCAGTTTCTGTATCGGCAAATAAAATTGGCATTCATTCCGTGCAGCAATTCTCAATGTAGAGAGATACTCACCACGAAGGACACGAAGAGCACGAAGGTATGTAATTTCTCAAAAAATCCGTGCATTGTTCGAGTCTGCGCAGGGTCGGAATCAGCCTTTCAGGGACGCGTGAATACGTCCCTGTATGCTCTGATAAAACATCCCTGTTTTCGACCGCCATGGAAGGCGGAAGTGCCGGAAATGCAGGAGCATTTTTTCGGCGGAAAGCCCTGAAAAGCAGACTCCCAACCCTGTTTCCTGCACGGGGTTATTGAGATGTTACGAAGGTATTTTGTAACCAGTTGATTCTTCGTGGTCTTCGTGTGCTTCGTGGTAAAAGCCTTTTAAAATATCGACACTTTATTGGTACATTGAAAATTGTTACATTCCGTGGTGTGGATTTGTTTCTATACTATATTGGTAGCAAAAGCATCAGGATTTAATTTCCCTATGCCACCACAGTAGACAACAGCATGAAATGGTCATGGAAAATAGCACGAATCGCAGACATCGACATCTATGTCCATGCAACCTTTTTTATCCTGATTTTGTGGTTGGGGCTCATCTACTGGAATGCAGGGGGAACCCTGTTGGCGGTATTTAGCGGTATCGGTTTTGTCCTGCTGCTGTTCACCTCCGTTGTGCTGCATGAGTTTGGCCATGCTTTGACTGCACGACGTTTTGGCATCAAAACGCGCAATATAACCCTGCTGCCGATTGGTGGTGTTGCCCTGCTGGAGAAGATGCCGGATGATCCTCGCGAAGAGATCCTCGTTGCGCTCGCCGGACCGGCGGTAAATCTGGTGATTGCACTGTTGTTATTCATTATCTCCGGTGTCAATGGCGCCTTTTTCTCTGCAGAACCGCTTGCAGTCGCTGATGGCAGTCTGCTGCAGCGATTGATGCTGCTGAATATCTTTCTTGCGCTGTTTAATTTGATACCTGCATTCCCGATGGACGGCGGGCGTGTACTTCGCGCCATACTGGCGATACGCATGGATCATGTCAGGGCGACACAGGTAGCGGCCTCTATTGGCCAGTCTATCGCATTGATGTTTGGTTTTTTGGGGGTGTTGTATAACCCCTTTCTGATTTTTATCGCGCTTTTTGTGTGGATAGGGGCTGCGGCGGAATCTCAGAATGCAACACTGAGATCAAATCTTTCAGGTGCCAAAGTGGGAGATGCAATGCAGACCAATTATGAAGTTCTGCATCCGGATGATCCGCTTTCGCGAGCAGTTGATCTGACGCTTTCGGGAACACAAAAATATTTCCCTGTTTTGTCGATGCATAAAATGACCGGTGTGCTCGGACAGAATGAATTACTCATGGGACTGAGTCAAAAAGGTAAGCATTCACTCACTTCTGAATTTATGCGGGCTGATGTTCAGAGTGTCGAGCGTACGGAATCGCTGCAACTGGTGCTGGAGCGCTTTCAAAACAGCGACAGTAAAATTATCGCCGTCACAGAATCCGGTGCTTTCGTGGGAATCATTGATCTCGAGAACATCATTGAGTTGCTGAAATTTCAGACAGCAATGCATGAAAGCATTAAAAAGTGAGCCTTTTGCAAAACTCCAAAATTCGTCATTCCGGCGAAGGCTGGAATCTATAGAATCAACAACTTACAGATCGAGAAAATGGATTCCGGCTAAATACATGCCGGAATGACGGAGTTTTGCAAGAGGCTCAAGTAAGTGATTACTACTGGAATTGGTCAGAGTTGATATGAATTTCAGCCTATACCGGCATGCCGGCACTGTATGACCTTGCTTTTCGATTCTCACATCCAAATCCTTGATGCTGTAATGTATCAATCTTGCATTAACGTATGTGCCGGGCATGATATGCTTACAAAGCATGCGTGAAATATCCATGGCGTCATTCATTTGATATCTTGCTTTGATTCAATCGTTGCCTCTACCATCCTGAATAATTAATCGGGTCAAAAAACCTTTACTATGTGAGCAAAAAACAACTATGTCCAGCAATTCTGATACAAACACCAAATGGATCTTCTCTTTCACCGAGGGCGATGGAAAAAATAAAAAGCTGTTGGGAGGCAAGGGCGCGAATCTGTGCGAGATGACACAATTTGGATTGAACGTGCCCCCCGGTTTTGTTATCACTACCGATGCCTGTCTGGATTTTCTGGATTCAAAAGATAATGAGTTGCCGGCAACCGTGATGGAGCAGGTTAAAGAGCAGATGCTTGCGGTCGAGAAAGCCACGGGCAAAAATTTTGGTGATGCCAAAAACCCGCTGCTGGTATCAGTGCGCAGCGGCTCCGCGCTGTCGATGCCCGGCATGATGGATACCATTCTCAATCTTGGTTTGAATTCTGAAACTCTGCAGGGAGAGATCGAGCAAACTGGCGACGCCCGGTTTGGCTATGATACCTATCGACGCTTCATCCAGCTGTTCGGTAAAGTTGCGCTGGGCATCGACGATGAGTTTTTTGACAAGCAGTTTGATGCCGTCAAGCAGGATGCACATGTACGCGAGGATGTCGGGCTTTCCGCACAAAACCTCAAGGAGGTCAGCGAGCGTTTTCTAAAAGTGATCGAGGAGCAGACCGGGCGTCCTTTCCCTCAAGACCCCTACGAACAGCTTGAAATCTCGATCAAGGCAGTATTCAACTCCTGGTCTGGCAAGCGGGCTGTCGATTACCGCCGAGAGTTCAATATTACCCCCGAGATGGCAAATGGCACCGCTGTGAATATCTGCACGATGGTGTTCGGCAACCGTGGAGATGACTCGGGCACGGGTGTTGCCTTTACCCGCAACCCCGGTACAGGCAACAACGATCTGTTTGGTGAATATCTGGTCAATGCCCAGGGTGAGGATGTGGTTGCCGGTATTCGCACCCCCAAGCAGATTGTAGAGCTGGCCGATGAGATGCCGGAGATGGCGCGTCAGCTTGAGCAACTGCGTCAGAATCTTGAAGAGCACTACTGCGAAGTCCAGGATTTTGAATTTACAATTGAGAGAGGAATCCTCTACTGCCTGCAGACACGCAATGGCAAGATGAATGCCGCCGCCATGGTGCGCACTTCTGTGGAGATGGAGCAGGAGGGGCTGATCACAAGAGAAGAGGCGCTGTTGCGTGTCGACCCGGCTATTCTGGAACAGATGCTCTACCCCCAGCTGGATCCCGCCAACAAGACCAGGCCATTGGCGCAGGGTTTAGCTGCATCTCCGGGAGCTGCCTGTGGTCATGCGGTGTTCGATGCGGATCGTGCTGAAACGCTTGGCCGTGATGGCGGTCAACGCGTCATCCTGCTGCGTGAAGAGACCAAGCCGGAAGATATCCACGGATTCTTTGCTGCAGAAGGTATCCTCACCAGTCGCGGTGGCAAAACATCTCACGCAGCGGTTGTTGCTCGCAGCATGGGCAAACCCTGTGTTGCAGGAGCGGAAGATGTTTCGGTTGATGTTTCCAAGCGGGAAGCCTATGTGGGAGATGCTGTCATCAAGGAGGGTGATCTGATTACCATCGACGGCAGCATCGGAGATGTTTACCTTGGCGAGATTGCCACGGTTGAACCGGAATTTACTCCGCAGCTGGAGACACTGCTGGAGTGGGCGGATGATGCGGCGAAATTGCTGGTGATGGCGAATGCCGATACCCCGGACGATGCACAGCGTGCAGTCACCTACGGCGCCAGGGGAATCGGCTTGTGTCGTACAGAGCGCATGTTCAATTCTATAGAGCGCCTGCCGATCGTGATCGAGATGATCGTTGCTGAAAATAGTGATGAGCGGAGTGCGGCGCTGGATAAACTGCTGCCGATGCAGCGCGAAGATTTCAAGGGGCTGTTCAAGACGATGTCCCCACATCCGGTAACCATCCGCCTGCTCGACCCGCCGATTCATGAATTCCTGCCGTCGGAGCGTCAACTGATGGATGATCTGGAAAACCTCTATCATCTGCGGCGTTCAGTTTCAGGCATGGATATCCTGGCCGGCACCATGGCGCTGCTGCACTCTCCGGAAGAGGCGCGCAAGGAGGCTGCAGAGATGCGGGGATATATTGAACTGCACGTCCTCGAAGAGGCTATTGCCAAGAAAGAGGCCATGCTGCAGAAGGTGCGTGTGCTGTATGAGACCAACCCGATGCTTGGACACCGTGGTGTACGCCTGGGCATCACCTTTCCTGAAATCTATGCGATGCAGATCCGTGCTGTTCTCGAAGCAACCGCTGAGTGCGCCGCCGAGGGTATAGAGATACATCCCCAGGTGATGGTGCCGCAGGTGTGTACGGCTGAAGAGCTCAAACATGTCAAGAGATCAGCAGATAGTATCCGTAAGGATGTGGAGGCAGCCGTCGGCACAGAGGTCGAGTTCCATTTCGGCACCATGATCGAAGTTGTACGCGCCTGTATGCGTGCTGACTCACTGGCCGAGCAGGCGGATTTCTTTTCTTTCGGCACCAATGACCTTACCCAGGCGACATTCTCCTTCTCACGTGAAGATGCGGAGAACAAGTTTCTGCCAATGTATAACGATAATGGCATTCTTCAGGATAATCCGTTCGAAGTGCTGGATGTCAAAGGTGTCGGTAAATTGATGAAACTTGCCGTCAAGTGGGGACGTGAAGTGCGTCCGGATTTGAAAGTCGGCATCTGTGGAGAACATGGCGGTCACCCTGCTTCCATCAAGTTCTGTCAGCAGGCCGGATTGAACTACGTCTCCTGTTCAGCCCCAAGAGTCCCGGTAGCAAGACTTGCAGCAGCACATGCGGCGTTGATGAAGTAACCTCAGAGATCAATCCTGGCCGTTTTTGATGCCTCTGCGTTTCCACACCAGGTAGACCGCGGGCAGCACAAACAGCGACAACAGTGGCGCAGTGATCATGCCGCCGACCATCGGTGCGGCAATGCGCTTCATCACTTCGGAGCCGGTTCCTTCGCCGAGCATGATTGGAATCAGCCCGGCGACGATGACCGCAACCGTCATTGCCTTGGGGCGCACCCGCAAGGCGGCGCCCTCCATGATGGCCTCTTTGAGCTTTGGCGCCGTCATGACCCCCTGCTGTTGCATGTTGCGCAGGCTTTTATCCAGATAGACCAGCATGATGACACCAAATTCGGCAGCCACTCCGGAGAGAGCGATCAAACCGACGGCGACAGCAACGGAGAGATTATAGCCGAGCAGGAAGATCAACCAGAAACCGCCGATGAGCGCAAACGGGAGGGAGAACATCACCAGCAGTGCTTCTCCTGCATGACGAAAGGTGAGATAAAGCAGTACAAAGATGATGACCAGGGTGACAGGAACCACCTGTGTCAGCTTCTGCTGGGCGCGGATCATATACTCATATTGTCCGGACCAGGTGATCGAGTAGCCGGGAGGCAGTTCGACCCTGTCACGCACCACGGCGCGCGCCTCAGCGACATAGGAGCCCAGATCGACACCGCGGATATCAACAAAGGTCCAGCCGTTGAGGCGCGCATTCTCGCTTTTCAGCATCGGCGGGCCATCGACGATCAGCACCTCTGCAACCTGGCCCAACGGCACCTGTTCACCTCTGCTCGTGAGCAGCGGCAGTTCACGTAGCTTTTCGACATCATTGCGTTGTTCACGGGGAAAACGCAGATTGACCGGGTAACGTTCCAGCCCTTCGACGGTGGTGGTGATATTGATGCCGCCGACTGCGACAGAGACCATCTGGTTGATGTCAGAGATATTGAGTCCGAAGCGGGCAGCGGCAAGACGATCGGGACGGATTTCGATGTAGCGACCTCCGGCAACCCTTTCGGAGTAGGCGGAGGTCGTTCCCGGCACGCTCATGACGACTCTTTCGAGATCTTTGCCGATGCGCTCGATGACCTTCAGGTCAGGGCCTGCAACCTTGATGCCAACCGGTGTCTTGATGCCGGTGGCAAGCATGTCGATGCGGGTCTTGATAGGCATCACCCAGGCATTGGTCACACCGGGGAAGTCGATGATCCGGTCCAGCTCTTTAATCAGCTTGTCGAGCGTCATGCCGGGCCGCCATTGATCCTTGGGGTGGAACTGAATCAGGGTTTCGATCATGGTCAGGGGTGCCGGATCGGTTGCTGTGTCAGCGCGGCCGATCTTGCCGAACACGCGTTTCACTTCCGGCAGAGTCTTGATGAGGCGATCGGTCTGCTGCAACAACTCGCGGGCCTTGCCGATGGAGATACCTGGCATGGTTGTCGGCATATACATCAGGTCGCCTTCGTCGAGTTCAGGCATGAACTCCGACCCCAGACCATCGGCGAAACGCGATAACCAGGGCGTATCAGAAAATCTTGAACGCCAGGACTTGGCAAGATCCTTCTGCCAGGTATCGATGGCAGCGATGGCGGGAGAGGCTGTGTCGTCATTGAATATCTGCACAATCTGAAAGGGCCACTTGAGGGGTTCCAGCGTTCCCTTGATACCACTCACAGGAATGATCATGGTGAGCGCAGCCAGCAGTGACAGCATGATTGTCAGGCGTGGAGCGGCCAGTACAAGCTTCAATAGCGGCGCGTAGATATAGATCAGAAAACGGTTCAACGGATTGGTTTGTTCATCGGGAATCCTGCCACGAATGAAATAACCCATCAGTACAGGCACCAGGGTGATGGAGAGAGCTGCCGCTGCCGCCATGGCATAGGTTTTGGTAAATGCCAGCGGCGCAAACATGCGACCCTCCTGTGCCTCCAATGTAAATACCGGTAGAAAACTGAGTGTAATGATCAGTAGTGAATAGAACAGCGCCGGACCCACTTCAGTCGCAGAGGTGGTGATCACCCTCCAGTGTTCGTCACCCTTTGGCATGTGGCCATATTGATGCTTGTACTGCTCGAGATGTTTGTGCGCATTTTCGATCATGACGATGGCCGCATCGACCATCGCGCCGATGGCTATGGCGATACCGCCAAGCGACATGATATTGGCATTGATGCCCTGCTGTTTCATGATGATGAACGCGGCCAGGATGCCCAGCGGCAGAGTGATAATGGCGACAAAAGCCGAGCGGATATGGAATAGAAACAGCAGGCACACCAGCGCCACCACCACAAACTCCTCGATGAGTTTCTCCTGGAGGTTGTCGACAGCCCGCATGATCAGTGCCGAGCGGTCGTAGGTTTCGATAATCTCGACGCCTTCAGGCAGCCCCTGTTTGAGTTGCTCCAGCTTCTTCTTGACGGCGGCGATGGTGGCCATGGCGTTCTCACCGTAGCGCATGACAACGATGCCGCCGGTGATCTCGCCCTCACCGTCGAGATCGGCAACCACGCGGCGCATCTCGGGGCCAATCTGCACGCTGGCAAGGTCGCGCAGCAGGATAGGCGTGCCGTTTTCCGTGACATCGATGGGGATGGTCTCGATATCTTCGAGTGATGTGATATAGCCGCGCGTGCGGATCATGTATTCGGCTTCCGCCAGCTCCAGCACCGAGCCGCCAACCTCCTGGTTGGCGTTGCGAATCGCCTCTGACAGCCGGCTTACGGGGATTGACCAGGTGCGCAGTTTTTCCGGGTCGACGATCACCTGGTACTGACGCACCATGCCGCCCACCGTCGCCACTTCCGAGACGCCGGCAACGGTTTGCAACTCATATTTCAGAAACCAGTTCTGCAGCGTGGTCAACTGCGCCAGGTCGTGCTTGCCGCTGCGATCCGTCAACGCATAGCTGTAGACCCAGCCAACCCCGGTGGCATCAGGGCCGAGGCGTGGCTGTACACCATCCGGCAGGTCAGCCATCGCCTGGTTCAGATACTCGAGTACCCGTGCACGCGCCCAGTAGAGGTCGGTTCCATCCTCGAAGATGATGTAAACATAGGAGTCGCCAAAGAATGAGTAGCCGCGCACCGCCTTTGCTCCAGGAACCGACAGCATGGTGGTCGTCAGCGGGTAGGTGACCTGCTCTTCGACCACGCGTGGTGACTGTCCTGCAAAGCTGGTGCGAATGATGACCTGCACATCGGAGAGATCCGGGATCGCATCCAGCGGGGTCTGTTGAAGTGACACCCAGCCCCAGGCAGTCATCATCAGGGTGGCGATGATGACAAGAAAGCGGTTGCGAATCGATGCGGCAATGATTTGATCCAGCATCAGCTTACTCCCCGCTGGAATCAGACGACAGGCGCAGGAAGCTTGCCTGCAGTGCCGACTCTGAGTCGATCAGAAATTGAGCGGAAATGACGACTTTATCACCCGCCTTGATACCGCTGACAATCTCTGTCATGCCCGCCTGGGTGATGCCGGTAGTGACATCGACCGGCTGAAAGCGTCCATCACCGAGCGCCTTGACGACTGCTTTGCGTTCACCGGTGATGATCAGCGCCTCCTTTGGAATGGTGATAACCTGCATTTTTGGCGCTGCCTCGATCACCACCTCGGCGAACATGTTGGGTTTGAGGGCATGATCGGCATTGGCAAAGCTCAGGCGCAGACCCAGGGTGCGTGATTTGGCATTCAATTGTGGATAGATATACTCGATTTTGCCTCTCCATACACGTCCCGGCCATGCCGGCACGCGGATCTCTGCATCCAGACCGGTCGTCAACGAGGAAATCAGGTGTTCATAGACATCGACCTTGACCCATACCCGGTCAAGATCTGCAATCGCAAATGTTTCTAAAGAGGGGACGGCATACATGCCTTCCCGCACACCAAGCGTGGTAATGATGCCGCTGGCTGGAGAGACGACGGGTACACTGTTTTGTGTCTGGCGCTGCTTTTCGATCTGCTGGATGGTGGCTTCCTCCACTCCAAGCAGACGTAAACCATTGCGTGCGCTGTCAAGTTTGCCGCGCTGGCTGGAGTTCAGCGCGACCAGAAAATCGACCTGTGCGGCGAGGATATCCGGTGAATAAAAATCACCCAGCGTATCGCCGGCCTTGACGGGGTCGCCCTCGGCGCGTACATGGAGTTTTTCGAACCAGCCTTCGGCGCGTGGATGAATGTGGCTGATACGGGTTTCATCATAGTCGACGATGCCGGGTGTGCGGATCTCGATCTTTAGATCTTGCAGTGTTGCTGTGGTTGTGCGCAGGCCGAGATTGTTCATCACCGTGGGATTGATGGTTATCGCGGGATACTTTCCGTCACCGGTTTCGACGCCTTCGTCGTAGACAGGAACCAGATCCATGCCCATGGGAGACTGCCCCGGTTCATCACGGCGATAGTTGGAATCCATGGGCGCCACCCAGTAGAGAAGCTTCTTCTCTTTGGGCTCTTGTGCGCTTTTTTGGGGAGCTTTTTTCGCCACCAGATCCATGCCGCAGATGGGGCAGCTGCCGGGTTCATCACGCACGATCTGTGCGTGCATGGGGCAAACATACCTGGGGTCCTGGTGCTTTAGCGCATGCTCCATGGCCGAGTCATCGAGCACCCCGGCAAGTTGTTCAGTGGACTGCTCGGCAGCATTGATGGAGACACTCAGAAAAAGTGTCAATATGGCAGTCGCAACTGCAACAGGGGGTAGGCGTAGCATTTTTCTCTCCGTTATTCATCTGCAGCATAGGGGCAGAGAAGCATGGTTTACTCGTAGGATGTGCTGAGGCACGAAGCGCATCGTTCGCGTGTTTCCGCGACAGATGCGCTTCGCAATCTCACCGGCATTCGACGAGACTGCGTATCAAACAGTCAGGAGAGGGGGGCGAAAATGCGGCATGGGAATATGCTGATAGAAGTGTACTGCAGCATATGCGATCCGGCCTGTGCCGGCACGTGTTGAGCTTGTAGCAGTTGCGGCTGTTGAGACAGTAGCGGAGAGCATCGAGCAATTTTGACACTGCTGTTCACAGCAGTTCTCCGTGGCCACTGTATCCTGGTGACAGTTTGCAGATTCCATCATCTGATCAGTGGTGTTCAGATGCGCACACGCTGGCGAGGCAAAAGCGATCGCCTGCACAGAGATGCAAAGCATCAGCAGCATGGCGGCGACACGCGAGATTTTGCGAGAAAGCAACATGGCGTAAAGTTTAGCAGATTTGTCTCGTGCAGACATGAGCGTTTTGCCAGGTTATTGGTCTGTAAGGAGTTGTCCAGAAATAAGTTGCCGATATCGCGCAGCAATGATGTTCGTATTCAAGGCGTTTGGCGTTGTCGTCTCGATATTGCTGGTCTCGGGACTTGTTTTCCATATTGCGGGCATGTCGCAGTCATTCCGCTCCCAGCTGGATACAGTGATCGGACCCGGGGGACATATCTCATTTCCTGATTTACTGGATGATTTCCGGCGACGCAACCGGGCTGCGTATGGAGACGAGATCAAACGCTCCATCATCGTGGCGCGATAACACCAGGACAGCATGTCAGACTGAACTCCCCAATCCCAGCCAGCGCTCGTCGGCAGTGAAGACCACATCCAGTGTCAGCTGCGGATGGAAATCTTTTAAACTCTCATGGATGCGTTCACCCGTCTTTCATCATAGCAAAACCTGATTTTCGAATGAAATATAGTTCTTATAATCAATAGGTTATGATTTACGGTTGGTGGCTTTTCAATAATCCAATACAAATGGGGTGAACTTGTAGAGTGCCGGTGAGGAACGAACCGCATCGAACATGTTCGCCAAAAATTCTAACTGATTGAATTGCAAGAAAAAGTTAATTATAGTTTTTTATCCTATGTATGATAAAAGACGGATCGAAGCCATTCACACGCAGTTCATCTCAGAGCCAAGGTTTTGAGAAGGAGATAGTCAGTTCTCTCTCACATATCATGGTGAAGGGGTCTAATGGTAAAGAGATGTTGCCCACTATCTTCCGGAATTGGAAGACTCTGGTTATGGAGTTTGGCGCAACATTGCGCAACGGCAGTGTCGACAGCAAGGATGCGGCCGGAGAATGCGGGCAACACATGCGCGTTGAGCCAGGAACGGAGCACTGCTGCCTGTGCGGAATCTTTTCGCTCAATCAAAAGCAACCCTGTTTCCAACTCCAAAATGGTAATTACGGACAAAAACAAGCTATTTGCTGAGACGCTATTGGCCCATGCTTCGACATTTTTATCAATTCTGGCAGACTTTGCTTTTTTC
>JAQYVP010000241.1 GCA_030145485.1 Chromatiales bacterium
TGATCCTGGATGAAGCCACCAGCGCCCTCGATTCAGACAATGAGAAACGCATCCGGGATGCGCTGGCTCGACTCCATGGCAGCATGACCATCATTATCATCGCTCACAGAATGAGCACTATCGAACATGCCGATCATGTGATTGCCATGGATGCTGGAAAAATAAAGGATGCCGGCAGGTGGCAGGATATTACTCTTTGACAATCACTGCTCCCTCTGGGCTTGCGTCGGCGGCAGGACCTCTGCAACTAGGGAACCGGGAATGCCCGGCTCTCAAGCAACAATTGATTAGTGCAGTTTATCCAGTGGTAACGTCAGAATAGATCGCTCTCGATTTTTTTTGCCAGTTCCAAAAGCTCGAATGTCTCTTGAGGGCGTGAAACGCGAAAAACGCGACATCCCGACGCCACTTGGGTGATCGCCTCAAACATATCAGGCATGAGTCCCATCCCCCGCATAAAGGCCTGCCTGTATATATTTTGTGCGAAGATTTCAAACTTCTGCACAGTTGATATCTCATCGATCCTGATGTCACCCCCGTCATACGGCTGTAGCAGGCACAACATTTTGAGATTTACCGGCTGCTGGTGAAATTGATCTGTCGCCGGGAGCGCAAACTTGGATTTTAGACTGTTTATCCAGCGCAGACCCTCGCTGTTCACTCCGATTTTCTCCAGGGTATCCCCGTTCAGCTTTGCCTGTGGATAACCAGGCAGCACCCATGCGTGATTATTCTCAAGCGAAACAACGCTGACATCATCACCCAGCATCGAGTAGCCCAGGCTCAGAAAGGCGGATAGCAGCGACGATTTACCAGCCCCAGGATAGCCCGTAAACATCGCGGCTCCGCTCTCCGTCACGATGGAACTCGCATGCATGACCAGGTTGCCACGTTGCTGCAAGATAGCGCCCAGGCATGAGCCGAGCAGGAAGATTTTGACATCATCGTCAGAAACACCCTGAAGTCGCTCGAAGCGGATGCGAGACCCTCCGGTTATCCAGAAGAGGCCGACGTTCCGAATTTGCAGCACCACTTCTCCCGGCCTCGCCGAAAAGAACGCGGAAGCGCTGACTAAATCTGCGACTTTTGTGGGGACACTTTGTTCGGAAATAATGACCTGCGGAGGCTCAGCAATACCCTCTGTATGTACATAGGGCATGAGCTCCGGGCATTCGACCGGCGTATGGATGTGTAATCCATAGGCGCTGTAGACATATCCTTTAACACTCACAGAAATTGACCCGCTTATACTCACGAAAAATGACCCACTTGTTTTTCTGCTCACTGGAAATGACCCAGTTGACAATCAACCCTCAATTCTGGCATCATATTTTCAATGGAAGTGGTTTTGGGTTTTTTCAAGGAAAGGAGTGCGTTGGCGCGCGCCAACACGTGTGGCGCAGCCAGACAATAAAAACAATATATACATATATAATTTCTATTTATAGGTCTAGTTAATAGTATCCCGTCTCACCATCAAATACCCTTCTTTTATGATGGTATTAGTGCATCTAAGTAGTAATCACAAATTTCCCTCGCCATAACTCGTTAGACTGCGGCATCCTTGCTCATTTTTAACTCAGACCAAGGCAATCAATTTAGCAGAACAAACTTTGATGACCACCTGCAAGATCAGCTGATACTGATCATTATGGCGGATGGATGAGGTCGGACTCTGAACCATGTGTTTCACACCCAGTCTTGGTGCTGTAAAAGCCTACCCGGGCATCCCAGAGCTACGAAGGCATAGAGCAGTACTTTACATCCGTAAGAATCTCACTGCGCTGTAGCCGAACCACAATGGCTGGGATTGGTTTACAGCAACTAGCTACGCACAAAAGGGGACGTCTGAATGTTGTAGAGCCGGACTCCGAGTGGACAGCCCGTGGATTTCACCCCGCCATCCCTGGCGGCTTGAACGTATGGAAAACCTATGGACAACATCCCTGTTGTCCATAGGTTTTTCATACTAATCCACCGCCTGCCCACACTGCGCCGGAGCAACAAAGGAGCAGGCTGAGAATGCCTGCGGCGCAATAACAACAAATTTTTTAGAATGTCTTCTTAAAAACCGCCTTGATCCTAACTGCCCAAAAGCACAAGTTCACCTCATATCACAAAATTTTCTTCCATCTCTTTCCCTCTACCAAAAATAACCGCGCATCAACTGGGTCAATTATTTTGAGCAATAAAGGGTCTGGTTTGGTGAGTGTTAAAGTTTGAACTCGGGTATAACGCTAACGACCTTTCCTGACAACAAATCAATAGACATATCGAGACAGGATTTAACCGCAAGGCCTTTTCCTGCGACACACCAGCGTCTTACGAGATCACCATCATTGGAGGCGCGGTTGCCGCTCATCTTGATTTTGTACGCTGTCCCACCGCGAGTGAACTCCCAGACATCGTAGGTTCTATCGTATAGCTGGTAAAAAAGCCCGTTGTGTGATGGCAAATCTTGGGGGTGTTTTGGAGTGCCATTATTATCGAGGTACTCCTGTGTTGCGCAAAGCAGTGTGGGGGCATTGCAGATCTTGAATCCATAAAGATTCGCGTCATTGGGAGAACCATAGCGCAGGGCAATATCCACGGAATCGCGATAGAAGTCGATGTTGCTATCACTGATATGCGATCTCAAGCTGACATTCGGGTAGGTTTCCATAAACTCATCAAGCCAGGGAGTAACCAGATTCCGGCCCAGGTCCGATGACAGTGTGATGCGCAGTGCACCATCGACAATATCCAGATCATCCCTCATGTTCTGCCTGGCCTGGTCCAGCATCAGCAGGGCCTGTCCACACTGGGGAATATACCTTTCCCCTGCACTGGAGAGCCTAAGCTGGCGCGTTTTGCGCACAAACAGTTCCGCGCCCAACGCACTTTTCACCCGTTTCAGTGCCGCACTGGCGGTCGCCGTACGCATATCCAGATGAGTGGCTGCAGCGGTAATGCTGCGGAATTCAGCCACTTTGAGGACGACTTGAAGGTCTTTTAACAGCATATTTTCAAATTATATTAGATAATGTTTCAATCATTATGCTGTTTATAGAAGTTAAATCAAATTCTATTATTACACACAGTTACACGCCGGATTCATTCCCGACAATTTCCGGTATACCCCCCATCCTTGGGGCTAATCACCTGGAGAAAAATCATGAAAGCAGTTGGCTATATCAAATCACTACCTATAAATGACCCTGACTCTTTAACAGATATCGAACTACCCCAGCCGATTGCAAGCGGCCACGACTTACTCGTCAAGGTCAAGGCGATCGCGGTTAATCCGGTGGATTACAAGATTCGCCTGAATATGCCTTCCGCCGATGAAAACCACAAAGTGATTGGCTGGGATGCGGTAGGTGAAGTTGTTGCCACAGGTGAGGAGGCTACACAATTCAAACCGGGTGATGTGGTCTATTATGCGGGCGATCTCAACCGTCAGGGCAGCAATGCCGAATATCAGCTGGTTGATGAACGCATTGTTGGCTCAAAACCCAAAAGTCTGTCTGACGCCGAAGCCGCTGCACTGCCACTGACATCAATCACTGCATGGGAGTTGCTGTTTGAACATCTGGCTCTGAAACAGCAACCACCAGGATCAACAGGGAAATCTGATGAGGTCATTCTGGTTATCGGTGCAGCCGGTGGAGTTGGTTCGATTTTAATTCAAATAGTAAAAGCGATTACCGGCGCAACGGTTATCGCCACCGCATCACGCGAAAGTTCACATGCCTGGGTGAAGAAGATGGGAGCAGATCATGTGATTGATCACACCAAACCACTGCAACCACAGATCGAAGCATTAGGTATTGCTCAGGTGACACACATCGCCAGCCTGAACGGAACCGAATCTTACTTCGAAACCTATACTGATCTGTTAGCGCCTTTCGGCAAGATTGCCATGATCGATGATCCGAGCAAGCCACTGGATGTGATGAAACTGAAGTTAAAGAGTCAGTCGTTACACATCGAATTTATGTTCGCACGCTCCATGTTCAACGCGGCAGATATAGACGAGCAGAGCAAATTATTGAACCGTGTATCAGACCTGGTCGAACAGGGTTATATCCAGACCACCTCAGGTAAAAACCTCGGCACCATCAATGCAGAGAACTTGAAGGCTGCGCACGGGGAACTGGAGTCTGGCAAAGCTATCGGAAAAATCGTACTGGAAGGTTTTGCTTAAGACATCTCTGGCTGTCGTCAGGTGAACTGAATTTAATTAGAGGAAACGAACATGGCAAAATTAACTATCGTCGCAAATATCACTGCTAATGCTGACCAGATTGACCTGGTAAAAACCGAGCTTCTAAAGCTGATCGATATCACGCGCGTTGAACAGGGTTGCATCAATTACGATTTGCATCAGGACAATGAAAACCCAGCTCACTTTAAGTTCTATGAGAATTGGGAGTCTCGCGAGCTGTGGCAGACACACATGGAAAATCAACACTTGAAGGACTACATGACTGCAACTGATGGCGCAGTTGATGAGTTCACTTTGAATGAGATGGCACAAATCGCTTAATAGCAATCATGATTTTCATCTAAACGGAGTCCAAAATGTCTGAGTACATCGAAACTTCAGAGTTCCAGGCTGTCAATAGAGGGTTCAACACCACTTTCCGCCCGAACCGGTTGAGCCTCGGAGTGGTAGTGCCGCTGGAAACCTATTCAACGGGGCCTGTGCCATCAATGAGCCGCCATGTTGAACGTGTTCAACTGGCCGAAGAACTGGGTTTTTCTGCAGTCTGGTTACGAGACGTGCCGTTCAACGTGCCGTCTTTTGGCGATGCAGGTCAGGTCTTCGACCCATTCGTCTACCTTGGCCTGTTGACTGCGCAGACAGAGCGGATCGCACTCGGCGTTGCCAGTATCGTTCTGCCACTGCGTCATCCGGCGCATGTTGCCAAGGCTGCAGCCAGCGTCGATGTGCTATCGGGTGGGCGACTCATCCTGGGTGTTGCCTCGGGCGACCGGCCAGAGGAGTATCCGGCACTCAACTTATCCTTTCATGATCGCGGCGACCGGTTTCGCGAAAGCTTTGACTATATCAGGCGCATGTGGGAAGACGCACCGGCCTTTGAGAATGACTATGGCAACCCATACGGCGGCATAGATATGCTGCCCAAACCGGTGTCTGGAAAACTGCCGTTGCTCATTACCGGTGGCAGCCAGCAAGACCCTGACTGGATAGCGCGCAACGGCGAGGGCTGGATAACCTATCCACGCAGTATTGCCGCACAGACAAAAATTATTAACGACTGGCGTGAGCGAGTTAAGGCTGTCGGCAGCCCCGCCAAGCCAGCAGTGCAGTCGCTATATGTCGACCTGGTTGATGACCCTGATGCATCACCGCAACCAATCCATTTAGGCTTTAGGTTGGGAGTAAACCATCTTCGTGCATATCTGAAATCACTGCAAGAGATCGGCATAAACCATGTCGCGCTGAACCTGCGCTTTAACCGTGCTGATATCGAGACAACATTGAAAAATTTGGCTGATGATATCCTGCCTGATTTTCCAGGGTCCGATTTTGCTGTATAAAGGAGACAAAATAATGCAGAAAACTATTTTTATTACCGGTTCAACTGATGGCATCGGCTTAGAAACAGCAAAGATACTCGCCTCGCAAGGCCACCATGTATTGCTGCACGGACGTAATCCAGCAAAGCTTGAGGAAGTGGTAAGTATGCTCTCTGAGATAACGGGTGGTGGGCAGATTGAAAGCTACGTGGCTGACCTATCGCATATGGCTGATGTAGAAAGGCTTGCGAAAGCCGTGACAGAGCGACACGATAAACTGGATGTGCTGATCAACAACGCAGGCGTTTATAAAACACCTGACCCCATCACGCAGGAAGGGCTAGACGTCAGGTTCGCGGTCAATACACTCGCTCCCTACCTGCTGACACAACGATTGTTGCCGCTGCTTGGCTCATCTTCAAGGGTAATCAACCTGTCTTCTGCTGCGCAGGCGCCGGTCAACATAGATGCGCTTGCTGGACGAATCCACCTGTCTGACCAAATGGCCACCTATGCACAAAGCAAACTGGCGATTACCATGTGGTCACACAGCATGGCACTTGCTCATAAAGATGGCCCAGCATTCATCGCGGTCAATCCGGGATCACTGCTTGCGACCAAGATGGTGAAAGAGGGTTTCGGTATGGCAGGAAAAGACATCTGCATCGGCGCCGATATACTCATCCGTACAGCCCTGTCAGATGAATTCGAAATGGCTACAGGTCAGTATTTTGATAACGACGTTGGCCAGTTTTCCTCGCCCCATCCTGATGCACTTAACCCGCAAAAAGCTGAAGAGGTTGTACACACTATCGAGGCGGTTTTGCCCGGAACCATCTAAGATGGTGCAGGGTGCGTTGTTTAACCATAATACGGAGTTGGTCGATATTTAATCCTCAGTCACTTTTGATTTTCAGGCAAGATATAAGAAAAATTCGAGCGGATCTTAATAACAAACCAAACAATAATGGAAATGGCACCTTTTGATACCAGCAACGACCTGAACGAAGCGTCGAAATCGACGCGTCGGATTTTGGTCCTGTTTGCTCATCCTTCACTCGACCGCTCGGAAGTGAACTGCCCGATGGTGGAAGCCGTTCGCAAACTCGATGGTGTCACACTGGTTGACCTCTATGCTGAGTATGCTGGTTTTCAGATCGACATCGACCGAGAGCAACAACGACTCCTTGAGCATGACGTCATTGTTTTTCAGCATCCCCTGTATTGGTATTCGACACCCGCGATCCTGAAAGAGTGGCAGGATCTAGTTTTGGAGCATGGTTTCGCCTACGGCTCTAATGGAACAGCACTGCACGGCAAGATATTCTTCAATGCGCTCACTGCGGGTGGGAAAGAGGCAGCCTACAGGGCCGATGGGTACAATCACTTCACGATCCGCGAACTACTCCACCCGCTCGAGCAGATGGCCCTGCTCTGCGGCATGACCTACCTGCCGGCTTTCGCACTGTTCAGCGCACGCACAGCAGTCGAAGAAGGACGAGCCAATCAACATGTTGCCGATTGGACACGTCTACTCGAGGCCCTGCGCGACGACCGGCTCGACATCGCCGTAGCGCAGGGCCTGTCCGTACTTAACGCCGAGCTCGACGCGATCATCATGGAGGCCTGAATCATGGGTGGATTGCTGTTTCAGGCCTTCATTTATCTCTGCGCTGCAGTCATTGCCGTGCCCATCGCCAAGCGACTCGGGTTGGGATCAGTCCTCGGCTACCTGCTCGCCGGTATCGTCATTGGGCCAGTTATCGGTTTGGTCGGATCGGAAACCCAGGAGATTCAGCACTTCGCCGAATTCGGGGTCGTCATGATGCTGTTCCTGGTCGGTCTGGAACTCCAGCCACGCATGCTGTGGCAGATGCGCCACCGGTTGATCGGCCTGGGTGGCTTGCAGGTCAGTCTCACTGCATTATTGATTGCCGGTGCGGCGCTCTTGATGGGTGTTTATTGGAGCGTGGCGCTGACGATTGGCCTGATCTTCTCGCTTTCATCGACAGCAATCGTCCTGCAAACACTCAACGAGAAAGGGTTGGCCAAGACCGAAGGCGGTCGGGCCAGCTTCTCGGTCCTGTTATTCCAGGATATCGCTGTCATCCCCATGCTCGCCCTGATCCCCCTGCTCGCGCTTCCCGATTTGGCAGGAGGTTTAGCGGAAGGCACGGTCGCCGCAGGTGGACATCCTGGTGAGGTAGTACACAACAAAGAGTTGAGCCTGGTGGCCGGACTACCCGGCTGGGCACATGCCCTGGTAGTCCTTGGAGCTGTCGCGACCGTGCTGCTAGGCGGCCATTTCCTGTCGCGACCGCTGTTTCGTTTCATCGCTGCATCCAGGCTTCGTGAAATCTTTACCGCCAGTGCATTGCTGCTCGTCATCGGTATTGCGCTATTGATGACACTGGTCGACCTCTCGCCGGCGCTCGGGACCTTCCTCGCAGGTGTGGTCCTGGCCAACAGCGAGTTTCGCCATGAGCTCGAATCCGATATCGAGCCGTTTAAAGGACTACTGCTTGGACTGTTTTTCATCACCGTGGGTGCTGGCGTCAACTTCGGCATCCTGTTTGCTGACTTCGCCACGATAATTGGGCTGACAATCGGTGTGATAGCCATCAAGGGTCTCGTCCTGTATGGACTCGCCCGCCTGTTTCGTCTCGAAGCGACTGATCGTTGGTTGTTTACGCTCGGCCTGGCCCAAGCCGGCGAGTTTGGCTTCGTATTGCTGAGCTTCAGCCTGCAGAAACACGTGATACCCACAGAGCTGGCCTCCACGCTGTCGCTAGTGGTGGCACTCTCGATGCTGCTGACGCCGGCGTTGTTCATCCTGTATGACAGGCTCGTGCTATCCCGCCCGACCGACAGGGACGGACAACCAGCGGACGAAATCGACGAAACCGGCACGGTGATCATTGCTGGCAGCGGCCGCTTCGGTCAGATCGTCAACCGCCTGCTTGTCGCCAGCGGTGTCAAGACCGTGGTACTCGACCATGAGGCCGCAATCATCGACATGCTGAGCAGGTTTGGTGTCAAGAGTTACTACGGCGATGCCTCGCGTCCTGAGCTGCTGCATGCAGCCGGCATCGAATCGGCGAAGGCGCTTGTCATTGCGATCGACGACCGGGAACGCGCGGTCGAATTGGTCGAACACGTCCGCCGTCACTATCCCCAGGTGAAAACCCTGGCACGTGCTTACGACGTCAACCACCTATACTTGTTGAACAAGGCCGGCGCCGATATTGCCGTCCGTGAGGTGTTTGATGGTTCCCTGGAAATCGGAAAAGCGGCCTTGAAGGCCGTCGGCATGCACCCATTCAAAGTCGAAAAGATGTCACAGGCGTTCCGCCGACATGACCAGGCCGGTCTGGACAGCCTCTACGAGCTTTGGGACGAAGACACCACGATGTCGAGTAACAAGGCCTTTCTGGCACGCGCCAGGGAGCACGGTGCCACCCTCAAGGATTTGATGGAGGCCGACCGCCTGCAACTCCACGATCGGACCGATCGTGGCTGGACGCCACCACCCAAAGGCTATGCCGAAAAGTTCGAAGAATGAATAAGCATGTCGAAACGAATCATCCCTTAACTCAAGGCACCTTTTATTGCTCAACAAAGCGTTAATTCAGTTCATTCGACTATTAAAAAAGAGGTTTCTATGTTAGGTGAAAATCACTCTCTTGTTAATGAATTTCCTGAGTACCAGGATATTATTGCCGAGCTTACTGAAAGCGACGAAGTCTTTGCAAAAGAGACAAAACACTACAATGCTCTCGATGCAGAGATTCGAAAACTCGAATTAAATGGCGCTCCTGATATGTATTGACCTGTCAAGTACTTTCACCACACCCCCAGGATACACGGGTGTGTTTTTTGGGTTTTTCTTGGTACAACAAGCCCTTGGGGCTGGGCACGAACGACAATCAACGACGGTAGATCACTCTGATATGCGC
>JAQYVP010000238.1 GCA_030145485.1 Chromatiales bacterium
TTCCCGATATCGTGAAGCAATGTTGTTCGTATTCAAGGCGCAGCAAGGGGCACATAGCAGGGTTATGTAACTCTTGCTGGAACGCAGAAGACGGGCAACAGTGCAAGCAGGATCGGGAAGTTATTTTTGGACAACGACTAAGCAGTTCATGACTTTAAAGACTAACATTCCTTTTTAATCCGAATAACAACAACCCCCCCAACCTGACAATGGCAGTTCCATCACCTCAATTCACACCATCCTTGACAACAGAGCGCTGAGACAGTCTACTTGCGCTGACTCTTATTTTGCAAAAACAGGACCCCCATGTGGCGTAAATTATTCCGACCAAAATGGCAGCATAGAAACCGGGATATCCGTGCGGAAGCAATCCATCTGCTGGCGGCTGACGACTCCAATTTTGTCGAGGTCGTGCGTCATGATACGGATACCGGAATTCGCCGCCAGGCATTACGGCGCGTTACTGATATCAATCTGCTGATAGATATTTGCGGGAGTGACACCGACACGTCTGTCTCGCGTGCGGCCGCAAGGCGCCTGTGGTTCCTGCTTGCACAGAGTGAAGATACAGAATCCGCGGAACAGGCTCAACAGGTGCTGAAACAGCATGGCAACAGTGAGATGGCGGAGTACCTGCTTCGCCACAGCAAATCTTCCGCGGTGCGGCTGCAGGCGCTTGCAGATATGCAGCAACCCGCATTGCTCAGCGAGGTCGCACTGACAGATAGAGATACCGGTATCCGGCTGCAGGCGCTGGAGCGCATCTCCAGACTCTCCACACTGAAACGCGTCGCAAAGGAGGCGCGAGGAAAAAACAAGCGCGTCGCGCGCCGTGCGCGGGAACTGGTAGAGAAACAGATTTTACTGCAGGAGATGCCTCGGCGACAACAGCAACTATGCGATCAAATCGAGCACCTTGCCTCACTTCAGCAACCGGATCAAACCATTTTGCATCAACTCCTCCAACAGTGGGAGACAATGGATGCCGATGTGCCCGAGGAGCTGAAAAGCAGATTCAACAATGCACAACAACATATCCGTAATTCTATCGAGGAGTCACGCAACAATAAAGAGCAGCAGGATCATCAACGCGAACTCTGCGAACAGAGCGACGCACTGCTGCATGATTTAGAGCAGAATGCCAATGTGCCGTCACTGAACCTGAATGAAATAGAGGCCGCAGAGTGGATGCTGCGCAACAGCTGGCAGCAGCTTGAAGAGGATCTTGACGCCGTCAACCCGCTTCTCAAGGCGCGTTTCAGCGAATCTCAGCAAAAGCTTGCGCAACGCCGCGGGCAAATCGATCAATACCGCAAGCTGCACGCCCGACAACACGCCATCATTGTGGAGATGCAAAACCTCTCTGGAAATGATACTCAACTGACTGCATCCCGTATAAAGGCCATTGAGTCCCGTTGGCATGCACTGAAATCGAAACCCGATGCCAACATGGAAAATCATTTCCACCAGCATCTCTCCCGCGCAAAACAGCGCCTGCAGGAGAACATGGCATCAACACAGAAACTCGAAGCTGATCTTGACCAGCTGTTGCAACAACTTGAGAACAGTCTCGATCAGGGGCAACTGAATGCTGCAGGCGCCGCCCGCAGCAAAGCACAACATGCTCTGAAGAGGCTGGAAAAGCTGGCGACAGCACAGCTGCGACAGCGCAAAGCAGCCTTTCATCTGCTGCTGGGGCGTTTCTCGGAACTGCAGGACTGGCAGCGCTTCGGCAGCGATCATGTGCGTGAAGAGCTGATCAGCGACATGCAACAGTTGCTGCAGTCAGGACTACCTGTAAAAGAGCTTGCCATCAATGTGCGAGATCTGAGAAACAGGTGGCGTCAGCTGGATCGCAAAGGCGGCCCTGCTCCGGAGGCAATCTGGAACAAATTTAATGACATCGCAGAACAGGCATATAGCCCTGTCATTGCTGATCAGGAGCGGCATCAACAGGCGCAGCAGCAGGCGGCAGCACAGCGTGTCGAATTCTGTGAGCAGCTCATCAAAGAGCATATGCAAATAGAGTGGTCCACTGCAGACTGGCCTATGCTTGATAAGCGCATACAGGAAGCACGAAAGCAGTGGCGTAAGCTGGGAGGCGTCGACTCAGAAACATGGAAAAAGCTCAACCAGAGATTTACTGATGCCGTCAATCCCTTTGAAAAAAAGCTTGAAGAGGTGCGTAAAGCTGAAACAGTGCGCCGTGAACGTCTCATCAAACAGATACAGCGGCTTGTTGACGAGTCCGATGTCGATATTGCCATCCGCCAGGCCAAGGCCGCACAGGCAGACTGGAGACCTCTGGTCAGCGCCAGTAAACGGGTGGAGCAGCAGCTATGGAGAGCATTCAAAACTGCAACCGACGCCATTTTTGCCCGCCGCACTGCAATACATGAAAGTGAACAGCAGCAGCAGTCAGAAAATACCTCTGCAAAAAAAGCGATTTGTGACAAACTGCGAAAGCTGGTCGCCACTGAACATGACAGCTGGTCTGTGGCTCGCAAAGAGCGAGATCAATTGATAGATGAATGGAAAAGCATCGGTGCGGCTAGCCGTCAGCAATATCAATCACTGCAACAGCAATTTACTCAACTCACTGTCGCCTTTGATGAAGCAGAGACCGCGACTTCCAACCTGCAGGAGCGCCGCCACCTTGAACTGCTGTTGCAAAAAGCCGAACTGTGCGAGCACATGGAGCAGCAGCTGTGCGGCCGGAATGCAGATATCAGCAGCCATCAACAACAGTGGTCAGCACTGCCCGCTCTACAGGCAGCGGTTGAATCGCGCATGCTAAAACGCTATCAGCGCATCATCGATGCATTGGCGAGTGGCGATGAAGCCGTCGAGCAACTGTGTGCCCGGAGCAGCAGTAATCTGCAACAAAGCCTGCAACTTTGTCTCGAAATGGAGATGCTCCTCGATATCGACTCCCCCGAAGCATTCCAGGAGCAACGCCGTCAATGGCAGCTTGAGCACCTCTCCACCGCGATGACTGGCGGACTCGCTCGAAGCGAGAGTATCAATGAAAATGTCAGGCGACTTCTTGATGAGAGCTGCTCAAAGGGCCCGCTGCCACAAGAGAGCGTGGACTCAATCAGGCTGAGAGAGCAAAATATCGTTGCCTCCCTGCTGCTGTGATAGTGATATACTCTCAACCGTTTTTTGTATACTTTTGAAACAATGATCCGGGGTGAAAAACGCCCTCAATTGACACAATGGAGCAATATAGATGCTAAACAAAGTGATTCCGGGCCTGGCGGCTCTTGTTCTCATCAGCAGTGGCGCAGTATTTGCTGAAGACGCGGCCCCGAAGGAGAAAACCAAAGCGGCAGTCCCTGCGGCGGAGATAACAGCAGAGCAAAAACTTCCGGAGGGAGTCGAGCAATTCAAGGACTGGATCAAGGAGTGTGAAAAGCTCAAGGGTCCCGAGGGTAAAGAGATCGAACTCTGCCAGATCTCACAGACACTCACAAATACAGAAATTAATCAGCCTATGCTGAAAGTCGCCGCCGGCTATGTTCCAGGTAAGGATGAGGCTGTCATGATCCTCACCCTGCCGCTGGGAGTTATCCTGCCACCGGGCGTTCAACTCACCGTTGGCGAGGGCAAGGCCGCCAGAGTTCCCGTCACAACCTGTCTGCCACAAGGTTGCCAGGCCGGCGTGCAACTTGACAAGGAGTTTACAGCGCGCCTGAAAAAAGGGAAGCAGATGATCGTTACATTTCTCGGCCCAGATGGTAAGCAGATCAATGCGCCGATCTCTCTCTCCGGATTTACCGCCGGTATGGACAGCATCAAGCCAAAGTAACACCGCTGTTATTCACCCTGAACCGTGACCGTCACCCGCCGCTGGTGGGGACGGTGGCGGTGCTCCCACAGATAGACTCCCTGCCAGGTTCCAAGCGCCAGACGCCCCTGCGTCAGCGGAAGGGTTAAATCCATAGCGGTCAGAATCGAGCGCACATGCGCCGGCATATCATCCGGTCCTTCATCCACATGCACGAACATGGGGTCTCCATCCGGCGCCAGCCGCAACATAAAAGTCTCCAGATCCCTGCGCACATCAGGGTCCGCATTCTCACACAGGATCAACGAAGCACTGGTGTGATGTATAAAAACATGGCACAGACCGGTATCAACCCCGGACTCCGCCGCCACAGCAGCAATCTCCGTAGTAATATTTGCCGTGCCTCGCCCCATCGTTTGAAAATGCAGTTGTCGTTGATAGCTCATTGTCATCTATAATCGAATAGTCAGTAGGAGGAGAGCTGAAACATTGAGCTATCATATCCTAGCGAGACCAAGCCTCAAACTGACGCGGCATGAAAAAGGACATTTTCTCTCGCAAAGACGCAAAGCCCGCCAAGAAAAATCTTTGCGCTCTTGGCGTCTTGGCGAGAGTCATTTTTGAAATTTGACTCAATTGCAAGCATTTTACTGACTAAAGGATTCTAGAGTATGCTCTCAAAAGAACAGGAGATTGACGGCGGTTAATTCACAATCACTGCAGGAGTTACCTGTCACCGAGCTGAAAGGCGTCGGGCCGCGCATCGCCGAGCGTCTTGCGGGACTTGGCATCGAGAGTGTCCAGGACATTCTGTTTCACCTGCCGCTGCGCTACCAGGATCGCACCCGGGTGTATCCACTTGGCACTGTGCGACCAGGCGAGCATGTGGTGATCGAGGCGATGGTCGATCATGCGCAGATTCGTTTCGGACGCCGCCGCTCGCTGCTGGTACAAGTCAGTGACGGCACCGGCACACTCATGCTGCGTTTTTTCTACTTCTCCAATGCGCAAAAAGAGTCCTTTCAACACGGCACACGACTGCGCTGCTTCGGTGAAATCCGTAACGGCCCTGCAAGTTATGAGATCGTGCATCCCGAGTACTCGCTGCTCAAGGAGGATCAGAAGATAGAGGTCGATGATACCCTGACCCCGGTTTATCCCTCCACCGAAGGGCTGCAGCAGCGCACCTGGCTTGAGTTGACAAAACAGGCCCTGGCGCTGCTCGAGGGTGGCGCCCTGTTATCTGAACTGCTGCCGCCATCTCTCGATCCCCTGTTGTCACAACCGCTTAGCCGTGCACTGCAGCTGCTGCATCGCCCGCCACCCGACATCTCGCTGGAGGATCTGCAGGAAGGGGCGCATCCCGCACAACAACGCCTGGTCTTCGAGGAGCTTCTCGCCCATCAGTTAAGCCTGTTGCAGATGCGCATGCAGCAGCGCCGCCACAATGCCCCCGCCATCGATTTACAGTCACCTCTGACGAAGCAACTGCTGGACAATCTACCTTTCTGTTTGACAACCGCACAGCAGCGCGTACTCGAGGAGATCATCTCCGACATGAGCCAACCCCACCCGATGCAGCGCCTGGTACAGGGGGACGTTGGCTCCGGCAAAACCGTTGTTGCCGCACTGGCTGCGCTGCAGGTGATCAGCAGCGGCTACCAGACTGTGATCATGGCGCCGACCGAGTTGCTTGCGGAACAGCACCTCAACAGCCTGCAGCAATGGCTGAAACCACTGGGCGTCGGGTTAGTGTCGCTGTCGGGCAGTCACAAGGGCAAGGCGCGCAAGCAACGCCTTGAACAAATCTTCAGTGGCGAGGTGCGCCTAATCATCGGCACACATGCACTGTTTCAGAGTGACGTGGTGTTCAATTCGCTTGGACTGGTGATTATCGATGAACAGCACCGCTTCGGTGTACATCAACGCCTGGCATTGCGGCAGAAGGGGGAAGCGGAAGGGATGCTTCCGCATCAACTCATCATGACAGCCACGCCGATCCCGCGTACCCTCGCCATGACGGCCTATGCCGATCTCGATCTTTCGGTCATCAATGAACTCCCTCCCGGACGTATTCCTGTCACGACAGTGGTGCTCTCCGATAACCGCCGTGACGAAGTGATCGAACGGGTGTTGCAGGCATGTCAGCAGGGCAGACAGGCTTACTGGGTATGCACCCTGATCGAAGAGTCTGATGCACTGCAGGCGCAGGCGGCGGAAGATACCGCACAACAGTTGCAACAGCAGCTTGATCAATTAAAGATCTCACTGGTGCACGGGCGCATGAATGCGACGCAAAAAGATGCCGCAATGACGGCATTCAAGGCGGGGGAAACCGATCTGCTGGTCGCTACGACCGTCGTCGAAGTGGGTGTAGATGTGCCCAATGCCAGCCTCATGATCATCGAAAACCCCGAACGCCTGGGTCTGGCGCAGCTGCATCAATTGCGCGGGCGTGTCGGCCGGGGCACACAGCAGAGCCACTGCGTGCTGCTCTACCATCCGCCCCTGGGGAAGCAGTCGCGACAGCGCCTGGCGGTGATGCGCGACAGCAGCGACGGTTTTATCATCGCACAAAAAGACCTGGAGATTCGCGGCCCCGGCGAAGTGCTGGGAACCCGCCAGACCGGTGAACTGCAGTTTCGCATCGCCGATGTGGTGCGTGATCAAAAGCTGCTAGCCCGCGTTCAACATGCGGCAACACAGGTACACACACAGCATCCACAAGCTGTTGCGCCATTGATCCAACGCTGGATTGGTCACAAGGTGCAGTATCGAGGGGTTTAAGAGAGAAGAGTGAGTCGTGTGGAAAACCTGGGGCATCCTCATGTTTCATCGCGGTCAGAAGACCGCTCCCACAACAATTGCTGAGTGTAAACGTAGGAGTGGTCTTCTGACCACGATTGACACGCGTTGTCACTCTACCTGCATACACGGGCTTATTGAGAAGTTACAAGCGATCAAATTTTTGGTATCTTTTCATCAGTGTTTATCCGTGTGCATCTGTGGTAAAAAAATCAGTAAATTGGATTTACATCCCCCGCACTTTTTTGATCATATCGTAGGCCTGCTTGATCTGGAAAGTCTTGTCAGCGGCGACCGTCATCATCTCTTCCGGCAATCCCCTGGAGACCAGCTTGTCGGGATGATGGCGGCTCAGCAGCCGGCGGTAGGCTTTTTTCACCTCGCTGTCCGAAGCTGATTTATCAACGCCCAGCAGCTCATAGGCGTCTTTGATGGTTGCAGCAGATGTCGCTGCGGAGGGTTTGCGACCCGGACGTTGCTGCTCGCCGGCAAAGTGACCCGATGCCTTCACCAGGTAGACGATGGCGCGATACTCTGCCTGGCGAATTCCCAGCTGCTTGCACACCTGCAGTAGAATTTTCTCTTCCGCCGGATGCATCACCCCGTCACTGAGGGCTACCTGTACCTGAACCTCGATAAAGATGCGCAGCAGGTTTCGCTGCCGCCCGAGTTGTTGTTTGAACTCATCCAGCGCCACGGTGAGATCAAAATCTGAACTCTTTCCCTGTTGGAAAAGCGCCATTGCCAGTTTGCGATGCTCTTCATGCAGATCCATCTGCTGCATCAAAGCTTCGGCAATCTGGATCTCATCACGCGTCACCTGGCCATCAGCCTTGGCGATATGTCCCATGATGGAGAAGGTCGCTGTAAAAAAAGCACTCTGTATCAGCTCTCTTTGCTCCTCGTTCGGCCCGGGCCCTTCAAGTCGTGCAATATTCAGCCCCCTGTCGAGCAGATGGCCGATGACTGCACCAAGCAATGCCCCTGGCAATCCACCAAGCATGTAGCCGAAGACTCCACCCAGCAGTTTTCCCCACCAGTTCATCAGTTCACCTCAATCTTCATATTCAGCCGCACGGCGGGCATCGCCACGCACCTTGTCAGCAGGATAGCGCTGTTCATTGATCTCAATTTTTTTATTCGCTGCCGCCACCAGGTCGATGTCGAGACGCTCTGCGCAGCGGATCAGGAAGATCAGGATGTCCGCCATCTCCATCGCTACTTCATCATGCTTGCTGCCAGAGAGGTTGTAGCTCTGCTCCTCGGTGAGCCATTGAAAATGCTCGACCAGCTCGGCGGCCTCGGCGATCAGCGCCATGGAGAGGTTCTTCGGCGAGTGAAACTGCTCCCAGTCGCGGCTTTGGGCAAAAGCCTTGAGGCGCAGGTTCAAAGCATTCAATGAATCTTCTGTCATCGTCTCATCCCGGCCGGCCATCCACTCTTGGTTTGATCAGCATCGCCGCATAGTAAAACACAAATACCAGGAAGGCGAGAAACCATAAACCACCTGCCAGGTGGACCATAAAATAGTAGTTTTCAGCAAAGGCAGGAATAGCCGGAAGCAAGCGAAACAGCGGCGTCAGCAGAATCAACACGAATGCCACGATCAGCGCCGTGGTATGCTTCATCTCCCTACCCGTGTGGCCGAGGATAACACGGCTCATCATGCCGAGCGTGAGGATGCCAAATGCCCCGGAAGTCAATGCATGGGCAGCGTAACTGCTGGTTGTCCATCCCATCGCCGTCATGAAATGCATCAACAGGCCTATCGGCACCCACAAAAACCCGAGGTAGAGAATCCATAACAGCGGCGCCCGCCACAACGCCTTGAGATGCCAACCGGCAGCACGCACAGCCAGCAACACCGCCGCCAGCAGCGCTGCACTACCACTGATCAGGTCATCGCCAAAAAATGTGTAATAGAGCGCCCATGCACAGGTAACGATCGTTCCAGCGAGTTCCAGCGCATGATTCTCGCGTGTGGCTCCTCTCTGCCCGGTTCCCATCTCGATAAAAAAGGGAATAACCCGCGTACCCATCACCATGATCAGCACCACGATCAACGCTATCGCCATGCGCTGACCGATGATGGCTGTATCAGCTGTCTGGCCCGACAATTGCAAATGCATCAGCAGGTTTGCAACAAAGAGCCCCAGTACGATGGGAGCGAAGATCATATTCTTGTACTGCTTGACACGCAGCACAGGGATGGCCACGGCAATCCCTGAAAACAGCAGAAACGAGAGGTCGATAACCGCGATCCACACACCGGCAACCGCTGTAAATGGCAGTAGCCGTGCGATGATCCACACTCCGGCCAACGCAGCCAGCCAGGCGCCATGCAGTGTCTGCACCCCGGTCCAGTTGCGGCTGGCAGTGAGCAAAAAGCCAACGATGACGACCGATGTATAGCCCAGCAGCATCTCGTGGATATGCCACCAGTTGCCCGGATAGTAGACGGGCCTCGCCATCCAGCCTGAAAACATCATCAGCCATAGCGACATCAATAGCACTGAGGATAATCCAGCAAGCAGAAAAAAGGGGCGAAAACCCAGCTCAAACAGGGCGAAGCGTTTCAGTGAGGGTTGTTGTTCATTAATATTGAGAAGCGCCATAGTAACTGACTCCCTGCATCAGTTGATCATCAAAAAAACATTAGCCACAGATGGACACAGATAAACACAGATTATTAGGCTCTTAACCTGTGAGATCTCCAGGAAAATGGTGGGTGATTAAACAAAAAGCGTCTCTCGCAAAGCTACCGCGTCCTGCTCACGCCCCTGACCTGCATATATGTAGGCCAAGACACAAAGGGGTTTCTTAGCGGCTTTGCGAGAGTTCCATAGATGGGCTTCCACTATGAGGAAACTATTATGCATCCCTTATCTGTGTTTATCTGTGTGCATCTGTGGATAAAAAAGTCAGTTCAGAATTCCTCTACAGAGACTGAATCCATCTTCTTTTGTGCGCGTTGAATCGCCGCCCTGACCTGCCGGGGCGCCGTGCCGCCGATGTGATTGCGCGCCGCCACAGATCCTTCCAGTGTGAGGACATCGAATACATCCTCATCGATGACCTCAGAAAACTGTTGCAATTGATTCAACTCCAGTTCGGAGAGATCACACCCCTTGTCGACACATAATGCGACGGCCTTGCCAACCACTTCATGGGCATCGCGAAACGGCATCCCCTTGATCACCAGGTAGTCGGCAAGATCTGTTGCGGTAGCGAAGCCGCGCATTGCAGCCGCACGCATATTATCATGCCGACAGGAGATCGCCGGAATCATGTCTGCGAAAATTTTCAGACACCCCTTGAGGTTGTCCACGGTATCGAACAGCGGCTCCTT
>JAQYVP010000011.1 GCA_030145485.1 Chromatiales bacterium
TCAAGCGACTCATCCCACAGGGAGCGAGAGTGCACAAGGTGATTATCGTCAAAGCGAATAACGTAGTAGTGGCCTGAGAATGGTTGTGAATAGATCTGATTGATGCGCCGCCAACGCACCCTCACTCCACCTGGCTCGATCAACATGGTCGCAAGCAGGCTTTCTGCGTCATGCTCCAGTCTTGATTCCACGAAGCTCTCTGTCATACTGCGCACCGCCTGGTAACCGATGAATCCCATCAAGCCGATCAAAACCACCAGGGTTAATGAGAGGCCCAGCTGCAACCGGCGTTCCAGGGAGTTCACTGCTCCTCTGCCATGAAGATATAGCCCTGGCCGCGCCGGGTCAGAATGGTCTCCTTGCCAAGTTTGTCGCGCAGACGCCGCACATAAACCTCGATGAGGTTGCTGTCGCGGTCAAACTCCTGCTCGTAGACATGCTCGGTGAGGCGGGTTTTGGAGAGTATGCTGCCAGGATGCAGCATAAAATAGCGCAGCAGGCGAAATTCGGTTCCTGTCAGCTGTACGTTCTTGTCATTCGTCAGTATGACCAGCTGGCGCTCTTCATCCAGCACCATTCCGCCACTCTGCAGACGCTCTCCCGGCATATCATGGCTGCGTCTCAGCAGCGCCTGAATGCGCATGAGCAGTTCCTGAACATGGAAGGGTTTTCCCAGATAGTCGTCGGCACCGGCCTTAAAGCCATCGACACGTTCATGCCAGGTATCACGCGCAGTCAGAATGATGACCGGCACACTGTTTCCATCTCTGCGCCAGTTTTTCAATACATCAAGACCTGAACGCTGTGGCAGTCCCAGGTCAAGCACGACGATGTCGTAGGGTTCCTCATTGCCCATGAATTCGGCATCAACGCCATTTTCCGCCAGATCGACAGCATAGCCATGCTGCTCGAGATCCTTGCGCAGCAACGCGGCTAATTGCCTGTTATCCTCAACCAACAGCAAACGCAATGCTCACTCCTCCGGTTTTCCGTTGATGATTTCACCGCTGACGGCATCTATTTCGTATTTCAAAACCCGGCCATCCTCTCCAAGCAATTCGATTTCGTAGATATAGCGACCGTGTTCACGTTCCAGCTCAACCTCTAGCACGCGCCCTTCCTGCTGCTGGCCAAGGTGATCGAGAATCTGCTGCAGCGGAAGAATTTTTCCCTGCTCCACCAGATGCCTGGACTCCAGGTGGTCACTCCCGCCCACAGCGATGCCGGAAATCAGCGCCGCCGCAAGGCCTGCAATCAATAGCCACTTTATCATCACACTCTCAAGGTTCTAGCCATCCCGGCAGCCAATACAGGGGAAGCGCATGCATGAACATTCTGTGTCGTCATAACCTATGCTTCATCTTTGGTGAAGAGAAGCCTAGCAATGCAACCTGAAACCAAACTGAAAATGCAGGAACTTTTTTAGGCGCAAGGTTTATCACCTGAACCTAATAAATAAATATAGAGTATGCGGTAGATGTGAAGAGAAAAGAGATGATTTCACACAGCCTGACTTGTGAATATCGAGTGACGCAAATATCATTGAAGTGCAACTTCATCCTGCGAGGCTAAATGAGTGACTTCGGCAATATCATGCCGGGATCAAATTGCCCAATATCCATCAATGTTTCCTCGTCGAGAATTGTGAGGCGCTTACCCTGGCAACGGATCCATCCCTTGCTCCCCATCTCCTTGAGTATGCGGTGAACATGAATCGATGAAAGCCCAACAGCATCTCCAATATCCTTCTGGGTAGGAGGAAAAATGATTGAGTTGCTGGCCTCATCGTAGTCCCCCCGCCTCTGCAAGCGCACCCGGTGGAAAAGTTCCAGCAACAGAAAGGCGATGCGCTCCAGGGAGTTTTTACACCCGGTACCGATCAGGTGGTACTGACACAGGGTCATATCATGCATTTCCATCTCTGATAATCTTATCGTCAGCTGCGGCTGTTTCTCTATCATTGCTTGAAGCCGGATGGTTGGAAATGCACACAGCGTACTCTTCATCAGGGCTTGTGAGCCGTAAATGTATCCTCCTGTTGGTCCGATAGCGTTGACCTGAAATCCGAAAAAATCACCGGGAAGTAAAAAACGCAGGATCTGGCGTTTGCCATTGTCGAGGGTCTTGAAAAGAATCATCCAGCCGTCAAACAGGGTGTAGAGTGAATGAGCTGTGTCACCCTCCTGAAAGAGAATCTCTCTTGCAGGAAGCTGATATTGAGCATCACGAAACTCCTGCATCCAGCCGAGTTCCGCTTCAGGAACATCGCGAAACAGCGCCATGCTTCGAACCGGACACTCTTTGCACTCTGTTTGCGGATCAGGGCACTGTTTCAGTTTGCTTCTATTGTTCATTTTTCAAGGGTATGCAATACAGTCAGGGACGGCAGAACGCACCGAGATGGGGGTGTTGCACACCTATCACCGTATCAGGAGTGTCAATGAGGAAGAACTAACCGGTATGCTCTACCAATTTAATGAGGAAAAGACTCTCATACAGCTTGTTCTTGATGAATGAACAGTCAAGAAAACCTCGCCAAAGCGAGGTCTGTGTCATTATCTTACAATATTTCCCATTGATGGAAACCAACGTCATCTAGGAAAACTCTGAATGAATCACTTCGCTCACCATTCAGAGCTATCCTAGCTGATGTGGAGTTTTATCTGATCAACTGCTGCTGCGCACGCATCGCCGCATGCTTTGCACTCAATGTGCTCCTTATGTTTCATGCACTCCTCCTCGCAGTCATTGCAGACCTGCTCACAAATACCCGCATATCCCTTGATATACTCGGAATTCGCCGTCAACAGATAAGAGAAAGCGCCGCATATAGCCTGCATTTCATGTACCTTGGCGGCACAGTCCGCCAGTTCCACATCACCCTCTTTGAAGGAGACGAGGCAATGGGCTAAACAACGCTGCCCTTTGTCCAGACAGATATTCATTGCATCCAATACATCGGGAAGCTGAGCCGAATGCTTGCTGTGGTCATGACCAGGCTTGGCGGAAATTGCATTTCCGGCATAGGCCATCGCTGCAGCAGCGCCTCCCAATCCAAGCAACAATTCACGACGGCTGATACCGGGGGTTGAATCATCCTGCTTGCGAGGCAATAGATCGCGATTTGACATACTCTTGTTCTCCTTTGGGATTTTAGGTTTATTAGGAATTGCTTCCTGGACAAAGTATAGACGAAGAATCCGAGCATACAGAAATAAGTTTCAATTATCAGCCACACTCTATTAGCGATGCTGCCAGCAGCAACTACACTGGTGTCTCAGATGGCCACAGCGACCTGGCAACCACAGCCAAGCGGCCACCCCCTCAGTACACAGTGATCACCCATTCAAAGAATCCGCGAACAATCCTGAACGGACATGTTCAGCATTCCACTTGCCAAAA
>JAQYVP010000038.1 GCA_030145485.1 Chromatiales bacterium
GAGACCCTGGTTTCCATTCAATGAAAGAGGCATCGAACGCGCCTCGCAGCAGTTTCGCCGCTACGGGGTGTTGTCACTGCTGCTTGCCTGGGTTCCACTCATCGGTGATCCATTGACATTGATCGCCGGTTTTTTCAAGACGCCTTTTTTGCTGTTCCTGCTACTAGTCTCGATCGGCAAGATCGGCAGATATCTGGTGCTGGCAGGATTATTTTGAAGTCCACAGAATATACCTCCACAAAACCATTTTAACCACAGATGAACACGGATACACACAGATAAGGGATTTCTTAATCTGATTTTTGGGGTTGTTGTGGGAGCGGCCATCTGGCCGCGAAATGCACGGTGCTATTGAGAAGTCACGTACTATCTCAATAACTCCGTGCATTGAATACGTTCTATTTAAACAGATGTCATTGCACGGAGCCGGAGGCGACGCGGCAATCTGGTTTGGAGATTACCGCAGTCGCTTAGACTCCCTCGCAATGACGGCATATACACGGATTTATTGAGAGCTTACATCCACAGATGATTTAATGAGTCTTGCATCTTTTCATCTGTGTTTATCTGTGTGCATCTGTGGAAAAAATGCATTAACAGATCAGGATGACAGCTCGTCATGGTCGAAGCCAAGCTCGCGCAGAACCTTTCTGAGTCGCCGCAGGGCATCGAGCTGTATCTGGCGTACGCGCTCCCTGGTCACATCGAGTTCCCTTGCAACCTGCTCCAGGGTTGAGACCTGGTAGCCATGCAGCCCGAAGCGGCGTTCGATGACCACCTGCTGTTTTTCTGTCAGCTGCCCGAGCCACTCATCGACAAGATCCTTGACATCCTCTTTCAACAAAGCTTCGGTCGGATCCTCACCGGCAATATCGGCAATTGTATCCAGCAAAGGGCGTTGAATATCTTTACCTGCGGGCGCATCCACGCTGGATGAATGCTCACTGAGAACCAGCAGACGGCGTACCTCGGCAGCAGATTTGCCTGTCGCTTCAGCAATATCCTGTGCCGTCGGTTCATGATCGAGCTGCTGCATCAGCTGCCGCGCCGTGCGCAGACACACATTCACCTCTTTGACGACATGCACAGGGAGCCGGATGGTGCGTGTCTGATTCATCAGGGCGCGCTCGATGGTCTGCCTGATCCACCAGGTTGCATAGGTCGAAAAACGGAATCCGAGCTCCGGGTTGAATTTTTCCACGGCCCTGATGAGGCCGAGATTGCCCTCTTCGATGAGATCGAGAAGCGCCAGTCCGCGATTGAGATAGCGTCTGGATATCTTTACCACCAGGCGCAGGTTGCAGACGATCATGCGTGCCCTGGCCGCTACATCCCCCTTATGGGCGCGACGCGTCAGATCAACCTCCTGCTGAGCTGTCAGCAGTGTCGACAAACCGATCTCATTGAGATACATGCGTGTAGCGTCAAATTCAGATGTCACACGAGCGACAGCTCGTTTTTTTGGCGCTGGAGATTTATTGACCACCATCTCACTCACGACTTTGCTGCGGTTTTTTGCTTCAACATCAGAAGCAACATTCTCCTCAGGTGAATCCATCATTCCCCCATTGTGCGGCTATTATAGATAGCTATTTTTTATTATTGATCTTGAGTTAATTACTCCAGCGTAATTTAACACGGTTCGTGACACAACATGGATATTCTTTATCAGTTCAAGGGTTTGGTTTTAAGCCATCTAAATATTTCAGTGGATTTTGCGGATCTCCATTGTGGCGAATCTCAAAATGCAGGGCGGCTTTCGAGGATGATCGCCCCATGGTGGCGATCTGCGCACCTCGCGCTACCCACTCCCCTTGTGTCACCAGTCGCTCGCGATTATGCGCATAGACACTCAGGTAGTTTTTATTATGCTTGATGATAATCAGCTGACCATATCCCGGCAGCCCTTCGGCACTGTATACAACCTCGCCCGATTCCGTTGCCACAATTACCTCGCCCTCTTCACCACTGATCAATATTCCCCGCCTAGCCGGATCTGAGGCTCGATATGAGCGCACAACCTTGCCTTTGACCGGCCACTTCCAACGCAGTTCTGCATCAGCAAGAAATGCGTGGCTCTCGCTGCTGTTCTGCATTTTTGCCATGACCGACTGTTTGATCTGTTCAGCCTGTGTGGCAGTTTCGGCTTGCTGTTGCTGCCCGAACTGCAACTTGACGGAATCTTCACTGTTGTTGTCATGCCTGGTCTGCAGCTGATTATTTTCGATACTGGTGGAGCTTGAGGGTATCTCTTCCTCATCCTGCAGCTGTCGGTATTTGGCGAAGCGGGGTTCAGATTCGACAGGGCCTGTTCCAGGAACGGCAACCCGGTTTTCGTAGGGCGCCAACTCCTGGCGACTGCTGCAGGCAGTCACTACCAGCAGAATCGACAACATTCCCGGCGCCATCGCAGGGAGTTTCATCTTTATGATTATCAGTACTATATCAGTTCAATATCAGCTCAATTTCACCACGATGACAACTGCAGCGATCAATGCAACCGCTCCCCAGCCTATCCAGTCGATATAGTGACGCAGCTTCGCCTCCATCTTCTCTCCGCCCCATGACATCAGCATTGCCACCATAAGAAAACGTGCTCCCCGACCGATAAAAGAGGCTATCACAAAGGGCGCAAAAGACATGGCGATGGCGCCGGCCGTGATAGTAAACACCTTGTAGGGAATAGGTGAAAACCCGGCAAGAAAAATCGCCCAAAAACCCCATTCGTCAAACCAGGAGACTGCCTTCAGATATTTTTCATGATAGGCGCTGTGCAACAACCAGGGCTCGATCACTTCGAACAGCGTCATCCCGATCAGATAACCGGCCACGCCTCCAGCCACCGAGGCCAGGGTAGTTAACAACGCGTACCAGAGCGCACGATTCGGAGTAGCAAGGCTCATTGGCGCCAGCATCACATCCGGCGGGATTGGAAAAAATGATGACTCTGCAAAACTCAGGCCACCAAGATACCAGGGTGCATGCCGATGGCGGGACCAGCTCAAAACCTTGTCATAAAGAGATGAAAACATCGACATCTATTTTACTCCACCAAGCAGCGGGACAAATGAGACCCGCTCAAGAAACTCTTTTTCATAACCGTCCTCTGTACGTGTTACACGAATTAATATCTGCTCTTCACTATCGCCTATCGGCATGATGATCACCCCTGCGAGTCTTAACTGTTCCACCAGCGCAAGCGGTATTCCCTCTGGCGCAGCGGTGACAATAATGCCGTCATAAGGCGCATACTCCGGCATGCCCATGCCGCCGTCACTGTGCCTGAGACGAATATTGCGCAGTTTGAGCTGGCGAAAACGATGACGCGCCTGGTCGCTCAATGCCCTGATACGTTCAACACTCTGCAGACGGCGCACCAGCCGGGATAGAATTGCCGCCTGGTAACCTGAACCGGTGCCAACCTCGAGAACATGCTGCATCGGCTGTGTTTGCAGCAGCAACTCTGTCATGCGCGCCACAATATAGGGCTGCGAGATCGTCTGACCATGACCAATGGGTAGCGCGGTATCTTCATAGGCGCGCGAAGCGAGCGCCTCTTCGACAAAGCAGTGGCGTGGAACTTCACGCATCACACTCAGTACCCGCTGATCTTTTATGCCCTGCTCTTTGAGGCGGCTGATCATGCGATCCCTGGTGCGCTGCGATGTCATACCGATGCCGCTATAATCAGGGTGCGTCATCTCAAATCTCTTTCAGCCATGCCGCTGTCTGCTGCAACTGGCGGTGATTTGTCAGATCGACTTTTAGCGGTGTGACCGAGATGTAACCACTGCGCACAGCATGAAAATCTGTTCCCGGTCCGGCATCCTGCTCTGCTCCCGGTGGTCCCACCCAGTAGATCGGATAACCGCGCGGATCTCTCTCCCTGTAGACTGGTTCCGCCTTGTGACGATGCCCCAGGCGAGTCGACTGGTAGCCCTTGATCTCACTCCATGGCAGATCAGGAACATTCACATTGAGGATCATCTCGGTTGTCAGGGATGGATCAGAGAGACGCTGCACCAGTTGCTGTGCGGCCCTGGCTGCACTCTCAAGATGTTGTGGAGAGAAGGAGTTGATCGATACAGCCATTGCCGGAAGCCCCAGAAAACGCCCCTCGGTGGCCGCTGCGACTGTACCGGAATAGAGGACATCATCTCCCATATTGGCACCGTTATTGATGCCGGCGACGACCATGTCCGGCTCCTCTTCGAGCAACCCGGTAATGGCGACATGCACACAATCGGTTGGCGTGCCGTTGACGCTGATAAAGCCATTTTCATGCTCCCTGGTGCGAAGCGGATTTTCCAGCGTCAGGGAGTTGGAAGCGCCGCTGCGATCACGATCCGGAGCTATGACCGTCACCTCGGAAAACTGCTGCAGCGCATTTGCCAGCGCGGCAATTCCCGGCGACTGATAGCCATCGTCATTACTGATCAGGATTTTCATACGGCAATAGAGTAAAAGTAAACCAAAATAGGGTATATTCGAAACGCAATATACTGCAAAACGCGTGTGAGGGCATCCTGTGAGTGACAAACACCATGAAAAGGAGGAAAAATCTTTCTTCGATGCGATGTCCGGGGTAACACCGTTGCAGAGTAAAACTGCAAAACCCTGGAAGCAGCGCCCTGCTCCACGCCCTTTGCCAAAAAAGAGAGAAAGCGCGCAGGATGAGTTTGTCGATGTGCATATCACAACCCATGATTTTCTCGAATTCCGCCGTGACGGCATTCAGAACAGACTTTTCCAGGATCTGCAGCGGGGAGTCATCAAACCCGAGAGTACGCTTGACCTGCACGGCCTGCGGGTCGTCGAGGCACGCACGGAGCTGGCGCAATTTATCCCCTGGTGCGCACACAGAGGCTACCGCTGCGTCAGAATCATTCACGGCAAGGGGCAGCGCTCCAGCGAACAGCAGCCGATCCTCAAACAGAAGATCAACCAATGGCTGCCGCAGCGCAGGGAGGTTCTTGCATTTGTCTCCGCACCCCGTTGGGATGGTGGAACAGGCGCTGTTTATGTGCTGTTGTCAATGAAATACCAGGATTGATAGCAATTCTCACTGCACCAATAGAGTGTCGCCATTTTAAAAGACTTTTACCACGAAGCACACGAAGATCACGAAGAATCAACTGGATAAAAAAATCTCTTCGTGGTGAATATCTCCCTACATCGAATTGCTGCAGGATTGAGAGCCGTGTCGCCAGGAACAACTAACGTACCCCATGATCCCATACAATACTGTTGATAATTGTTCTCATTCGCTTTATAATCTGACTCCCTACTTACTACCCTCTGCATGAGGAAATACAACAAATGCGAATACAAATCACCATGCTGGTGCTGCTTCTCTCTGCAAGCATTCATACCAGTTGGGCCGACTCCAACGAAGTCAATCTCTACTCTGCACGCAAAGAGGCGCTCATCAAGCCACTGCTGGAGGAATTCACCACGGAAACCGGCATCAAGGTCAACCTGGTTACCGGCAAGGCATCAGCGCTACTCAAACGGCTGGTGACAGAGGGACGCAACTCTCCCGCCGATCTTTTTATCACTGTCGATGCCGGAAACCTGTATCGCGCCAGGGAAGCCGGTGTACTGCAGCCAGTCTCATCCCAACAGCTGAACGCGGTCATCCCTGCAAACCTGCGCGATGCTGACGGTTACTGGTTTGGACTCTCTCAACGCGCCCGTCCGATCTTCTACGTCAAGGGCAAGGTGGATCCAAAACAACTATCGACCTATGAAGCACTGGCGGACTCTCAATGGAAGGGGCGCATCTGCATCCGTTCATCCAGCAACATCTACAACCAGTCACTGGTCGCATCCATGATTGCCGCTATTGGCGAGGAAAAAACCGAGGCGTGGGCAACTGCATTCGTGGCTAATTTTGCACGCCCGCCAAAAGGAGGCGACAAGGATCAAATCAAGGCCGCAGCAGCAGGGCTGTGCGATCTTGCCATCGCCAACACCTACTACTTCGGTAATATGCTCACAGGAAAAGATCAGAGTCTGAAAAAGGCGGCTGATGCCGTTGCTGTTTTCTGGCCAAACCAGGATGATCGCGGTACGCACATCAATGTCAGCGGCGTCGGCATGACAAGTGCAGCGAAAAACAGCGACAATGCCATCAAACTCATGGAGTACCTGGTGAGTGAGAAAGCCCAGCAGTGGTACGCAGAAGTGAATTCGGAATACCCTGTAAGAGAAGGCGTTCCGGCGAGTAAAACGCTACAATCATGGGGTGAGTTCAAGTCCGACGCTGTAGAACTCTCCAAACTGGGAGAGTTAAATGCAGATGCTGTCAAATTAATGGATCGTGCAGGGTGGAAATAATAATCTAGCAGTAGAAATTATTCCGTAGGATGTGGTGAGCGGTAGCGAACCGCATCAATCGCGCAACAGATGCGGTTCGTACCTCACCACATCCTACGAAAAAGAGACACCATGACAACCAGCACCAGCAAGCTAGCAGATAGATTCCATTTCCCGCTGCCCCTCCCATCTCTATGGAGGGGATCTATCCTGCTGATTACCCTGTTGATGTCCCTGCCGGTATTGGTGATCGCCAGCTTCATTTTCCAGCCGGTCAATGACAACTGGCAGCATCTGGTCGACACCCTGCTGGCCGACTATGTCACGAATTCACTGCTGCTGCTCGTTGGCGTCTCTGCCGGCGTACTCAGCATCGGCGTGACCACTGCCTGGCTGACCAGCATGTGTGAGTTTCCCGGGCGTCACCTGCTCTCCTGGACGCTGCTGCTGCCAATGGCTATTCCAGCCTACATCATCGCCTACACCTACACCGGCATGCTCGATTTTGAAGGCCCGCTGCAATCTCAATTGCGCGGCTGGTTTGGCTGGAGTTATGGAGACTACTGGTTTCCGGAGGTACGCTCACTCGGTGGTGCGGCAATGATGCTGTCACTGGTGCTCTACCCCTATGTCTACATGATGGCGCGCGCAGCTTTCCTGGAACAATCCCTGTGTGTGCTGGAGGTGAGCCGCACCCTCGGCAATACGCCGCTTGCGGGTTTTTTTCGTGTTGCGCTGCCGCTGGCTCGCCCCGCCATTGTCACCGGTCTCTCCCTGGCGCTGATGGAGACCCTGGCCGATTACGGCACCGTACAATATTTCGGTATCAGCACCTTCACCACCGGGATTTTTCGCATCTGGTATGGCATGGGCGACAGCGGTACTGCGGCACAGCTTTCTGCGATGCTGCTGGCTTTTGTCTTCGCCCTGATCCTGCTCGAACGCTGGTCACGCCAACGCGCCAGGTTCCACCATACCAGCAACAAGTACTCCAGCATCCAGCGTTATCAGCTGAAAGGCGGCAAGGCATGGCTGGCAATGGTTGCATGCGCATTGCCACTGTTGTTCGGCTTTATTTTGCCTGCATTGCAGCTGCTGCAGTGGACGCTCTTTACTGCGGAAGATGCACTCGACAGCTCTTTTGCAGTGCTTGCATTCAATAGCCTCATGCTTGCCAGCCTGACCGCGGTCATTGCAGTCGCACTGGCGCTGCTGCTGGCCTACGGAAAACGCCTGCACAATACGCCACTGATCAACACCAGTGTGCGTATCTCGGCGCTGGGTTATGCAGTCCCCGGAACAGTCATTGCCGTCGGTGTTCTGCTGCCACTGGCCTGGATCGACAATAGCATTGACAGCTGGATGCGCAGCAGCTTTGACATCTCCAGCGGACTGCTGCTCTCCGGAACACTGTTTGCACTGATTTTCGCCTACACCGTGCGTTTTTTATCCGTCTCTATTCAGGCAGTCGAATCCGGCCTTGGCAAGATCAACCATTCGCTTGACGATGCCGGCCGATCGCTGGGACTGTCACCGATGAAGGTGTTGAGAAGCATTCATCTGCCATTGATGAAAGGCACACTGCTGACCGCGCTGTTGCTGGTGTTCGTCGATGTTCTCAAGGAGTTGCCGGCAACCCTCATCCTGCGCCCCTTTAATTTCAATACACTTGCGGTGCGCGCCTATGAGATGGCGGCGGATGAACGTCTCGCCGATGCCGGTGCGCCGGCACTGATGATCGTGCTTGCCGGTATCATTCCAGTGCTGGTATTGAACCGGGCTATCAGCCGCTCCCGCGCGGGAGGAGTCACAGCATGAGCCATCTGCTCGAGGTTGAACAACTCTGTGTCGCCTACGGCAGCAACACCGTCGTCAGGGATGTGTCACTCTCATTAGCCAGCGGGGAGATCGGCTGTCTGCTCGGCCCCAGCGGCTGTGGCAAGACAACCTTGCTGCGCGCCATAGCCGGCTTTGAACCTGTGCAACAGGGGAACATTCTACTTGCTGGAAACAGAGTCAGTTCAGCGGGATTTACCACCCCTCCGGAGAGGCGCCAGGTGGGCATGGTGTTTCAGGACTTCGCCCTGTTTCCGCACCTGACGATTGCCGGCAATATCGGCTTCGGCATCCGCCACCTGAAAGGCTCCCATAGAAAGCAGCGTATCGATGAACTGCTGACTCTTATCGGTCTTCCAGATTTCCACAACCGCTACCCACACGAACTTTCCGGAGGACAGCAGCAGCGGATCGCCCTCGCCCGCGCGCTGGCTCCCAAACCTCAACTGCTGTTGATGGACGAGCCTTTTTCAAGCATGGATGTGGAACTGCGGGAGGAGCTTGCCAGAGAGGTAAGAGGCATTCTAAAGAGTGAACAGATTACCGCCATTCTGGTCACCCACGATCAGCATGAAGCCTTCGCCATGGCAGATAATATTGGCGTCATGCAACACGGCAGGCTGTTGCAGTGGGATAGCGGCTATGATCTGTATCACCGCCCAGCCACCCCTTTTATTGCAGATTTTATCGGCCAGGGTGTACTGCTGCATGGCGAGGTGATCGACAACCGGCATGTCCGCACGGAACTCGCCACACTCCAGGGAAACCTTCCTGATGGCTGTCATGCCGGCTGCCCTGTATTGGTACTTGTTCGCCCTGATGACATCATCCATGACGATAACAGCGCTCGCACTGCCGTCATCAAGGAGCGCGCTTTTCGTGGCGCAAGCTATCTCTATACCCTGCAGCTCGGCAGCGGCACCGAGATCCTGTCGCTGGCGCCGTCACATCATAATCACGCCATCGGTGAAGCATTGGGAATCTCACTGGAGGTCGACCACCTGGTCATCTTTCCACGTGATTAGAATCCTTGAGTGGCCTGCATCTTACAAACGAGTCAAATTTCAATACTGACTCTCACAAAGATCGCCAGGAAAAAACTTGCACTCCTGGAATTCTTCGCCTGCTTGGAGGCAGGTGAGAAGCATGTACAGGACGTGGAAACCTGGCGAGAGAAAAAGAACTCTTTTATGTCTCGTTGGGAGTTGTCCATAAATAACTTCCCGATATCGCGCAGCAATGTTGTTCGTCTTCAAGGCGCAGCAAGGGGCACATAGCAGCGTCATGTAACTCTTGCTGCAACGCTGAAGACGGACAACAGGGCAAGCAGGATCGGTAAGTTATTTTTGGACAACGACTTAGTCTGAGACTAATCTCGCTAATTCCACATATCGAAGCGTTTATTTTGCTTCCTGTCGTTGCGATGACTCCACTTTTTCTTCCGATCTACGAGAGGCGGCGGATCCAAAAAGATAACCCGCTATGGCTCCAAGAACCCCTATTGCCGCAGAGATCTGTTCCTGGGAATCAGCAACAAGCACCAGGATGATTGTCGAAAATATGATGAGGATCAGACCGGCAGTTACCATCATGTCTCTTGGTTTGCAAGTTCCGTTCATCTTCATAAATGTCAATACGATTATAAGGGAGGAAACCGCCATGACCGCCAGTATCATCACCTCCATGAAGATATAATTTTCCTGAGCCAATCGATACTCCAGTGAACGTTTGTCCGCCTCTTCCAATAGATTTGACTGAGCGCCTTGTGTGACTGGTGGATTGTCATATTTTGTAATATCCAATTCACTCTCGGACAAAGCTGACCCGGAAAGGATCAATAGCAGTGAAAAAGCCAGAATAGTTGCGCATTTCATTCGATTAATTTGCATGTCAGGCCACCTCTCTCAATATCACTTCAGAATCTCAAGTAAACGACTAAAATGTTGAATCCGCGTATAGTCATTTTCCTTCACGGCTTCATCAAGCGACCTGGTATAGTGATCCTTGAAGGCCTGTTTTTGTTCGGGAGTCATCCTCCTGACATCAGCTTCAAAGTTTTTATACATCAATGAGCCAGGTTGCTCAGCAGGTCTTTGCTGCTGAATGTAGCCTTGCTGAGTGCTGGGCAGAACCAGAGGACGCAATTCGCCAGCTGAAACCATCTGCAGGCAACTCACTACTGCGAACACGGTAATCCCCGGGAACAGGGTAATAGTTTTCATAACATCTGCCTCAGCAACATCAATTGAAATTATAGTATCTGATTATAGACTCAGAAATCAGCATTACAAGATGGCTGTGATTCACTCCTGCATTCAAAACTACAGCAGGGCACACACAATCACCCACTTTGCACAGAGTGACCGGTTCGACTATGATGTAAACATAGGCTTATATCAAGATTTATTGTGAAAACCAACGCCTCTTCAGAAAACTACAGTATCGGCGAAGAGATAGCACATACGGTCACCCATGGCATTGGTATCCCGCTGAGCATCGCTGCTCTGGCCGTACTGGTGGCCTTCTCGGCTCTCTATGGTGATGCCTGGCATATCTTTGTACTGGCCGGCAGCATACTACATTTCTTCTCGATCCTCTTCTATGTCGTTCCCGGCGCACCACCGGCATAATCAGCATCTCAAAAAGCCCGTGTGAATGCCGTCATTGCGAGGGAGCCCAAGCGACCGCGGCAATCTCGCTGGTACAGGAGATCGCTTCACTTCGTTCGCGATGACAACCATCATTCAGGCTCACGCATCTCAGCCCCTGGAAATGAGCTGGGCGATCAGTAAAAACAGCGAACCCGCTGCGCCCATCACAGGAACCCACACTGGATAGCCTTTGACTTTTGCCGGCAAAGGATAGATTGCACGAATCCTCAGCAGCGCCAAATTGACCAGCAGAAATACACTCAGGATCAGATAGCTCGTGGAAGCTGCAAGTTTCACCAGCGGAAACCACAGGGCCAATACCAGTATGAATGATGTCACCAGCAGTGTTGCTATCACCGGGGTGTGAGTACGCCGGCTGACGCGACCAAATAGAGCGGGAAGCCATCCCCTCCGGCTCATCCCATAAAAAATCCGGGATGCCATAATAATCTGGATCAATGCACCATTGACGATTGCAAACAGGCTGATCAATGAAATCACCACAGGTTTCCTGCCTGTTGCAGCAGTGTAAAGATCGGCCAGCGGCGCCTCACTCGCGGCCAGTTCCCGTGGTGAAAGATTGACCACGGCAATAAGAGAGACCATCGCATACAGCAGGGTTGTAATGGTCAATGCCCACAGGATCGCCCGCGGCATATTGATTTCCGGCTCGCGCACCTCTTCCGCCACATTCACCATATCCTCAAACCCGATAAATGCATAAAAGGCCAGAAAAGCGCCGGCAAAAATACCGGGCCACAGATGCCACTGGTTCAATGACGGCAAATTTTCAATAATCTCCGGGAGCCTCTCAAGCTGCGCACTGCCGGTGAAGATAATCAGCAGCAGTCCGATAATTTCCAGCAAGGTAAAGAGAGCCGCTATCTTGACTGACTGAGCAATTCCCCATATCGCTACTGCCCCAAGCATGATCAACAAGGCAACAATCGCCAGCCACTGCGGTATTTCGACGAAGATTTGCAGATAGCCGACGAAACCGCGTGCAATAGTTGCGGCTGAGAGGATACCAGCCATTGCAATCAATAGTCCCGTGGCGCTCGACAACCAGGTCACCCCAAATCCTTTCTGCAGATAGACTGCTTCCCCGGCTGCGAACGGGTAGCGAGCCGACAGCTCGGCATAGGTAAAAGCACTGAAAGCAGCAACGAATGCCGCCAGCATAAATGAGAGCGGCACAAAATAACCCGCCTGCGCTGCAACTTTTCCCACCAGCACATAGATTCCTGCGCCGAGGATATTTCCTACTCCATAGAAGAGCAGCAGCCAGAAACCCAGGCCGCGTTTCAGGGATGTTGTGGTATTGAGGGGCATCTCTCTCTCCGTAGTCATTAGCCTGATGATGCCACGAATTGGATCGTTTCACTCCATTACTTTCTAAACAACAAGTAGAGTCAATCGTTTGTCGCTGTAGGTCAATACTTTCTATTTTATTAATCATATTATGGTTATTCCTATCAACCATAAAGGTGAAATATATGCCATCTGCTATAGAAAGTGCTCAACAGCAAGTTATCTTCTGGGAAAAAAACATTTTTGAAGAGAGGGAGAGAGAGTTTCAATCAGAGCTCCCTTCTGTTCTGTTGCCCAGACTTCTTGACGGACTCAGGCGGTCTGAAGCTCGCTTGAAAAAACTACAGGAGAAATAAGTATGTATGCAACACTTTGATTAAATAGAAGTGATTCGAGCCCCCAGGGAAGGGGGCTTTGATTTACACAGTGAGTCATATAATGCGGTATCATACGCAACCACAAGAAAAAAGATGCAGCAATTCTCAATGTACCAATAGAGTATCGATATCTTAAAAGACTTTTACCACGAAGCACACGAAGACCACGAAGAATCAACTGCTTATAAAATGCCTTCGTGTTCTTCATGTGCTTCGTGGTAAGTATCTCTTTACATTAAGAATTGCTGAATAAGATGAATGATTGAGACGTTTCCAACTTGCTATCTATGACTATGAAACCACACCTGTTTTTCTCGACGCTGACACTGCTCTTTTTTTCCACAAGCCTCTCTGCTGCTACAGTCACCGGCGGAACAGTTATCACGCATACCTCTCCAAACAAGATCGAGGAGCGCTGCGTGATCCTGGAGCAGATGCCGGGTGGCAAATACTCCTCCAAAGACAGCAAAGCAGAGCAGGCATATTGCAACATCGATCTCTACAGTCAAACCATTGCCATGTGTCCCAAGACCTGGAGCACCAGCCCGGGAACAATGATCTATCAACTCTCTGCAGGACCCTACAAACGCAACCCAAAGAAATTTGAAGCATCAGTCTGTTCGAAGGGAAAATTAGCTGCAAACTATGTAACCGGAAAGCACCTCAAGTTCAAAAACACCATGAACATGAAAGGCACCAGCGGCACCTTCTCGACCGCATCCCTGCTCTACTACCACTTCTCCCGCTATTTCGATACCCATATCCACGTGCCTGCGGCCGTACAACGCAGCATGGATAATAAGGCGCACCTGCAACGGGTCACTCAACGCGGTATCAAACTTGCATCCAAAAACAAAAAAATGATCCATGCGGCATGGCTGGATATGCAAAAAGTCCAGCAAAAACCAGAACTGTATAAGCCAACCGGCGAACTCTTCACCAGGGACCGCAAACAAATCTACGGTGTATTGCTGCACTCTCCCGGCAAACGCTATGGCGTTTTGATGAACGGCACCCGCAAATCCGGCTGGGGTGAAGGTCAAAACAACGATTTTCAGAAGACACCGCCATTTCTTGCACTGCGCAGTTCCCAGCCGCTGAAAAAAGCAATCCGGGAGGGTATTGAAGAGGCATCAAAAGATCACATCATCAAAAAAGCGATCAAATCGGAGATCTCCGACCAGCAGATGGTTTACTGGATGCAGGATCTGACTGAAATCACCCTGCTGGACTATATTTTCAATCAACAGGATCGCGTAGGCAACATCGATTATCAGGAGTACTGGTACTGGAAGAAGGGCTCCAGTGTGCGTAAACAGCACGCCAGGACCAAAACCCCGGCGAAGAACCTGGCCAAACATAAACCGTTAAGGATTCAGGAGACTTTTCTGAATGATAATGACGCCGGCGGCCGCAAATCCTATAGCAACTTTACAAAAAAAACCAAAATGCTGGAGAAGATCCGACACTTCAATGCCGACACCTACAAACAGTTGATCAAGCTTGACAATGATTTCGCCAAAAAGGGCAAGCTCTATACATATGTCAAGGATAGCTTTGGATTGAGCGACAAGCAATTTCTGCTGATCGTCAGCAACACCCATGAAGCCACAGCGATTCTCAAACAGAGCTGCAAACAGAAAACACTGCGCTTTGATCTGGATCCGGACAAATTTTTTGCGAAAAAGAGCAGCAAGGCAAAACGTCTCAACTGCGACAAGCCATAGAGTGTATTTCGCGGTCAGACGACCGCTCCTACGGTAAAACCAGACTCTAAACGTTACCCCGTTCCCACGCTCCGGCGTGGGAACCAGAGTAACAAATACTCTCGCAAAGACGCAAAGCTTCCGCGTCCTGCTTACGCCCCTGACCTACTTCCATGTAGGCCAAGCTCGCCAGGAAAACCTTTGCGGTCTTGGCGAAAGAAAATGATCTTTTTCATGCCACGTCAGACTGTGATTTGGTCTTCCTTGCAATGACAGGATTGTATGAATAAATCAAAGCACCCATAGATACATTCCGCATCTGGAACAAGAATATGCATGAAACATTCATGAAAAATCTACTGCTTGCATGCATCCTTCTCCTCGGCATCAAATCAGCCTGGGCTCAGCGCATCGTGGTTATGTCGGATTTCAACGACAGCTATGGTTCGACGAAATATAACAAGGATGTGGACAGAGCCGTGCAGCGCGTCATCCAGCTCAAACCGGATATCGTTATCAACACCGGGGACATGATTGCCGGTCAACGCACCAAGCTGCTGAAAAAACCAGCCATAGAGAGCATGTGGAAGAGCTTTCATCAGCATGTGACCAATCCCATTGCATCAGCCGGGCTGCTCATGGCTGTAACACCTGGCAATCACGACGCGTCGGCATACGGAAAATTCAAGCTGGAACGCAGCATCTACCAGCAGCAATGGCTGAAGAGAAAGCCAAAACTGAAGTTCATCGATGACGAGCACTACCCCCTCTACTACGCCTTCAGGGTTGGCAAGAGTCTGTTCGTGTCACTCGATGCAACCCGCTCACACGCGCTGGACAAGCAGCAGAAAAAGTGGCTCGACAACTTACTCAAAAAACATGGCAGCAAATACAGCCAGCGCATTCTCTTCAGCCATCTGCCGATCTGGCCGTTCTCCGACAAGAATGGAGCCGAAGCCCTGCTGGACAAAGAACTTGAGAAGATCGTACAAAAACACGACGTCGACCTCTATCTCAACGGCCATCATCACACCTACTATCCCGGTTACAAGGATGGTGTCCGCTACATCAGTCAATCCTGCCTGGGCTCAGGGCCACGCTCACTGGCAGGCACCAAAAAAAATACCGGCAGGAACATTACTGTAATCGATATCAAGGGTGACAACATCGAGATCAACGCCTACGGAGCCCCCGGATTCACTCAAGCAATCGATCAGAAGAGCCTCCCCAAATCCATCAAATCGAAATGGGCAAAAATCATCCGCGAAGACCTCGCGCCGCATAGCAACTAATGTGACTTTTTGAGAAGTAACCCCGGCTCTTCAGAGAGAGAAAGAATGGTAAACACCTTAAGGAAAATTTGGAAAGATGCGCTGGAAAATCTGCGCAAAAGCATCGTTCAGATCTTCACGACACACCTCGCCTACATTGCACTCGGCGTGATTCTGTTCACCCCGCTGATTGGTATGCTCGGCCATCTGCTGCTAAAGCTGTCAGGCAAGAGTGCACTCTCTGATCTGGATATCGCCTGGTTCCTGCTGTCGCCTGTTGGCATGGTGGCGCTGATCGTAATGGCCGCCCTGCTGATTGCAATCCTTGCCTTCGAGCAGGCATCCATGATGGCCATCAGCGCCGGAGCCGTTCGAGGTATGCACATCGGCACACTGCAGGCCTTGCATTTCACTGCCAGGCGGGCAGCCAGGATTTTCCGCTTCACTATCCACCTGGTTGCACGTCTGCTGATCATCACACTGCCGTTTCTTGCCGCTGCGGGAGCAATTGCCTGGCTATTGCTCACAGACTATGACATCAACTATTACCTGAGCGAAAAACCACCCGTTTTTATACTCGCAGCTGCAGCCATCGCCATGTTGCTGCTAGCGATGCTGGTAGTGCTGGTGCGCAAACTCCCCGGCTGGTCACTGGCGCTTCCGCTGGTGCTGTTCACTGATATCCCTCCTGCCCGCTCCTTTGTCGAGAGCAACAGCCTCGTAGAGGGACACAAGCGCAGAGTCGTGACCG
>JAQYVP010000185.1 GCA_030145485.1 Chromatiales bacterium
TTCGAGGCCAAATTCCATCTCCACCCCCCGGGAGCGGCCAATCCAGTTGCGCTGCATGGTGCGCACGGCATCCGGCCAGCCATCGAGCTGATCGATAGAGTCGTGCAACTCCTGCGCGTAGTCGGTGATGCGTATGAACCACTGTTCGATATCGCGTTTCTCGACTTTTGCGCCCGAGCGCCAACCCTTGCCGTCAATGACCTGCTCATTTGCCAGAACGGTATGGTCGACCGGATCCCAATTGACCGTAGAGCACTTCTTGTAGGCCAGCCCTTTATCCATCAGACGGGTGAAAAACCACTGCTCCCACTTATAGTAGTCGGGGTCGCAGGTTGCCAGTTCCCTATCCCAGTCGTAGCCGAATCCCAGCAGTTGCAGCTGGGAACGCATTTCATCGATGTTGGCGTAGGTCCATTCAGCCGGCGGCCTGTCATTTTTAATGGCGGCGTTTTCAGCAGGAAGACCAAAGGCATCCCAGCCCATTGGTTGCAGCACATTTTTTCCAAGCATGCGCTGATGGCGTGCTATGACATCACCAATAGTGTAGTTGCGCACATGTCCCATGTGCAGTTTTCCCGAGGGATAGGGGAACATCGCCAGGCAGTAGAACTTCTCCCGCTGCGGGTCTTCTACGGCCTTGAAAGTTTGCTGTTCATCCCAGTATTGCTGTGCCAGCTTTTCGATACCGGAGGGTTCGTAGTTCGATTCCATGAGTGAATCATTCGTTTCATTGATCTGATTCGGACAAGGATACCGCACCAGCATGAATGAAGTAACCATTCAGGGGCTTTTTTTGCATATAAGCCGTCATATCCGTTATGCTTGTCGGTTATCCATTAAATCGTTATAGCATCATTTTGATGCTATAAGGTTGTATGTAACATTTTGATCACTGCGCGACTAATATCGAACTATGCAGTTTTTGAGATGGTCTGAATATCCTTCACCATGCAATAAAAAGAGTCAGGGTTAGAGTTCCAAAACAATGAAAAATGAAATTCAGAAAATAATCCAGCAGGCGCTTGATCAGCTGAAGAGTGAGGCACTGCTGCCCTCTGATCTTGATATCGTGGCGATGGTCGAACGCACCCGTGATTCCGCTCATGGAGATTTTGCATCCAACGTGTCGATGGTGTTGTGCAAACAGGCGAAAAGCAACCCGCGTGATCTGGCAGGAAAAATCATTGCAACTCTCCCGGACTCACCCCTGATCGACAAGGTTGAAATTGCCGGGCCGGGGTTCATCAACTTCTACCTGGCGGCCTCGGTTGGCTTTCAGGTGGTGCCGCAAATATTACAGCAGGGCGATGCGTTTGGCCGCTCCGATGCGGGATGCGAAAAAAAAGTGCAGGTTGAGTTTGTCTCGGCAAACCCGACCGGCCCTCTGCACGTGGGACATGGCCGTGGCGCCGCAATCGGAGCAACGGTGGCCAATCTGCTGCAGGCAATCGGCTTTGACGTGCATAGCGAATATTATGTCAATGATGCAGGACGTCAGATGGATATACTGGCAGCCTCGGTGTGGCTGCGCTACCTCGAACTGGCCGGTGAGGAGCTGCCTTTTCCCGCCAATGGTTACAAAGGGGATTATGTTTGGGATATTGCCGCTGCGCTGCATCGTGAGCATGGTGACGAGTATCGCCACCCCGAAGCAACTGTATTCGAAGCAGTTTGTGCCGACGAACCCGCTGGAGGAGATAAAGAGGCGCATATCGATGCGCTGATTCTCAAGGCAAAGATTCTGCTCGGCAGCAATGATTATGAGATCGTTTTTCAGCGTGCATTGACTATCATCCTCGATGATATTCGTGATGATCTGGAGAAGTTTGGCATCACCTATCAGAGCTGGTTTTCAGAACGCTCCCTGGTTGAATCCGGGGCGGTGAGCCGTGCTATCGAACAGTTGCAGCAGGGCGGTCATATCTATGAGAAAGACGGCGCCTTGTGGTTTCGCTCGTCCGATTTTGGTGATGAAAAGGATAGGGTGGTGGTGCGTGATAATGGCCAGAGCACCTATTTCGCCTCGGATATCGCCTACCATATGGAGAAATTTGAGCGTGGTTTTGAGCGGGTGATCGATGTCTGGGGGGCTGATCATCATGGTTATGTTCCCCGCATCAAGGGCTCACTGCAGGCATTGGGACGTGACCCGGAGCATCTGGAAGTGATATTGGTGCAGTTTGCGAACCTCTATCGCGGCGGCGAAAAGGTGCAGATGTCGACCCGTTCGGGAGAGTTTGTCACCATTCGCCAGCTGCGCAAGGAGGTTGGCCGCGATGCGGCGCGTTTTTTCTATGTAATGCGCAAGGCTGAGCAGCATCTGGATTTTGATCTGCAGCTGGCCAAATCGCAATCTTCGGACAATCCGGTCTACTATGTGCAATATGCGCATGCGCGCATCTGTGCGGTGCTGCGCCAGGCACAGGAGAAGCAGCTGGATGTTACACCGACAGAAGGGGATAAAAACCTGGAGCTGCTGACAACTTCTCATGAGCAGACACTGCTGACCACGCTCTCCCGCTATCCCGAGGTGGTTCATGTCGCCGCGATGAAACATGAACCGCATCAGTTGTGCCACTATTTGCGCGATCTGTCCAATGATTTTCACACCTACTACAACGCCCAACCCTTCCTCGTCGATGATGATGCGTTGCGTGATGCGCGCATCAAACTGATAGTTTCAACCCGGCAGGTATTGAAAAACGGCCTTGTCCTGTTGGGTGTCTCTTCCCCCGAGAGTATGTGATGGCAACAGATTACAAATCCTATGTGCGCCGCCCTATGCAGGAGCAGATATCCAGGCAGCAGCGCAGAGAAAAGAATCGCTCGGCATCTCTGCCCGGATGGATATGGTTCGCCGGTGGAGTGCTGCTGAGCGCGCTGGTAATGGGAGTCATGTGGTTCAAGGATCGCGAGGCCATCAGTCAGGCAGCTGAAACACGGCTTGAAGAAGCAATTATACAAGAGCGGCAGGCTGTAGCATCTCAAATCCCTGCTCAAGCACAGGCGCAATCACAGACACAATCACAGGCATCTGAGCAGACACAGGAGGTGTCTCCACACCAGTTCGACTTCTACAATGTGCTTCCACATCGGGAGGTGGAAGTGCCGCCTGATTCGTTGCGACCGGTAGCATCGAAACCGGCTGCCGTGACAACAGCAACGACACAAAAAGTCACCGAAGCACAGCTCGTCAAGGAGCCGGAAGTTGCGGTGAAACCGCTCGATACAGATGGAAAAAGCCAGTTTCAGATGCAGATTGCCTCTTTTCGTTCACGCTCGGATGCCGAGCGCATGATGTCTGGTTCGGCTTTGAAAGGGATCACAACACGCATTGAGAAAGTCACGATTAACGACAAAGCCTATTACCGTGTACGTAGCGGACCCTATAGCCGTGAACAGGCATACAGCCTGCATAAAAGATTGAAAAAAAGTGGTATCGAGAGCCTCATTATGCGTGTGAAGAAATAAGGATGGACTGGTTACTTTAGTCAAGCCACATGATGAATCAGTCTGGGATTTATATTGTACAGTTGTTGAATGAAATCCCCATGCCTGTTACCAGGGACCCACGCTACGTTGATATCTGCGCAACAGTTAATCGAACCAATATTAAAGTTGGCAAAGCAAAGGATTTTTCTATCAGAAGATTGAATTACTGGAAAGATTTTGGTGCGGAGAGCGTGTTATTTGAACCGCTTGCGGGGTTGGATGATATTAAAACAGCAGAGAGAGAGAGCAATCCTCAGAGCACTCAAAGACTACCGGAAGATTAGTCCAAAAGGCGGCAAGTTAGAGTGGTTGGAAGAAATTTCTTATGAGGATGTCAAAAGCATCGTTTTTGCGGTTTTGTACAGAGATGGAATTGAATACACCTCACTCGGATACGATGTCCGAAGGCAGTAGCACTCAGGCAGAGCCCCGAAAAGTGCAATTGCCAATACAATAAATGGTGACCCGTTGCCGGTGAGCATGCGGTTTTCGTTCAACGGTTCCCCTTTTTATACTGAAAGCGTGAACCCATCAACGAGAGGAATTACGGGGCGGGACGCCTGGGAGCACGAGCGCATCATGTCGCGGACTCAGGCATGAACAGTTCTTATTGTTTTGTCAAAAGTACAGCTATAGTTTCCCCACCCACTCCTGGGCGCATTTTTACCTTTCTGATTTGCGTGAGTCTTTGATGTACATTGCCGAGCCATCATTTCTCATTTTCACGTCAAATAACTCAGTAGCTCTTATCAAATCGCCAAGCTTTTGATAACCATAGTTTACAGATGAAAATGAGCTGTTATTTGATATGTAGTGTCCAACCCTAGACATGTGAGACCATCCATCATCTTCTGATGTTTGTTCAGTTGCGGTTCTAAGCAACTTGACCAATGAGGTGTCTCCTCTCAATTCATTCCTGTTTCTTTTTGCGCTCTGTTGAGCATCCTCAGTTTTTTCTTCTTCATCAGAAATGAGCTTTTCTGTTTAAATGAATGGCGAGCAAGCATCAACGAATGGTTGGGGAGTTTTCTTTTCGCCAAATCCGTAAACAGGCAAACCACTTTCAAGTATTCGCAATACAAGAGGAGTGAAATCACTGTCGCTTGTCATTAGTGCAAAGGCATCAATATTCTTGCTATACAGCAAATCCATTGCATCAATGATCATTGCTGAATCTGTAGCGTTCTTCCCTATAGTGTATGCAAACTGCTGTATAGGTCTGATTGCATATGGGTGTAACTTATTTTTCCAACCAGATAATAATGGGTTGTTCCAGTCTCCATGTGTATGGCGAACATTGACCGTTCCATATTTTGCTAGTTCATCCAACACACCTTCTATTGAATGATGGCTGACATTATCGCAATCAATTAGAAGGGCTATCCGTTTCTTATTTGGCATGAAACTCTCAAAAGTCCACAGTGTCTATAAGGAATATATTGTATTCCTAGGAACGAGAGTCTGCAATGAGTAGCCATTGCCTTCTCTTGACAGAACTTTTCAATCTGCCATTGTGAAACTATAGTCCTTTCCAATTCCCCGCCCTGCCGATGTAGCCCTCCGTGGCCCCATACCTTGGCAATCCTACCGATGGGGTCTTCCGGCTACCGGATCTTGTAGCCAGGCCAACTGATGATGAAGGAACTCTATGAAGACGAGGGCTATCTGTGCTGCGTCTGAAGGTCAAAGGCGGTCAGCAAAAATAGGTAGAGGTGCTTCATGCGCTGCGCCAGGCGCTTAATAGCTACCTGGCGATGACGGGGCGCGGCGTCAGTTGCAATCGCCGCTGTTTCTGGCGCTTAAGACGGGGCAGAATAAGGGCCATGCTGAATATCCGCACCACGCAGATTTATGATCGGCGCAAACATCAACACAAAGACAGTGCGGTGTTTTCGGTAAAGTAAAGGCCTTCCATATCCCGACAATCGCTTCTATGGATATGACGATATAGTCATGACATAATAGATGTGCGTAAAAACCAAGGAATATTTTTTGATGGGAATTTCCGCGTTACAGGCAAATGGAGAATTGCCACCGGGGGAGCATGAAGCCTCTTTAGATGAGGTGGAGTCGGTCTATGGCTCGTCCAATGATCGCAGAAGATTTTTTATGCGAGGATTGCGCGAAGCAGTGAATAATTTTGAGTGTTCAGGCGTTAGAACATTATGGATGAATGGAAATTTCATCACGGACAAAGAGGAGCCTCATGACATTGATGGTTGTTGGGAATATACGCCTGTTGTCGATAGTGAAAAATTAGATCCTGTTTTTCTGGGGGCCAGAGAAGAGATGAAAGGCAAGTACGGGCTGGGTTTTTTTATCGCAAACATTATCGAAATGGGAAACGTCTTCCGTTTCCTCGGTTTTTCCAGGTAAACCGTGACGGTGATCCAAAAGGGGTCATTGTTGTGAAGTTAGGGGTTTCAGTATTATCACGAGTAATAAACAATACGCTGCGACCAAGAAGCAGTTGATGATGTTAACGGCATCCCTGGCTGCTTCCAGGAAGGAAGAGGCGTCAGATCTCATCGAGCAAGCAGGGAAGGCGCAAATTCTTGAGTTGGTCGATGAAATTCAACGGAATATGGAAGAATATGATCGGCTGAAAGAGAGTAAACCATCGGATATTGAAATACACTCTTTGGATGATCTGATGGTTGTTCCTATTCGCTATCGAATAGCGGCTCATATGAGCATTGATGCATTCAGTCGTAAAGTCGGGGTGAGTGCTCGCCAGATTGCCCGATATGAGACGGAAAATTACCAAAATACGAATTCCAGTACCTTGAGGAAGATCCTGGGGATGTTAGATATTCATCTCAATGGCAAGATTGCGTAACTTAGACATTATGTCTAAAGCAGTTCTGCTATTCACAGGGGGAGAGATTTGATCGCTCGTTGGTGGCGCAGCAATCTGGAGAAACTTCTGTTGCAGTTGGCAAAGCAGGATGCGTTGTTGCTGCTTGCCGTGCTTGGCTGTGCTGCCGGGATTCTCTCCGCTTTGATCATCGTTGCATTTCGGCTGCTGGTCGAAGAGAGCCAGGCCGCGTTTTTCCCTGGCGGAGAGATTGAAAATTTTGAAGCCCTTGGCTGGCAGGCGCGTATGCTGCTGCCGCTTGCCGCCGGGGGGATCCTGATCGCCATGTTTCGATGGGGCGGCAAGGGCATTCACGTACTTGGTGTGGCGCGCGTGATGGAACGCATGGCATATCACCAGGGGTATTTGAAACTTCGTGGTTTGCTGCTGCAGTTTTTTGGTGCAGCAGCAGCGCTCATCGGCGGTTTCTCCGTTGGCCGCGAGGGTCCGCATGTCTATCTTGGCGCAGCTGCAAGCAGTCTCATGGGGCAATGGATGAAATTGCCGAACAACACGATTCGTACGCTGGTGGGATGCGGCACTGCAGCCGGTATTGCCGCCTCTTTCAACACCCCGCTCGCGGGTGTAATTTTTGCACTGGAAGTGGTGATGCTGGAGTATTCGCTGGCCAGCTTTATTCCGGTGATCCTTGCCGCCGCAAGCGCTACACTGGTCTCTGTTGCAGTATTTGGGAGCAGACCTGCATTTGATGTACCCTCGATGAGCCTCGGTGATCTGTCGGGGGTTTTTGTTATCCTGTTGCTGGGAATCGCCGCCGGCGCCATTTCAGCTGGTTTCATCCAGCTGGTGCAGACGATTGCACATCACGCCAGGGTTTTGCATCACTGGCAGCAGTTGCTGCTGGCAACACTGATCGCTTCGCTCTTCGGCCTGCTGTTGCCACAGGTCATGGGTATCGGTTATGACAGCGTTGACCATGCTTTGGCAGGCAGCATCGGGATGTTGCTGCTGGCTATGCTGGTGATCGGCAAGCTGGTTGCAACTTCGGCATGTGTCGGGCTGGGTATTCCGGGGGGGATGATTGGGCCTTCGCTATTTATGGGTGCAATGCTTGGCAGCCTGGTCAGTCACCTGAGTGCGCTGGCGGGTTTTGAAGTGGATCATGGCTTATTCGCGCTGCTGGGTATGGGAGCGATGATGGGGGCCAGCCTGCAGGCTCCTCTGGCTGCACTGGTCGCCATGATGGAGTTGACCTACAGTCCGGGAATCATCATGCCTGGCATGGTCGTGGTGGTGATTGCATCGCTGACATCCAGTGAGCTGTTCGGTAAAGAGTCTCTGTTTATCACCATGCTCAAGGCGGGCGGCATGGAATACACCAGTAGTCCGGTGAATGTTGCATTGAGCCGTATAGGCGTTGTCGGCGCCATGAGTAAATCCTTTGTGCGCAGTGATGCTCATATCGATAAAAGCCGGGTAGCAGCGGTGCTGATAACCAGGCCGGAGTGGATTTTAATCAATGGTGAGGAGTCTCCATCCACCCTGCTGCGGGCTGCGGACCTGGCCGGTTATGTAGACCGTGAAGGTAAAAATGGGGGTGGTGTCAAGCAATCCATTGACTTGATGGATATCCCCGCAAAGCGCCTTGAGATTCATGCGGTGCATATTCGGGCGACCTTGCTTGAAGCACGGGAAATTCTTGATCAATTTTCTGTGGAAGCACTGTATGTTCAACGTCAGACAGCGCCTGGAATTCATCATATCTACGGCATTCTGACGCGTGAAATGATTGAATCGGCGTATCAGTGATCGAAGCGCTATCGAAAAGCTGATTTTTCAGCACAGGACTGAAGCCAAGCGTTCAAAGTTTCAGTATAATCATTCGCCCCGTACTCAATAATTTTACGATGAGGTAAGTTCGATGGTCACCATGTCAGACCGTGATGGTGTAATCTGGCTCGATGGCGAGATGGTTCCCTGGCGAGAAGCCAAGGTGCATGTATTAACTCACACACTGCATTACGGCATGGGTGTGTTCGAGGGCGTGCGCGCCTATCATGCACAAAAAGGGACAGCTGTTTTTCGTCTGCAGGATCATACGGATCGTCTGTTTCGCTCGGCGCATATTCTGCAAATGAAGATCCCGTTTGATGCCGATACCCTGAATCAGGCACAACTCGACTCGGTCAGGGAGAACAATCTCGATTCTGCATATATTCGTCCCATGGCTTTCTATGGCTCCGAGGGGATGGGGATTCGTGCCGACAATCTCAAGGTGCATGTCATGGTTGCCGCATGGGAGTGGGGCGCCTATCTTGGTGATGATGCTTTAGCGCAGGGGATACGTATTCGCACCTCCTCTTTCACGCGTCACCATGTCAACATCACCATGTGCCGCGCCAAGGCGAATGGCAACTATATCAACTCGATGCTGGCCCTGCAGGAGGCCATTGATACAGGCTACGACGAGGCCCTGTTGCTGGATGCCGAGGGTTATGTCATGGAGGGCAGCGGTGAAAATATTTTCATCGTACGTGATGGCGTGATCTACAGCCCTGATCTGACATCGGCCCTGGATGGCATAACACGCCGAACGATCATGCAGTTGGCAGATGAGCTTGGTTATAAAATTATCGAGAAACGCATCACCAGAGATGAGGTCTACATTGCAGATGAGGCTTTCTTTACCGGTACGGCAGCCGAGGTGACGCCCATCCGTGAGCTGGACGGACGCACCATCGGCGCCGGCTCCCGCGGAGCGGTAACAGAGCAGTTGCAAAGCCTCTATTTTGATGCGGTGCATGGCCGCAGCGCCGCGCATGAGGGGTGGCTGGCCTACGTTTAGGTCACACGCACCAGGGTTTGGTGAGCTGATATATAGTGAAAATCAAAGCACGGAACTCTGCCGGAGTGCGAAGCAAAAGTGTGGCGGCCACCGATTCAGGTTCTACCGTTATTGATCAGCATGCGCTCGAAAAAGATGTGCTGGAGCAGCGCTTACTTGCAACTGCTGGTGAGCGACCAGAGGAAAAAGACCGGACATCCGGGGCTTTTTCAGGTGGAGTGGTTGTGCTGCTGTTGCTGTTGATGCTGCAGCTGCTCTACCTCTATCGTGAACAGGCTGTTGAGATTGATTTTATCGCTTCTGTATCCAGGAGTTTGGGTTATACCCCGCCGCAAATACGCCATCCTGAGATGATCGGCTTGACCAACAGGGTTTTCACGCATGTCGAGGGGCAGGAGGGACTGTATCGATTGCAGCTGGGTGTGATGAATCATACATCCCATCGGCAGCCGTTTCCGCTGATTGAAGTTTCACTGACTGACGCTCAAGGTGTGACCAGGGCGAGAAACCGGTTTCATGCGCTTGATTACCTGTCTCCAGCAGTCGTGAGGGATCAAATGACTCCGGATGAGGAGTATGTCGTCAGTTTTGCCATGAAAAGCAGTGCGTCAGATATCAGTGGCTTCATGCTGGATTTTTTCTAAATTTCCTGTTGCAACCGACAGAGCTGCAGATGCATCTTTTTTACCACGAAGAGCACGAAGAAAAACCATCGTTCTTCGTAACATCTCAATAGCACCGTGCAGGAAGTAGGATTGGGAGTCTGCTTTTCAGGGCTGTATAAAACAGGGATGTTTTATCAGAGCTTACATGGACGTATTCACGCGTCCCTGAAAGGCTGATCCCGATTCTACGCAAACTC
>JAQYVP010000211.1 GCA_030145485.1 Chromatiales bacterium
TGATGATTCACCAGCGAGCAGTGGACGAACTTCAGCGCTGAGAACCGGTTTATTTTGGGGATCGAGCAGACCGAGGTCAAGCAGGAGCTTGAAATAGTCGCGAACCTCTGGGGTGTCAATTTCACCGCCTGGCAGGCCGAAACGCGGTTGCCGGTCTCCATACGTCGGGTGTCTTCTGTCCTTGAAAGAGCAGTTGCCAATATGAAAATGCATCGGGAATTGCTTGACCAGCGGTATGGCATCTTCGGGTTTTTCACGTAATAGAGGAAAATGAGAGAGATCGGCAAGCACACCAAAATTATCAAACTCCCTGCAAACTTCTGCTGCCACGTCGGCTGCATCCTGGAAATGGCCAATCAGAAAGCATTTGTCGATATCGTAATCGAAGACTTTCATGTATAGTTTGATATCGCCTTGGGATTTGGTGAACTCACAAACCTGCATCAGAGAATCGATGAGTATTTTTTTGGCATCTTCCTTTTTCTCTTCTCCGGGATGTTTACCAGAAAAGACCCTGGCACAAGACGCCCCTATGTCGTAGGCCTCATCAATTCCGCTTTTCATCATGCCAAGGGCCTTTCCTCTTTCTACAGGGTCAATGTGATTAATGTTCAGTTTGTTCGCAAACATGCGCGGCTGGCAGGCATAGCACACTTCCATATGCGATGTTTCGAGTAATTGCCTGACCTCATTGCGTACTTTAATATCCTTTACCCAGCCGACCTCTACCGCCGTCCAGAAATCATCCTCAACAAGAGTCCGCAATGACTCAACTATCGGTCCCTCACCTCTTACAATTTCAGGAAAAGCCTTGAAATGAACAATTCCAAGTTTCATATGTCGATAGATCGAAAAATTCCCCATGCTCCCTCCATTCACAGAATCCAATTTATTCTTGTATTAATTCCATTATTGAGAAATCAACTAACTCTTTACTATCTCAGTATCATACTACATTGTAGCCAAGTTCCTGCAAAGCGTATTTCATAGAGCTCTTGATGTCCTGGCAGATCCGGATACACAAGAATAGAGTGTACCGGTCAAGGCCAGGAAGCAAGAATAGAGGCCTGAGCAGGCAAGACCAGTCATTACAAACGAGAACATAGAAGCTGTGCTTCCCCGCTGGATTTATAAAATCCGATCTATTGAGTCAATGATCAGGTATCTGTATGAATATTTGCAGCCAAAAAAGCAATTTTGGCAGAATCTTCAACGAGATCTGCAACGTAATAGGCCAGGCTCATTGACTCTGCCATGGTTAGTATCCCGTGTTCCTTCATCAGCAGTGCATTGCTTTCAGGATAATCGGTGATTCCGCCACTGACCGCACTGCAAAGTTCAGTTGAACCTGGCATGAAACACTCAACACATGGAACCCGATTGAGACCAGCACGAGCCGAGATGGTGACAAGTGGTAAATCCTTCCCGAGGCAGGAATAGGCAGTGGCATAAGGAGGATGGACATGTGCCACTGCAGCGCAACCCTGTCTATTGCGGTAAGCCTCCAGGTGAAACCCGGTTTCCTTGGATCCTTTGAAATTCATCGGAGAGTCAAGGATTTCGCCATCAAGATTAACAAGAATAATCATTTCAGGTTCAATATCCCCGAGGGAAAACCCGCTTGGCGTGATGAGAACCGTATCGGTACCAGGGACCCTAAGACTAAGATTCCCGCCGGTTCCGCTTACTAAGTGACGATTGAACGATCGCTGTGAAAACTCTGTCAGTTCCCTTCTCAGAGCACCTAAATCACTCATCCGATCAACCCATCCATCTTCAGCAATAGAGAATCAACACACATATCGGCAAACTGCTGGTCATTAATGTGTAGATCAACCTCTTTATATTCAATTTCAGACCTGAGTCCTTTTTTCAAACTCGTCAGCAAAAGCTCATAGCCCTTCAGATCATAAAATACGCCGCCCTTGCTGCCGTAGGTCGACCACCCTCTCAGTGGGACAAGGATTGTCACCGGCCCTTTCGATTGGCTAAGCCTCTTCGCCATTATTCTACCGATTTTAGGCATCTCTTTTTGCGTGACTTTAACATTCGCATTAAAAGGGTTGTGCATGTAAATCTTTCTTTTCCGCATGGACACTGGAATCGATTCCCATGGCCCAAAACAGAGATATTCGAGAGCTCCCGTTGACACCACTTGAGGGATGCCTGCTCGTGCGGCTGCTTTCATTCGACCGGGCACGACGGGAACGTAGGCTCCCTCACCATTAACTTCTTCGGAGAGTTCGTGCGGAGTCAAGTCGATGATCCCAGAAAAGACACCTGCTTCGATCAACTCTTCCATAGCCGATCCTCCTGCTCCGGAGGCATGGAAGGTGATTACTTCAAAACCTTTTTCCGTCAACAGCTCGGATATACGATGTGCAGCCGGTTCGGTATTCCCCAGAGCACTTAAGGCAATTGTCTTTTTTCCCTCATCACGCTTCATCGTGGCCCCGTGTTCGGCCATGCCGATAAGAGCACACATGGCGTTTCGCAGAATGGTGCGGGATACTGCGTTTGGCCGCCCAACAAGATCAGCCACGGAAAAAACGACATTGATGTCTTTATGACCAACATATGGCCTCATATTGCCTGAAGCGACTGTTGACACGAGGGATTTGGGCAACCCAATTGGCATACTGCGCATTGCCATGGCGGCAACAGCAGTTCCCTGGTTGCCTCCTATACCAATAACACCGTCAAGCCTGCGATCGTCTAAGAGTTCTTTCAGAACATGGGCAGCCCCTTTGCCCATTGCGGTCATTATCTCATCACGTTTGCCAGATTCTACAAGGGCGCTACGGTTTTGCCCGCCACGTTGTGCCACGTTATCATT
>JAQYVP010000098.1 GCA_030145485.1 Chromatiales bacterium
TCCAGACCCGACACCCACCAGCGCGGCGCCGACAAGGTTTCTCGCATTCCGGTCAAGGTTGAAGCCACGCATAAACTGCTACGCAAGCCTGCATGGATACGTGCGAAAGCGCCGTCAGGCAAAGGCGTCTCCCGCATCAAGCAGATACTGCGCCAGCGCAAACTCAGCTCTGTGTGCGAAGAGGCATCCTGCCCCAACCTGGGAGAGTGTTTCAGCCACGGCACGGCTACTTTCATGATCATGGGCGACATCTGCACCCGGCGCTGCCCCTTTTGTGATGTCGCCCACGGCAGACCCGCCGCTCTCGATGCCGATGAACCCCTGCAGTTGGCGCAGGCAATTGAAGAGATGCGTCTCTCCTACGTGGTGATCACCTCGGTCGACCGGGATGACCTGCGCGACGGCGGAGCTGCTCACTATGCCGCCTGTATCGAGGCAATCCGCTCACTGACGCCGGCAACAAAAATCGAGATTCTGGTTCCTGATTTCCGTGGTCGTATGGATATTGCGCTGCAGATACTCAACGCCGCCCCGCCGGATGTCTTCAACCATAACCTGGAAACCGTTCCCCGCCTCTACAAGCAGGCGCGACCCGGCGCCGACTATCACTGGTCGCTGCAATTGATCAAAAAATTCAAGCAGCACAACCCCTCTGTTGCGACCAAGTCAGGTCTCATGGTGGGAATTGGTGAACAACTCGACGAGGTGCGCGCAGTGATCGATGAGCTGCATCAACACAGTTGCGACATGCTCACCATCGGGCAGTATTTGCAACCGGGGCGTGATCACCTGCCTGTGAAGCGTTTTGTCACACCGCAGGAATTTGCGCAGTTAGCCGGCTATGCCGAAGAGTTGGGATTTTCGAATGTTGCCAGCGGCCCCATGGTGCGCTCCTCCTACCATGCAGATTTGCAGGCGACTGCTGTTTTGTAAAGAACATGAGGTGAGTAGCGAGGGGAAAGAGAGTAGCAGACGGTGAGTTGTGAGTGATGACTGCAAATTTTGTATCTATTCAGCACGTTTGAGATCGTCACTGCTACCGGGTGTATCTTCCGGAAAATGCCGTGAATACATCCATGTAGGCTCGCTTCGGCATCCCTGCCTCCGACGTTTCCTCCAGATACACCCAATAGCAGTGACTTGTTGATTAGTTTTAGAGGATGCTGAATAGTTATTAAATTTTTACGAGCCCTGCCGATCTGCCTGTTTTACGTTGGAAGTGATGCTCTGCGCCTGGCTCTTTTTCAGGTTACGTCGCAAAAATTTTTTCACTTTGACCACATAATTTTGCGTCTCCCGGTAGGGAGGAATTTTTCGCCCATACTTGATCACTGCACCCTCCCCGGCATTATAACTGGCGATGGCGAGTGTCAAATCATTATCGAAATAGTCGAGTAAAACCCGCAGGTAGTGTGCACCACCTTCTATACTCTGTGTTGGACTGGTACGATCGGTGACACCAAAGCGTTTTGCCGTCGCCGGCATCAACTGCATCAGGCCAACTGCACCGGCATGGGACACCGCATCCGGATCGTAGGCTGATTCCGCTTCTATGACAGCGTGCAGTAACTCAGGGATAAGCTTGTATTTTTTTGCCTTGGCATCCACGATGGTTGCAAACTTCGGCTGATTCTTTGATTTGGCAGCCACATCAGGTTCTTTTGGCTCGACAATCTGCTTTTCAATCTTGCGCGCCTTGACATCCCCCCAGTTCAAGGTCATCTTTTTGACCAGTTGGAACGGCAGTTCCAGTTGCTCCCCGGTGAATACAATGGAACCATCAGGGGCGCGATACTGATAAGCAACCCTTGCTATCACTGCCTGGGTGACAGAGAGCAACAGGATAAAAAGAATATAAAAGTGATAATTCTTAGGAAAACGCATTGAATTTCATGTCTTTATCGATGAAGCCTGGAGTATACCCTGTAAAAAAAGATGTTGCCGGACTGTGTTGGGCGTTTGGGCGTTCCAGCAATTCTCAATGTAGAGAGATACTCACCACGAAGGAGACGAAGAGCACCAAGGTATTTTTATAACCAGTTGATTCTTCGTGGTCTTCGTGTGCTTCGTGGTAAAAATCTTTTAAGATATCGACTCTTTATTGGTACATTGAGAATTGCTGGATTTTCACACTTGAACTTTTCGAAAATGGTACTATCTTATACATGTATCAATCAATGCTTTGTGTTATCTGAAGGAGATCTACACACAATGAACCACAACATCACGATGCCTCGCTCCCAGGAGCAGGTGCTTGCGACCAACAAGGTCCTGAAAAACACCTACATGCTGCTCTCGGCGACAATGCTCTTCAGCGCCCTGATGGCTGTCATCTCCATCTATCTTGAAATGCCGCCCATGGTCTATATGGGAGCGGTCATTGGCTCCATGCTGCTCGGCATGTTCGTCTTGCCGCGCACAGCGAACGCCACTTCCGGCATCGGCGTCATTTTCCTGATCACGGGTCTGCTTGGATTTGGCCTTGGCGCTATTCTCACCCGCTATCTGGCTATGCCCAATGGCCCCGAGATCATCGGCACTGCATTTGCCGGCACTGGCATTATCTTCCTCTCGCTGTCGGCTTATGTGCTCACCAGTCGTCGTGATTTCAGTTTCATGGGCGGCTTCCTGTTTGCCGGCATGATCACTGTCGTGATCGCCATGGTCGCTAATATCTTCCTGGCTATTCCCGCTCTGTCGCTGGCGCTCTCTGCAGCCATTATCTTGCTCATGAGCGGCCTGATCCTGTTTGATACCAGCCGTATCATCAATGGCGGTGAGACCAACTACATCATGGCGACCTACAGTCTCTACCTGAGCATCTTCAACATCTTCATCAGCCTGTTGCAGATTCTTGGCATTATGGGCGACGATTAACGCCCTGCACACCCCGCTCTTGACACAACCCCGGCAGGCCACTGCCGGGGTTTTTCTATTCAGAGGGAGCACCATGGAACTCTTTTTAAAAATCGGCCTGGCTGCAGTTCTGTTAATGCTCGTATGGCGACTCTACCCTGCCGCCAAAGAGCAGATGAAGAATGGCCCCAAAGGCAGCAGTGACGACTGGAAGGGTCTCATCCTTCCTGCCGTATTGCTGATTGGCTTTGTTTTTCTGCTGATCATGATGGTGCGCAGCTAGCAATCCTTGAGTCACTAACATATTTACAGATGAGTCAAGTTTTAAAAAGTCTCTCGCCAAGGCGCAAAGCTTCCGCGTCCTGCTTACGCCCCTGACCTACATCCATGTAGGCCAAGAGCGCAAAGGTTCTCCCTGGCGTGCTTTGCGTCTTGGCGAGAAGAGAAGATCTCTTTCATGCTTTGCCACTCTGAGGTTTAATAGAACAGCTCGGTCGCCGGATTGAGAAGTTTGATGAGCGGATTACAGGTGGTCAGGGAGCAATTACGATAATCGAAGAGTCCGGGGCCTTTTCTATCAGTCACCTGCTTTGATTCCCTGCGCACCTGGTCGATTTCAGCCTGGAAGCGCTGACGAATCGCCGCATCATGCTGCAAATCGATCAGCACGCCGTTCTCGGTGTTGAATCTCTGGCTCAGGGAGTCAAAGTTGGCGCTGCCGAAATAGGCGATGCGGTCATCGACGATAAAGAGCTTGCTATGCAGGAGTTTGCGCTGCTGATACTCATACAGATCGATATCGTGCTCGTGAACAAAAGCAAATGAGCGCGTCAGGGCGAGGCCAAAGATATTCACCAGCTCATCTCTTCTGGTGGTGTAGATCTCTATATGCGCGCCATTGTTTGCCGCTGATGCAAGCGCCTGTTTTATCATCCGGGTAGGAAAAAAATAGGGTGTAATGATGCGCACCGACTTTTGCGCTGCGGCAATGATTTCCATGAGCTGCACAAACATACCTCCATTTCTCTGCTTGCGTGGCGGATCAGTCACATAGTCGATCCCGGAGACCTGATATTTGTGTGGAGGTGGTCTGCCGGGGTTGCTCTGTTTGGAAAAGGCCTCGTCGATCATTCTGTTGGCTACAGGAAGATGCATCTGCAGATAACGTTCGATCTTTTGCCGGTATCTTGCAGCGACTGCTGTTTGCATACCCACATGCTGCTCATGCGGATCCCACAGCGGTTCCGGGAAGGAGATCTCCCAGGTCACCTGGTGATCCCAAAGTTCGAGATAGCTTTTTACTGCGTCGTGAAGGATTTTTCTGCCACTGATCATCATGTCGCTCTCGACACATACCATCGAGATGGTGCTGCAAGCATGGGAGTTGGAACTGCCGATGAAAACCTCGTCATCAATGATCATCAGCTTGCTGTGCATACGGCGATTGATAGCAAACAGCCTCTCCTTGGGGTTGTAGCTTTGCACTTTGACTCCGGCAGAGACCAGTAGTCTACCCGGCGCCTGGACTGCGTAGAGTGATGACACCAGGCCATCATAGATAAGACGCACATCCACCCTGGAACCATCTTTGTTGCGCCTGCCGGCGGCTTCCATCAGTTTGGCGGTGATCGCCCGGCCATAATTACCATCCCCCATAATATGCTGTGCAAGATAGATTCTGTGTTTTGCCCTGGAGATCTTGTTCAGTATGGTTGCACCAAGTTCATCCTGTTCGATGAAGGTTATCTCATGACCGCCATCAGCGGAAGCGGCTTGCAGCGCAGGAAAAGTTGCAGCTGTCATGCACAAGCACAACAGCATCAGGAAGCGTCTCATTCAGTCAGCAGCCGCACACATGTTTCAGCCGTTGATTTATCAATGCTCAACTCGATTTCACAGTATTCGGTATATGCATTGTCTGGCGAAGGATCATCTGCGCAGCTGCACCCGGGGATGACGCCTGTATAGAAGATGCCGGATTTGACACAAATTAAAGTATCACTCTCTGAAACCCCGAGAATGACGACTGTGAAATCTTGTTCGATGGCGAAACTGCTATGCGACAGCCCCTGCTGCAGGGGGAGCAGCTTGCCATGCAGAGATTGGATCTCCTGCTTTAGAACCTGCTCGAAGGCGGGAGTGTTCCAGGCGTTTAGAGCTTTAGATAATTGCATCTCAATCATTCAGATTCAAAGGGTGCAATAAGTGGAACGCATTGCACCTCTCCATACGGCGCAATGCGCAAGCTTATTGACGCCCTACACTCATATTTATATTCATATTCACAGACAAGCGATACAAACCGCGGAACATACGAACGACACGGAATTATTTTTGTTCTTTTCCGTGTATTCCGTGTATTCCGTGGTTAAAAGTTCCTCGTTGCCACTCCCGCATGGGAATGCATACCTTGTATTCTGGCTTACAACTGTTCGGCGCCACCCATGTAGGGTTGCAGTACTTCCGGGATGTGAATATTGCCATCTTTGTCCTGATAGTTTTCCATCACTGCAACCAGGGTGCGGCCAACGGCGAGGCCTGAACCATTGACGGTATGCAGCAACTCCGGTTTACCGCTTTCGGGGTTACGCCAGCGCGCCTGCAAACGGCGCGCCTGGAAATCGCCAAAGTTGGAGCAGGAGGAGATTTCGCGATACTTGCCCTGCCCCGGCAGCCACACTTCCAGATCGTAGGTTTTGCTTGCCGAAAAACCGAGGTCGCCTGTACACAGAGTCACCACCCGGTAAGGCAAGCCAAGTTGTTGCAAAATCACCTCGGCATGAGCGGTGAGTTGCTCCAGCACATCCTCTGACTCTGCCGGACGCACAGCCTGCACCATCTCGATCTTTTCAAACTGGTGCTGGCGAATCATGCCACGCGTGTCCTGACCATATGAGCCCGCCTCGCTGCGAAAACAGGGGGTGTGCGCGACGAAACGCCGGGGCATATCCTGGTCGTCAATGATTTCATCACGCAGGATGTTGGTCAGCGGGACTTCGGCCGTCGGAATCAGATACAGTGGAGGCTCGCTATCGACTTTAAACAGATCCTCCTCAAATTTTGGCAGCTGACCGGTTCCATAGAGGCTGCTGCTGTTCACCAGAAAGGGGACGTAAGTCTCAACATAGCCGTGCTGCTGTGTATGTACATCCAGCATGAACTGAATCAGCGCGCGCTGCATCCTGGCGAGAGGACCGTTGAGGACGACAAATCGGGAGCCGCTGATTTTTGCCGCCGTATCAAAATCCGCCCAGCCCTTGGCTGTACCCAGATCAACATGGTCCGCGGCTTCAAAATCAAACTGCGGCAGCTCGCCCCAAAGGCGCTCTTCACGATTTTGCGCTTCACTCTCTCCCTGCGGCACACTTTGGTGTGGCAGGTTGGGAACATCGAGCAACATCCGCCTGAGTTGTTGCTGAATCAGGCCCAGTTTATCCTGCGCCGTCTTGAGTTTGTCGCCAATATTGGCTACGGCATCCAGCAGAGGCTTGATATCTTCCCCTGCTGATTTGGCCCGGCCAATTCCTTTTGATTGTGTATTACGCTCATTCTGCAATTGCTGAGTGAGAATCTGCAGCTCTTTACGCTGCTCTTCCAGTGAGTGAAACTCTCGCGTATCGAGTTTGAAACCACGACGTAACAGTTGCGTGGCGACCTCGTACAGATCGGTTCTGAGAAGTTTTGGATCTAGCATTTTGTATTACTCTTGTGACTATTATTGATTTTATGTTGGGCTTCGCAAGCAGATTACCGCGTCGCTGTAGCACTTCGCAATGACAGCATCGTTGGGTGGCGTAAGCGACAGCGCACCCCACCGTGAAATTATCGGTGCAATGCGCTGTCGCTTATTGACACCCTACGGATTTCGCTCATTTTCAGGTCGGGAAGTCAGATGGCCCTGGCGATGAGGGTTCCCATCCAGGCGGCAAATATACAGGTGATGACCGATGCAGCTATGTTGACACCAGCCCGTGCAACAGCGCCCTCTTCCAGCAATAGCAGGGTTTCAAGCGAGAAGGTGGAGAATGTCGTAAAGGCGCCAAGAAAACCAACCATCAGCAGTGCCCGCATTTCATCAGAGACCGTTATGCGCTCAAGCAGCCACACCGAGAGAAACCCCATCAGCAGAGAGCCAAGCAGGTTGATGGCCAGCGTACCCCACGGAAAGGCGCGCCCTGTCAGAGAATAGATCCAGCTTGACAGCAGGTAGCGTCCAATGGCGCCAGTGGCGCCGCCGGCTCCAACCATTAACAGTTGCATCATGGCAGATAGTATCGCAGCTAATGCACCAGCTGCCGGTTGACTGTTTTCAGATCAGTCTCGGTAATGGTTCCGGCCGCATCCTTCAGACGCAGATGATTCAGCACATACTCGTATCGCGACACAGAAAGCGCACTGTCGGCCCGAAAGACATCGCGCTGCGAGTTCAGCACATCCACCAGGGTGCGGTTGCCGACTTCATAACCCGCCTCGGTTGCAGCCAGCGCACTCTGCGTCGATACCGTCGTCGCCTTTAACGCCTCGACCTGGCTGATGCCGGAATGAATGCCGCGGTAGGCATCATTGGAATTTCGTATTACCCTGCGTTTGGCCGCTTCCAGACCCGAACGTGCTGCACGCAACCTGGACCGCGCCTGTCTGGTGCTGTGTGTGACGCGTCCGCCTGTATAGAGAGGGATATTCAGTCGCAGGCCGATTCTGGCATCATCATCATTAGTGAGAAAAACATCTCTGCGGTTGGAATCATTATAGGTGGAAGCTCCTGCGACCAGGTCAGCCGTGGGGTAGTGGCCGGAACGGATAACCTCGACCTCCTTCTCCGCTATCCTCACCTCCTCCTGTGCAGCAATAACATCCGGATTGTTCTTCAATGCGGTGCTGGTCCAGTGCTTGATATTGGCCGGTTTTGGACCGATCAGAGGGATTTTCTGTTTGAGTTTCGCCAGTTTCCCGGGATCCTTTCCGATGATTTCACGCAGTACCTCCCTGTTATCCTGCAGATTATTCTCGGCCAGGATCAGTGCAGAACGTGCTCCATCGTATCGCGCCTGGGATTCATGCACATCGGTGATAGGAATCAAGCCGACATCATAGCGTTGGGTCGCCTGATCCAGCTGCTTGAGAATGGCGCGGGCTTCAGCTTTGCTGAAGGTGACATCATCTTCTGCCGCAAGCACACCGAAATAGGCTTCTGAGACACGCATGATCAAGGTCTGCTCGTCACCGTGATAAAGCGCCTCGGCCTGATCAACGACATGATCCGCCTGTTTGTATCCCATGTAAGCACCCCTGTCATAGAGTGGTTGTGACAGATCAATTGCAGCCTCGGTTCTGTTCCAGCTGTCATTCTGTCGACTGCTGATGCCTGTCCCCGCGCCTGAGACAAAAATTTGCGGCAGCAGACTGGAACGGGCGATCGGTTTTGCTTCGCGAGCGGCTTCAAGCGAAGCTTCCGAGCCCAGTATTTGCGCATCATTGGTGCGCGCCAGCTGGTAGATGCTGTTCAAATCACTCGCATACAGTGGAGAAGAGACGAGGAATAGCAGGAGCAGAAGTATAAACAGGGCTTTCATAGGCGATTCTCAAGATTTTTATCAGATATCGCTGCGTATCATAACAAATGAGCATAGAATCTTCCTGATTAAGTTATCTTCAGCCGATACAGAATCGCAATAAAAGAGAACCCCATGCCCGTCCAAAACGGCAACATTCAAACCTATAGCTGGCGCAGACTTCTACAGATGGTGGGCAGTCATCGTAAGGAGTTGATCCAGGCAAATATCATTGCCATCATTGGCACCTCGCTTGCCGTACCAGTGCCCCTGCTGATCCCGATTCTGGTCGACGAAGTGCTGCTGGATAAACCTGGAACATCCGTAGCAATCATAGATCAGCTGTTTCCCCAAAGCTGGCATGGCCCCGCTCTCTATATTCTTGCCGTGCTGGGGCTGACGCTGATGCTGCGTGTTGCCGCTACCCTCTTCAGCGTGTGGCAGACGCGTATTTTTACCCGTATCGCCAAAGAGGTGATCTTCCGCATGCGCCGTTCGCTGCTATCTCGACTCGAACACATCTCCATGTCGGAGTATGAGACCCTTGGATCAGGCGCGGTCGCATCTCATCTGGTAACTGATTTACAAACAATCGATGACTTCGTCAGTGTCAGCACCAGTAAATTTCTGGTAGCGGTGCTGACGATCATCGGCACGGCTGTTATTCTGCTGTGGATTCACTGGCAGCTGGCGCTGTTTATATTACTGCTCAATCCACTGGTGATCTACGTCACCACCATCTTCGGACGCAAGGTCAAGCAGCTCAAAAAACGCGAAAATGCAACCTTTCAGCTGTTCCAGGAATCTCTGGCGGAAACGCTCGATGCAATCCAGCAGATTCGCGCCGCCAACCGGGAACATCACTACATTGCCAGGCTCATCGATGTCGCCGCCGATGTGCGCAACTACTCATCCAGCTTTGCCTGGCGCAGCGATGCCGCATCACGCCTCTCATTTGTCATTTTTCTGTTCGGCTTCGATATCTTTCGCGCTCTGAGCATGTTCATGGTGCTCTACTCCGGGCTTTCGATCGGTCAGATGCTGGCGGTGTTCGCCTATTTGTGGTTCATGATGGGTCCGGTGCAGGAGGTTGTAACGATTCAGTATGCCTGGAACAGCGCACACGCCGCACTGCAACGCATCAACACTCTCTTCGACATCAAACTGGAACCCGTTTATCCGCATGAGGAGAATCCCTTCATCGGCAGGAAAACAGTCTCCATTACACTTGAGGATGTCGATTTTTGTTATGGCGATGGCCCCAGAATTCTCAAAGATCTCTCTCTGCATATCCCTGCCGGGCAGAAAGTCGCCCTTGTCGGCGCCAGTGGCGGCGGAAAAACCACCTTCATACAGATCCTTCTGGGACTCTACACGGCAGATAAAGGTGAAATACTTTTCGAAGGTGTTCCTGTCACACGCATTGGACTCGATATCGTGCGTGAAAACATAGCGACCGTGCTGCAGCACCCTGCCCTGATGAATGAGAGTGTGCGTTCGAATCTGACGCTGGGTCGTGAGATCGATGATCCGCTGCTGTGGGAAGCACTCGAGATCGCACAATTAAAAAATACTATCGAGATGCTTGACGGCGGCCTGGAAACCCGTATTGGCAACAGGGGCGTACGCCTTTCAGGCGGACAGCAGCAACGTCTTGCAATCGCCCGCATGGTATTGACTGATCCTGCAGTTGTGATCCTCGATGAGGCGACATCCGCACTCGATACGACCACTGAAAAACATTTGCATGCAGCGATGCATACTTTTTTGCAGGGAAAGACAACCATCATCGTTGCCCATCGCCTGAGTGCAGTGAAACACGCCGACCGGGTACTGGTATTCGAGGATGGCCGCATCGTCGAAGATGGCATCCACAGCAAGTTGATCAGCCAGCAGGGGCTGTATAACTCACTCTATGGAGCACAGGGAGTGTAGAGACAAATGAGGAAAAAACTTCAAGGGATTTTTATCCACAGATGAACACAGATTTTTTTCTTTACACTGAATTCCCTGATCCACATGGCAACCCATAGCAGATCTTGAATGATTGGCTGATTTAGCTAATGTGGAGAACATCATATGCATTCTTACACAGGAGCGTGGGAACAAGAATAAACAACAATGGGCAATTCATTCACCATAGATGAGCACAGGGACACTTGGATTTCATTATTTTTCATCCGTGTTTATCTGTGTTCATCTGTGTTCATCTGTGGAAAAAGAAACAAAAAAACCGGCTGATGCCGGCTTCTTGATGCAATACGATGTTAACGTTTAATCGTCTACTGCTTCGTCGAAGATATCATCTTCAACTTCCGGAATGGTACGGTCGACCAGTTCCACCCATGCCATGGGTGCTTTATCACCGACACGGTATCCGGCCTTGAGAATACGCATGTAGCCGCCATTGCGCTCTTCGTATCTTGGTCCGATTTCAGTAAACAGCTTTGCAACAACAGCATCGTCACGCAGGCGGCTGAATGCCAGGCGGCGATTTGCAACAGTGTCAACTTTTGCCCTGGTGATGAGGGGCTCGACAACGCGACGCAGCTCTTTGGCTTTGGGTAGAGTTGTTTTGATCAACTCGTGTTCAAACAGTGAGCATGCCATGTTTTTAAACATGGCTTTACGGTGACTGCTGTTTCTGTTGAGTTTGCGACCGGATTTGCGATGACGCATGATAATAATTCCTGATATCTATTCTAGCAAGACCAAGTCTCAAACCGACAAGGCATGAAAAAAACATTTCCTCTCGCCAAGAGCGCAAAGGTTATTCTTTGCGAGCTTTGCGCCTTTGCGAGAGTCATTATTAAAATTTGACTCATTTGTTAAGATGTAAGTCTCACAAGGATATCTAGCGAGAGCCTGGAAACCTAACCGTTAACAACTTCTTCAAGAGATTCAGGTGGCCAGTTCTCGAGTTTCATTCCAAGAGACAAGCCACGCTCGGCAAGTACATCCTTGATTTCATTCAGGGATTTTTTGCCAAGATTAGGCGTCTTCAGGAGTTCCACTTCTGTACGCTGCACCAGATCACCGATGAACATGATATTTTCAGCCTTGAGGCAATTTGCAGAACGCACAGTCAGTTCAAGATCATCAACCGGGCTAAGCAGGGTTGGATCAAACTCCGGCTCATCCTCAACATCCTCTTCGACATCCGGCGCCACTGTAACATCCAGCAGCACAAAGGCAGTCAGCTGATCCTGAAGAATCGTTGCGGCCATACGCACAGCCTCATCAGGATCAATGGTTCCATCAGTCTCGATATCGATGATCAACTTGTCGAGGTCGGTGCGCTGCTCAACACGCGCAGCTTCGACTGAATAGGCAATACGGCGCACAGGTGAGAAAGTCGCATCGAGTTTCAGCCATCCGACAAGATTTGAGTCTTCATCATCTTTACGGTTGGCGGCAGGCTCATAGCCACGCCCTTTCCTGACCTTCATGGAGATATCAAGCTCAACATCCTTTGTCAGCGTCGCAATGAGTTGATCAGGATCTGCAATCTCCACATCATGATCGAGCTGAATATCAGCTGCCGTGACTTCGCATGGTCCTGTTTTTTTCAGGTGCAGGACAGCTTCATCACGTTCGTGCATAACAATCGCAAGCTCTTTCAGGTTCAAAAGAATATCAAGTGCATCCTCCTGAATACCGTCCATACCACTGTACTCATGCTCGACGCCTTCAATCATGACATCGGTCACTGCGCTGCCTCTCATCGAAGAGAGCAGAATACGACGCAACGCATTACCAAGTGTATGACCGAAACCACGTTCAAATGGCTCCAGTATGACTATGGTATGCGTATCGTTGATTCTGTCAATATTAACGATACGTGGTTTTAGAAAATCAGAGATAGATTCCGTCATGAATACGCCTTCAAATAGGTGCTTACTTGGAGTAGAGTTCTACGATCAACTGTTCGTTGATTTCAGCCGGCAGGTCTGTACGTTCAGGAATACGCTTAAATACACCCGTCATTGCTGTAACATCAACCTCGATCCAGTCGGGAAACTCATACTGCTCTGCAATAGAGAGGGAGCTTTTGATGCGGTCCTGTGTGCGGGATTTTTCCCGCACTGAAACCACATCTTCTGCAGAAACCTGATACGAGGCGATGTTGACAACAGAACCATTGACTTCAATCGCCTTGTGGCTGACCAGCTGACGCGCTTCTGATCGCGTTGAACCATAGCCCATGCGGTAAACCACATTATCCAGGCGGCGTTCCAAAAGTTGCAACAGATTGTCACCCGTAGCGCCCTTGGTTTTCGCAGCTTTTTTGTAGTAGTTACGGAACTGCTTTTCCAGTACGCAGTAGATACGGCGAACTTTCTGTTTTTCGCGCAACTGCAAACCATAGTCGGAGAGCCGGCGACGACGCTCGCTGGTTTGGCCGGGAACCTTCTCCATGTTGCATTTCGTATCCAGAGCACGCACGCGGCTCTTGAGTCCCAGGTCAGTGCCTTCACGGCGACTGAGTTTACATTTTGGTCCAATATATCTAGCCATGTTCGACTCCGGTCACACGCGACGCTTTTTAGGTGGGCGACAACCATTATGCGGAATTGGCGTCACATCAGAGATACTGGTTATTTTAAGACCAGAATTATTAAGCGCACGAACGGCAGAGTCACGCCCGGGACCGGGGCCCTTGATATTGACATCAATACTCTTCATGCCGAATTCTTTTGCCATTTGACCGCATTTTTCAGCAGCAACCTGTGCTGCAAAAGGGGTACTCTTGCGTGAACCACGAAAACCGGATCCACCGGCGGTAGTCCAGCAGAGTGCATTTCCCTGGCGGTCGGAGATCATAATGATGGTGTTATTAAAAGATGCATGCACATGGGCTATGCCATCTGTCACTACCTTATTGACCTTTTTCTTTGTGTGTGTAGGTTTCGCCATAGTAATTTAACCTGATTATCGTATCAGCGCTTGATAGGACGACGCGGTCCTTTACGGGTGCGCGCATTCGTTTTTGTACGTTGTCCACGTACAGGGAGACCACGACGATGGCGGATGCCACGGTTGCAGCCAAGATCCATCAAGCGTTTTATACTCATGGATATTTCACGGCGTAGATCACCTTCGACATTGTGCTTCGCAACTTCCGTGCGCAGCGCATCGATCTGGTCATCACCAAGCTGCTGAATCATTTGATCCGGCGCAACGCCTGCAGCTTTGCATATCTCCATTGCCTTGGTACGACCAATGCCGTAAATTGCAGTCAATGAAATGACTGCGTGTTTTCTGTCCGGTATATTGACACCAGCAATACGGGCCATCAGTTAAGCTCCTAAACTCAGTTGTATCCGCGGCACGGAAAACGCGCAATCATATAGCGGAATCATAATGAAATCAACCTTGACGTTGCTTATGACGCGGATCTTTGCAAATCACACGTACAACGCCCTTGCGTTTGACAATCTTGCAGTTGCGACAAATCTTTTTGACGGAAGCTCGCACTTTCATAATATTTTCTCCAGATATCGGAATCAGTGAATACGGCCAGCACCGCCGACACCGCTAAAATTGGCTTTTTTCATGAGGCTGTCATACTGATGCGACATCAGATGCGCCTGCAGTTGCGCCATGAAATCCATGACAACAACGACAATGATGAGCAGCGATGTGCCACCAAAGTAAAAAGGTATATTCCACTGAAATCGCAGCAGATCCGGCAACAGCGCCACCAGTGTGATGTACATGGCGCCCACCAGGGTCAGGCGCGACAGAACGCCATCGATATAGGTCGCAGTCTGTTTTCCGGGGCGAATACCCGGGATAAAAGCACCCGAGCGTTTGAGGTTATCCGCTGTATCACGCGAGTTGAATACAATCGCCGTATAAAAGAAGCAGAAAAATATGATTGCTGCAGCAAAGAAAACTGTATACAGAGGCTCGCCGGGGGCGAGTTTCCCGGTCAGGTCCTGCAGCCAGCGCATGTTTTCACCACTGCCCGCCATTTGTCCGATGGTCGCCGGAAACAGGATAATACTGGATGCAAAGATCGGCGGGATAACCCCGGACATATTCAATTTTAGCGGCAGAAAGCTGCTCTGTGCTGCATAGATCTTGCGTCCCTGCTGACGTTTGGCATAATTGATCTTGATACGCCGCTGGCCGCGCTCGACAAAAACCACAAAACCAACGACGCCAATCAGTGCGATCAGCAGCACGACAACAAAAATCGCATTCATCTCACCACTGCTCACCTGCTGGAAGACAGAACCTGCAGCAGATGGCAATCCGGCAACAATACCGGCAAAAATAATCATAGAGATGCCGTTGCCAAGACCACGCTCTGTAATCTGCTCACCAAGCCACATGAGGAACATGGTGCCGCTGACGAGGGCCACCGAAGCGACCATGACAAAACCCCATCCCTGGTTGATCACGACATTGGCTCCCGCAACAGTCTGTCCCTGCAGTGCAAGCGCGATACCGATCGACTGAAATATCCCCAGTACAACAGTTCCGTAGCGGGTGTATTGGGTGATTTTACGTCGCCCTGATTCACCCTCTTTCTTCAGCTGTTCCAGCGTCGGTATGACTGCTGTCATCAACTGCATGATGATGGATGCAGAGATATACGGCATGATGCCAAGTGCAAACAGGCTCGCACGCTCAAGCGCGCCACCCGAGAACATGTTGAACATATCCAGTATTGTGCCGGACTGCTGTTGAAACAGCGCCGCCAGGGCCGCAGGATTGACTCCTGGCACGGGCACGAAAGTTCCTATACGAAAGACAATCAGAGCTCCAAGCAGGAACAGAATGCGCTGCTTGATCTCCGTGAGGTGGCCGAATTTGCCGCCACCTGTTGTCATTGCATCTTTTGCTGCCATCGTATATTCCGCTTAATACTCTTTTGCAATCAAGCCCGTGTCACTCGCAAACATCAATCTTGGACACTACCGCCAGATTTTTCAATTGCTGCACGGGCGCCTTTGGTGGCGCGAATGCCCTTCAATGTAACCGCTTTGTCGATCGTACCCGAGAGCATCACCTTGGCGCGCTTCATACTGTGCGGCAGAATATTTGCCGAATGCAACGCCTTGATGTCAACCACATCCGCATCGACCGAAGCGATTTCATTGAGTGTCAACTCAGCGGTGTATTTTGCCATGCGGGAGTTAAAGCCGACCTTGGGCAAGCGGCGCTGCAAAGGCATTTGACCACCCTCGAAGCCGACTTTTGTTAATCCGCCAGAGCGTGATTTCTGACCTTTATGTCCACGTCCACATGTCTTTCCAAGCCCGCTGCCAATGCCGCGACCGACACGCTTACGCGTCTTGCTGCTGCCTTCTGCAGGTTTTAGTGTATTCAGGTGCATATCAGCTCTCCGTAACAACTTTTACCATGTAAGAGACTTTATTGACCATCCCCCGGGTCGATGCGGTATCTTCAACTTCAACAACCTGGTGGATTTTGCGCAATCCAAGGCCTCTGACACAGGCAATATGCGTCTTGAGGCGACCGTTCATACTCCGCACCAGCTTGACTTTCATCATGTTCTTGCCTGCCATTTGTTACTCCAGAATCTCTTCGACACTCTTGCCACGTTTTGCTGCCACATGCTCGGGACTGGTCATGGCGGTCAGGCCCTGCACAGTTGCACGGATAACATTGAGCGGATTATTGGTGCCGATACATTTGGCAAGCACATTGTGTACGCCGACAACCTCGAATACAGCACGCATCGCACCGCCGGCAATAATACCCGTACCCTGGGAAGCCGGTTTCATGAAAACCTTCGCCGCGCCATGCCGACCAATCAACGGATACTGAACCGTATCGCCATTGAGATTGACAGTTTTCATATTCTTGCGTGCGCTTTCCATTGACTTCTGGATCGCGATTGGTACCTCGCGCGCCTTGCCCTGGCCAAAACCAACACGGCCTTTGCCGTCGCCGACAACAGTCAGTGCAGAAAAACTGAAAATTCGCCCGCCTTTTACTGTTTTGGCAACACGATTGACAGTGACAAGTTTTTCAATAAAATCCTGACCGTCATCTTGAGAATCATATTTTGACATCGCTGTTCCTCTTAAAATTGCAAGCCGGCTTCACGAGCAGCATCTGCGAGTGATTTCACGCGGCCATGAAATCTGAATCCGGCGCGATCAAAAGCGACAACCTCGACTCCAGCCGCCCTGGCACGCTCTCCAATAGCCTTACCGACAGATGCGGCGGCAGTAGTATTTCCTGTTGAGCCATCGATCGTGTCACGAATCGATTTTTCAACAGTAGAGGCAGCAGCAACGATTTCCGCACCATTCGGAGCGATCACCTGGGCATAGATATGCCGCGGTGTACGAAAAACCGTCAGACGATGCCGCCCTGAATCATGGATTCTGGCGCGGGCTTTTCGCGCACGACGCAAACGACTTTGTTTCTTATCCATCGTCCTAACCTCTTATTTCTTTTTCGCTTCTTTACGCAGTACGTGCTCGTCTGCGTAGCGTATACCCTTGCCTTTATAAGGCTCCGGCGGTCTGTATGAACGAATCTCCGCAGCAACCTGGCCAACCTGCTGCTTGTCCGCGCCTGAAACAATAATTTCAGTCTGCGAAGGTGTTTCGATTTTTATACCATCCGGCACCGCATAGTTCACAGGATGTGAGAATCCAAGACTCAGGCCAAGTTCCTTGCCCTTCATCGCAGCTCGATAGCCAACGCCGATCAGGGTCAGTTTTTTACTGAATCCGTCTGAACAACCAATGATCATGTTATTCAGTAATGCCCGAGTGGTGCCAGCCAGAGCCCAGGACTGCTTGGTTTCCTTTAGAGGAGCTATATGCAGAGCACCATCTTCCTGAGAAACTTTGACCGCAGGATTGACACTCCATGCAAGTGTTCCTTTGGAACCTTTGACCTCTACATCCTGTCCATCAATCTTGACTTCGATACCGGAAGTGATGGAAACTGGAGCCTTTGCAATACGTGACATCTCCGACTCCTATGCGACAAAGGCAATGACTTCGCCACCGTGACCGGCTTTACGCGCCGCACGATCAGTCATCAAACCATTGGATGTTGAAATAATAGCGATGCCAAGCCCGTTACGTACCTGGGGCAGTTCATGCTTGTTTTTGTAGATACGCAAACCTGGGCGGCTCACGCGCTGAATGAGTTCGATCACAGGCTCTCCCTGAAAGTACTTCAGCTCAACGTTGAGCTCAGCCTTGATATCGGAAGATGCGTGAAAATCTTTGATGAAGCCTTCATCTTTGAGCACCGCAGCCACAGCTTGCTTGACTTTGGATGACGGCATGGTGACAGAAACCTTGTTCCGCGCCTGAGCATTGCGGATACGTGTCAACATATCCGCTAGGGGATCTGACATACTCATTATGAGTCTCCTGTGGGTCAGCCCGCCAATGTGGCGCGATACCCTGAATTATTGAAATCCAAATAAACGAACGACCTTCAAAACGAAGGTCGCATACTATACATATAATTGACCTGAAATACCAGTCAAAACGTCATTATTGTTACCAACAACTCGAAATATAAAGAGATTCACCACAAAGAACACGAAGAGCGCGAAGATATTATTCTATCCAGATGATTCTTCGTGGTGTTCATGTGCTTCGTGGTAAAAGTCTTTTATAATTTCGACACTCTATTGGTACATAGAGAATTGCTATTATCTATCTTACCAGCTGGCTTTTTTCAGGCCTGGTACGTCACCGCGCATGGTGGCTTCACGTAATTTATGACGGCACAGACCAAATTTGCGATACACGGCATGTGGTCGTCCGGTGATGCGACAGCGTGAGCGTTGACGGGATGAACTCGCATCGCGAGGCATCTTCTGCAGCTTGAGGACGGCGTCATCAATCTCTTCGTAAGAGCTTTCACGATTATTGATAATCGCTTTCAATGCCGCACGTTTCTCAACATATTTTGCGACAGTTTTTGCGCGCTTTGTTTCACGTGCAATCATGCTTTTCTTTGCCATAATCTCTTTACCGGATACGCGTTAGCGAATTTTATTTGAACGGAAAGTTGAAAGCTTCCAGCAGCGAATGACCCTCTTCGTCATTCTTTGCTGAAGTCGTAATACAGATATCCATGCCTCGAATTGCATCGATCTGATCGTAATCGATCTCCGGGAACATGATCTGCTCCTTGATACCCATGTTGTAGTTTCCACGCCCGTCAAATGATTTGCCATTGAGCCCGCGGAAATCACGCTCTCTGGGCAGCGCGATGCTGATCAGGCGATCGAGAAATTCAAACATGCGGGCGCGACGCAGCGTCACCTTGCAGCCGATTGGCCAGCCTTCACGAATCTTAAATCCTGCAACAGATTTGCGCGCCCTGGTAACAACAGGTTTCTGGCCGCAAATTTTGGTCATATCCGTAGTCGCATTCTGAATGATTTTTTTGTCACCAGTCGCTTCGCCAACGCCCATATTGAGGGTGATTTTTTCAATCCGTGGGACCGCCATGACACTGGTGTAACCAAATTTTTCGGTCAATTGTGGAATCACTTTGTCACGGTAATGATCTTCTAGCCTGCTCATCTTTTTCTCGCTTTATACATCAACGACTTCACCGTTGGACTTGAAAAAACGCACCTTGCGTCCATCGTCCAGCGATTTGAATCCAACCCGATCACCCTTATTGGTCATCGGATTATAAATTGCCACATTGGAAGCATCCATAGGCATCTCTTTATCAATGATGCCGCCCGGTTCCCCTTTGTTTGGATCAGGCTTGACGTGCTTTTTAGCCAGATTGATATTCTCTACGACGACACGCCGCTGATCCACTTTGAGGACTGTTCCGCGTTTGCCGCTGTCTTTGCCGGCAATCACGATCACATCGTCGCCTTTCCTAATTTTATTCATAGCCATGAAATCAACCTCACAACACTTCAGGAGCAAGTGAAATAATCTTCATGAACTTTTCGCCACGCAATTCACGCGTAACAGGTCCGAAGATGCGTGTGCCAACAGGCTGCAGCTGTGCATTCAACAACACCGCGGCATTGCCGTCAAAGCGAATCAGCGAACCATCGCCACGACGTACACCCTTGCGGGTGCGTACCACGACGGCGTTGTATACATCGCCTTTTTTCACTTTCCCGCGAGGGATCGCTTCTTTGATACTGACCTTGATAACATCACCAATGCCTGCATAGCGACGGTGCGATCCACCCAGCACCTTGATACACTGAACACGTTTGGCGCCGCTATTGTCAGCAACAGTCAGGTTTGTCTGCATCTGAATCATCAGATTACTCCACGAAAAATTCTACTGGATCAGGCCCCTGCGGGGCTCTCGATAACTTCGACCAGACGCCACGACTTACTGCGTGACAGCGGACGACACTGTTCAACCATAACGAGATCGCCGGTACGGCACTCATTGTTCGCATCATGTGCATGTACTTTGGTCGATCTGCGGATAAATTTTCCGTAAATCGGATGCTTGACCTGACGCTCGATCAATACGGTGATGGTCTTATCCATCTTGTCGCTGACAACACGCCCCTGGATGGTTCTGTTTGCTGTTTGCTTTTCACTCATGACGCACTACCTGCCATTTTTTGATTCATCACGGTTTTGACCCTGGCGATATTCTTGCGAACCTTTTTCACATGGTCCGGGCGCGCCAGCTGACCTGCGCCCTGCTGCATACGCAAGGTGAATTGCTCTTTCAGCAGATCATTCAGCTCCTGTTCCAGCTCGAGCTGACTTTTGCTACGCATTTCTGATGCTTTCATTAGAGGACCGTCCGCTTGGAAAAGGTGGTTGCGACCGGAAGTTTGGCGGCTGCAAGTTTGAATGCCTCGCGCGCCATCTCTTCAGAGACGCCTTCAATCTCATACAGCATACTTCCCGGCTGAACTTGCGCCACCCAGTACTCGACGCTGCCTTTACCTTTACCCATACGCACTTCAAGCGGCTTCTTGGTAATTGGCTTATCAGGAAAAACGCGGATATAGAGCTTGCCGCCGCGCTTTACTGTACGAGTAATAGTGCGTCGTGCAGCCTCGATCTGGCGAGAGGTAATACGGCCTCTTGAAGTGGCCTTGAGGCCGAATTCACCGAAGCTGACTTTACTGCCTCTCTCTGCCAGACCACGATTGCGACCTTTGTGCATTTTACGGAATTTTGTTCGTTTTGGCTGGAGCATGATTTAACCTTTATTGTCTCTACCCTTGCTACTACGGCCTCTGGTCTTCTTTGGCTGTTCCTTCTCTGCAGGCATATCTGCATAGACTTCACCCTTGAATACCCACACCTTGATACCGATGATGCCATAAGTCGTCATCGCCTCTGCCGTACCGTAATCGATATCAGCACGCAGCGTATGCAACGGCACCCGACCTTCACGATACCATTCACTTCTGGCGATCTCTGCACCGTTCAGGCGGCCACCGATGTTGATCTTGATACCACCAGCGCCGAGACGCATGGCAGTTTGCACAGAGCGTTTCATGGCGCGACGAAACATGATACGTCGCTCGAGTTGCTGCGCAATACTCTCTGCTACCAGGGTTGCATCGAGTTCGGGTTTACGAATCTCTTCAATACTGATCTGTACCGGAACACCCATGAGGGCTGATACTTCCGTACGCAGCTTATTGATGTCTTCACCCTTTTTACCAATCACAATACCGGGACGCGCCGTGTGAATGGTGATATTGGCGTTATTGGCGGGACGATCGATCTGAATTCGGCTCACCTGCGCCTGCTTCAACTTCTCCCTGAGGAAATCACGTACCTTGAGATCCTCATTGAGAAGATCAGCATACTGATTGGTATTGGCATACCAACGCGAGGTATGCTCTTTTGTTATTCCAAGTCGAAAACCTGTTGGATGTATTTTTTGACCCATAATGACTCTGCCTTAGTCGTCCGCTACTGCGACGGTAATGTGGCTGCTACGCTTGAGAATACGACTTGCCCGCCCCTTGGCGCGTGCACGAATTCTCTTCATGGTTGGTCCTTCATCGATGCAGATTGATTTGACAGTCAGCTCATCGATATCGGCCCCTTCATTGTTCTCTGCATTCGCAATTGCAGAATCAAGCACCTTTTTGATCAGCACCGCACCCTTTTTGTTGCTGAATATGAGCACATTGAGCGCCTCTTCAACTGGCAATCCACGGATCTGATCAGCAACCAGACGCCCCTTCTGCGCAGAAATTCGTGCATAGCGATGTTTAGCTACAGCCTGCATCTCTCTCTCCGTTACTTTGCTTTCTTGTCGGACACATGTCCACGGTAAGTACGCGTCTGAGCGAATTCACCGAGCTTGTGGCCAACCATGTTTTCGTTAATCAGGACCGGAACATGCTGCCGGCCATTATGAATCCCGATTGTCAGGCCAACCATATCCGGGCTGACCATGGAACGCCGCGACCAGGTCTTGATCGGGCGTCGATCATGGCTAGCCGCAGCTGCCCCCACCTTTTTCTGCAGATGGTGATCAATAAAGGGACCTTTATGAACCGAACGTGGCATTTCTCTACCTCAATTATTTACGACGACGATCGCGTAAGATCATCTTGTCGGTACGTTTATTACTGCGTGTCTTGTAACCTTTGGTCGGCACACCCCAGGGACTGACAGGATGACGACCACCTGATGTCCTTCCCTCGCCGCCGCCATGCGGGTGATCGACAGGATTCATCGCCACACCACGTACGGTCGGACGCACGCCACGCCAGCGCTTGGCGCCGGCCTTGCCCAGAGAACGCAGGCTGTGTTCGCCGTTGCTCACTTCGCCAAGTACCCCACGGCACCTGGCTGGAATCTTACGCATCTCACCCGAGCGCAGACGCAGAGTTGCATACTCGCCTTCCCGTGCGACCAGCTGAGCGGAAGTTCCTGCGCTGCGAGCAATTTGTGCACCCTTGCCAGGCTTCATTTCGATACAGTGAACGATACTACCCATCGGCATGTTGCGCAGCGGCATGCAATTTCCCGCTGAAATCGGAGCTTCACGCCCTGAAACGACGCTGTCACCGGCAAGCAGCCCTTTCGGTGCAATAATATAGGCGCGCGCGCCATCGGCATATTTCAGCAGTGCAATGTAAGCGGTACGGTTTGGATCGTACTCGATGCGTTCGACCGTTGCCGGCACACTCTCTTTATTGCGCTTGAAATCAATGACGCGATACCGCTGTTTGTGTCCACCACCACGATGGCGCGATGTAATACGGCCATTATTGTTACGCCCGCCTGTCTTGGTCTTCTTTTCGACCAGCGGCTCATAAGGGCCACCTTTATGCAGTTCGGGTTTAATGACAGTGACTACAAAGCGGCGCCCTGGAGATGTCGGTTTTGATTTTACAATTGCCATGTTTGCAACTCGTTAATTCAACTTGATTCGATATTCGGGATCAAAGCGCGATCACTGACTCAGGCAGCAGGCATGAAGTCAATGCTATCGCCCTGTTTGAGGCGAACGTATGCCTTTCTCCAGTCGGAGCGCTTGCCCTGCTTCGAACCGAAGCGTTTGTTCTTGCCCTTGACATTCAGGACATGAACATCTTCGACATTGACTTCAAACATCAATTCGACTGCACGACGGATCTCAGGTTTGGTTGCATCGGTGGCAACACGAAAAACGACCTGATTGGACTCGGCGACGTTGGCGCTCTTTTCAGAGAGTACACCACCCAACAAAACTTTCATCAAACGCTCATTGTTCATGAGAGACGCTCCTCGATCTTTTCCAGTGCCGCAGAAGTGATGACAATCTTGTCAAATGCGATCAGGCTTGCCGGATCGATATCACTGCTGTCACGCACATCAATATGGTAGAGATTGCGCGACGCCAGGATCAGATTCTCATCGAGATCAGCAACAATAATCAGCGCATCCTTGAGACCCAGCTGCTTCAATTTTTCGGTGATCTGCTTGGTCTTAGGTGCATCGATCGCAAACGCCTCGACAACCAGCAGGCGTTGCTGACGCACCAGTTCTGAGAGGATAGAGCGAATCGCACCGCTATACATTTTACGATTGACTTTTTGTGAAAAATCACGCGGCGATGCGGCGAAGGTGACGCCACCTGAACGCCAGATCGGACTGCTGGAAGTACCGGCACGTGCGCGACCCGTGCCTTTCTGGCGCCATGGCTTGATGCCACCACCCCTGACCTGGGCGCGGGTCTTCTGCGCCTTGGTGCCGGAGCGCGCGCCATTATAGTAGGCTTTCACAACCTGGTGAACCCGCGCTTCGTTATATTCAACGCCGAACACCTGCTCCGAGACATCAATCGAACTGCCGTTTTCTACTGTCAGGTTCATCATCATCAACCCTTGCGTTTTATTTTGACTGCCGGGGTGATAATCACATCACCACCTTTGGAACCTGGAACAGCACCCTTCACCAGCAGCAGATTTCTCTCTGTATCAACACGCACGATCTCAAGATTCTGCACTGTACGCTTCACATTGCCCATGTGACCTGCCATCTTCTTGCCCTTGAAGACACGACCTGGAGTCTGGCACTGGCCAATTGATCCGGGAGCGCGATGAGACAATGAGTTGCCGTGCGTTGCACGTTGCATGGCAAAGTTATGGCGCTTGACGACACCGGCAAAACCGGCACCCTTGCTGGTTCCCTGCACGTCTACGATCTGCCCTTCTTCAAACACAGCGACCGTGATCTCGCTGCCCACTTCAGGAATATCTCCTGTGTGCTCATCGAGACGGAATTCACACAGGCTTGAGCCGGCTTCGACACCTGCTTTCGCGTGGTGGCCCGCAGTTGGTTTATTGATGCGCGATGCCTTGCGACTGCCAACTGCAACCTGAACCGCCGCATAGCCGTCAACCTCGGCTGTGCGCACCTGCGCAACGCGATTGGGAGTTGCCTCGATCACTGTGACCGGTATGGAGACGCCATCTTCGGTGAAGATGCGGCTCATGCCAGCTTTACGTCCTACGATACCCATTGTCATGATCTATCCCCTAGTTCAGCTTGATCTGAACATCAACGCCGGCAGCCAGATCCAGCTTCATCAAAGAATCCACGGTTTTATCACTGGGATCCATGATCTCGAGCAGACGCTTGTGAGTGCGAATTTCATACTGATCCCGTGCATCTTTATTCACATGCGGTGAAACCAATATCGTATAACGCTCCATCTTGGTCGGCAGTGGGATCGGGCCTTTAACAACCGAGCCGGTGCGTTTTGCTGTTTCCACAATTTCGCGAGCTGACTGATCAATCAAACGATGATCAAATGACTTCAAGCGAATACGGATTTTCTGACCTGTTGGCATGACTCTTTACTCGATTATTTTGGAAACAACACCGGCGCCGACGGTACGGCCGCCTTCGCGAATCGCGAAGCGCAGCCCCTCTTCCATCGCAATCGGGTTGATCATGGTGACTGTCATCTTGACATTGTCGCCCGGCATCACCATCTCCACACCTTCCGGCAATTCA
>JAQYVP010000099.1 GCA_030145485.1 Chromatiales bacterium
CGGTTGGCATCATTGTGCTCCAGAAACGGCACCATGCTGGCTGCAACCGAAACAATCTGGCGCGGTGAGACATCCATATAGTTGACTTCTTCCGGTCCCGAGAGCATGAATTCATTCTCGAACCGACAGGAGACCAGCTCGTCAGTGAGTCTGTTGTCGTCATCCAGTACGGAGTTGGCCTGGGCTATCACATAGCGTCCCTCTTCAATTGCTGAGAGATAGTGAATTTCATCCGTAGCGATTGAATCCTTGACAATACGATATGGCGTTTCAAGAAAGCCATACTCGTTGGTGCGCGCATAGGATGCCAGCGAATTAATCAGGCCGATATTGGGGCCCTCCGGGGTCTCGATCGGACAGACGCGGCCATAGTGTGTTGGATGCACATCCCGCACTTCAAAGCCCGCGCGCTCGCGCGCCAGGCCACCGGGGCCGAGCGCCGAAACACGGCGCTTGTGGGTGATCTCGGAGAGCGGATTATTCTGATCCATGAACTGGGAGAGCTGGCTCGATCCGAAAAATTCGCGTATGGCTGCCGAGACAGGTTTTGAATTGATCATCTCCTGCGGCATCAGGCCTTCGCTCTCCGCCAGCGTCAGACGCTCCTTGACGGCGCGTTCAACACGCACCAGGCCAATGCGGAACTGATTCTCCGCCATTTCACCAACACACCGCACACGGCGGTTGCCGAGATGATCGATATCATCGGTTGTGCCGTTGCCATTACGGATATCAATCAGGGTTTTCAACACATCGACAATATCTTCGTTGGAGAGAATCCCCTCTCCTGTCGACTCTTCACGACCCAGGCGGCGATTGAATTTCATGCGCCCCACTGCGGAAAGGTCATAGCGGTCAGGTGTGAAGAACAGGTTGCCAAACAGGTTTTCCGCCGAATCTTTTGTCGGCGGCTCACCGGGACGCATCATGCGGTAGATCTCGACCTGCGCCTCCAGCTGGGTCGAGGTCGGGTCGATACGCAAAGTGTCCGAAATAAAGGAGCCATGATCCAGATCATTGGTAAACAAAGTATTGATCTCTTTGATGCCTCTGTCGATAAATGCCTCGATCATCTCCTCGCTGATTTCTTCATTGACGTTGGCCAGCAGTTCACCGGTCTCGGTATCGACGACATTGTGAGCCAGTGTTTTGCCCACCAGGTAGGAGGCGGGAACATCGAGCTGGGAAATACCGGCCTTGTCGAGTTCACGGATATAACGCTGGGTAATACGGCGTCCTCCTGCAACCAGCACCTTGTTGTTGATCTTGATATCGAAATCAAGCATCTCGCCACGCAGACGGCTCGGTACCAACTCCATGGTGATCTTTTTAGCGGAGAGGCTAAAATGATCATGGTCGAAGAACATATTGATGATCTGCTCGGTATCGTAGCCAAGCGCACGCAGCAGGATGGTTGCAGGTATCTTGCGGCGGCGATCGATTCTTACAAACATACAATCTTTCGGGTCGAACTCGAAGTCGAGCCATGAACCCCGGTAGGGAATGACCCTTGCCGAGAACAGCAGCTTGCCCGAAGAGTGGGTTTTGCCTTTATCATGATCAAAAAAGACGCCGGGTGAACGGTGCAGTTGGGAGACGATGACACGCTCTGTGCCATTGATAACAAAGGTGCCGGTCTCTGTCATGAGGGGCATTTCTCCCATGTAGATCTCCTGCTCACGCACCTCTTTGACCTTGGGCTTGATCTTCTTGGACTTGAGGGTATCCTTGTCGTAGATCACAAGTTTGACGAGTACACGCAAAGGCGCTGCATAGGTGGCGCCGCGCAGCTGGCATTCACGCACATCAAATTTCGGGGCCTCGAGACGATAACTGACATACTCGAGCTTGGCATTACCCGAATGACTCGAAATGGGAAATACTGATTTGAACGCTGCCTGCAATCCTTTGTCTTTACGCTCTTGCGGAGCTGTACCCGTCTGCAGGAAATCACGGAATGAGTTGATCTGGGTCGCAATCAGATAGGGGACAGGCAAAACACTCTTCTGTCTGCCAAAATCATTACGAATACGTTTTTTTTCAGTAAAACTGTACGCCATCTCACCGTTCCTCAGGATCAATCAAAATCACCCGCAATGCGGGGTCTTGCGGGGTCATGACAAGCCATCCCGCTACTACTCTTTCTACAAGCAGCAAAAGGCCGGCGGCCTGTTGGCCACCAGCCTGGTTGCTATCGTCAGAGAGTCTCTGCGTTGTCTAAAAGCCGGGCGTTCAGCAACACGCAACTCTGCAACGATGCCAACTGCAAGGTCTTACTTGACCTCTACAGTGGCGCCAGCCTCTTCAAGCTGTTTTTTGAGCTCTTCAGCTTCATCCTTGGTGATGCCTTCCTTCAACGTTGTCGGTGCTGATTCAACAGAATCCTTTGCCTCTTTGAGGCCCTGGCCTGTCATACTGCGAACAGCTTTGATAACAGCCACTTTCTTTTCGCCAAAGCTGGTCAGCACCAGGTCAAACTCTGTCTGCTCTTCAGCAGCAGCAGCAGTATCGCCGCCAGCAGCAGGAGCCGCGGCAACAGCTGCAGCTGCAGTAACACCAAACTTCTCTTCCATCGCTTCGATGAGCTCAACAACTTCCATGACACTCATGGATGAAATTGCTTCGAGGATATCTTCTTTACTCACTATGTTTCTCCTGATAAGGGTTCAACACGATAATTTAGGGTGAAAAAACGGATGTCTCTTAAGCCGCCTGTTTCGCATCTTTTACAGCAGCAACTGTACGTACAAGCTTGCCGGGCACTTCGTTCATGGTGCGCGCCAGTTTTTCAACCGGTGCTTTCATGACTGCCATCAGCATACTGATTGCCTGATCGTAAGTTGGCATCTTCGCCAAAGTTTTGATCTCACCAGGTTCCAGCAGCTGTCCGCCGATAGAAACCAGTTTGACCTCGAGCTTTTCGTGATCTTTAGCGAAGTCGTTTATGACACGTGCAGCAGAACCCGGGTCTTCCTGTGAAAAGGCAAGCACCAATGGACCGGTCAAGCCTTCACTCATACATTCAAACTCGGTGCCTTCAAACGCGCGGCGTGCAAGCGAGTTCTTGACGACACGAAGATAGACGCCGGCATTACGTGCCTGCGCACGCAAATCCGTCATCTCATCAACGCTCAATCCACGATACTCTGCAGCAATTGCGGAGAAGGCTTTGTCTGCTACTTCAGCAACTTCGGAGACGATGGCCTTTTTCTGTTCGAAATTAAGAGCCAATAGTCACCTCCTGATTACGTTGGGATAAATCCCGATAAATAACCCGCACCGATCATCCGGTACGGGGGCGTAACGTGGCCTTCATCAGATGATAATTACTGATTGAGCCCGTCTGCGCAGGAAATTAAGAGTTATGCACTCACCTGCGGTCTTTGACAGCATGACCCTGCGTATATATACAGGGTCATAGCCCCAAAGTTCATGTGAAGATCAGAGTTCCAGTGAACTTTGATCCAGTATCAATCCAGGCCCCATGGTTGTGGAGACTGTGATTTTTTCGAGATAGATGCCTTTAGCCACACTGGGTTTGATCTTCTTCAGTTCAGCAAGCAGCGACTCGAGGTTTTGTTTCAATGCCGGGATATCAAAATCAGCCTTGCCGATGGTGCAGTGAATAATTCCACCCTTATCGGTGCGAAACTGCACCTGGCCCGATTTGGCATTGCTCACAGCCTGTGCAATATTCGGCGTTACGGTGCCAACTTTCGGATTGGGCATGAGGCCGCGAGGACCAAGAATCTGCCCAAGCTGACCAACGACCCGCATGGCATCAGGACTGGCTATGACAACATCAAAATCCATCTTACCGGCTTTGATATCTGCCGCCAGGTCATCCATACCGATGATATCGGCACCGGCCTCTTTTGCAGCATCTGCATTGGCGCCCTGGGTGAAAACAGCGACACGGACATCACTTCCGGTGCCGTTAGGCAGCACAGTGGCGCCACGCACCACCTGATCGGATTTACGCGCATCGACCCCCAGGTTGATCGCCGCATCGACGCCCTCCCTGAATTTCACCGATGAGAGTTCCTTGAGCAACGAAAAGGCATCCTCGGCAGCATAACTCTTACCGGGCTCGACCTTTTCAGCGATCGCTTTCATACGTTTGGTTAATTTTGCCATGTCAGACTACTCCTTCGACATCAAGTCCCATACTGCGGGCAGTGCCGGCGATGGTGCGCACCGCGGCATCCATATCTGCAGCCGTCAGGTCCGGCATCTTGACTGTGGCAATCTCTTCGAGTTGTGCGCGCGTTACCTTGCCGACTTTATTGGTATTCGGTTCACCGCTGCCTTTGGCAATACCCGCAGCTTTGATCAGCAGCACTGCTGCAGGCGGCGTCTTCATGATGAAGGTGAAGGAACGGTCGTTATAGACAGTAATCACCACCGGAACAGGCATGCCTTTCTCGACATTCTGCGTCTGCGCATTAAACGTCTTGCAGAACTCCATGATGTTTACGCCATGCTGTCCCAGAGCAGGACCAACCGGCGGACTGGGATTGGCTTCCTGAGCCGCTACCTGAAGCTTGATATAAGCCTCTATTTTTTTAGCCATTTTCTCTCTCCCGGGTCATCACGCAAGGGGCTGGTTACCGCTGCTGCCCGTCGTTAAATTAATAAAAGTAATATTTCATTGTCCGGCAGGGCCGGAATCAGGTTTTCTCTACCTGGCCAAACTCAAGATCCACTGGAGTGGATCGTCCAAAAATCATTACCGAGATACGCAGCAGGTTTTTTTCATAATCCACCTCTTCCACAACCCCGTTAAAATCATTAAAAGGGCCGTCTGTCACACGGATCAACTCGCCTGGCTCATAGAGTACTTTCGGCCTTGGTTTGTCGATACCCTCCTGCACGCGCATTAATATGGTATCGGCTTCCTTGTCCGTGATCGGTACGGGTTTGATCTTATTCTTGTCACCCGTATTGCCGATAAAACCCATGACATTTGGAATCTCCTTGACCAGGTGCCAAGCATCATCACTCATCTCCATGTGTACCAGCACATAACCGGGGAAAAATTTGCGCTCACTCTTACGCTTGACACCATTGCGCATCTCGACGACTTCCTCGGTCGGCACCAGAATCTCACCGAAGTGATCCTCCATATCAACTCGCTGTATCGCCTCTTCGAGCAGTTTCTTTACGCGCGCTTCATAGCCGGAAAATGCGTGGATGACATACCATCGTTTAGACACTGTTAGCCCTGCCCTGTCAATGCGCCGACAATCATGAAGAGTATTTTGTCGATACCCCATAAATAGATGGCTACAATCAGTACGATGACCAGCACGGCCAGGGTTGTCTGAATGGTCTCCTGCCTGGTCGGCCAAATAACCTTGCGCACTTCGGTGCGCGCTTCGGTAGCAAAAGCCCACAATGCGCGACCGGGAGCAGATGTTACTGCTATTGCAGCAGCTGCCACTGCAGCTGCAAGCACGCCCAGCACACGCAACAGCGTCGATGCTTCAGGAAACTGGTAATAGAGGCCAATAGCGCCAAATAATATGAGTACGGCCAATACCAGTTTGGCAATATCCAGCGCCGAGCTTTGCTGTTCTACTTTTGCGTTCATACTGCCATCGAATAGTGGCAGGCCAGGAGGGAATCGAACCCCCAACCTACGGTTTTGGAGACCGTTGCTCTACCAATTGAGCTACTGGCCTGTAAAGTTTTAATAAAATTACAGACAAAACAGGCAGCGGGCTAAATTGTTGCTCGCTGCCTGCTGCAAGATATTGAGAATCTTACTCAATAATCTTGGAGACAACACCGGCGCCGACGGTACGGCCGCCTTCGCGAATCGCGAAGCGCAGCCCCTCTTCCATCGCAATCGGGTTGATCATGGTGACTGTCATCTTGACATTGTCGCCCGGCATCACCATCTCCACACCTTCCGGCAATTCA
>JAQYVP010000133.1 GCA_030145485.1 Chromatiales bacterium
AGAACCAGCGCCAGGGTCACCAATGGACAGTCTGTGCGCTTCTCCTTGGAACGTCCATAGGCGGCAAGGGCATTGAGTTTTCCCGTGCCTTCAAAAAAGGTGTTGGTCAGATCAAACAGCGTGATGGTCTCCTCGACATCAAACAGAGTGCAATGCTGCTGGTAGAGAAAGGACTCAATCACATCGTGGTGCTTCCATAGCAGGTCTGAGGCGCGGTAGAGGGAGGAGAGTTGTTTGACCAAAAATAATCTGCGCGATGCGTTGGCTTAGCTCCGGCCACTGTTCACGTGGGAAACTGAAGCCACTGCCCAGGTTGAGCAGGGGTCGCTGGCGAACACACTTATCAACGCGGTAGGAATCGACGAGGCGATAGCTGTAGTAATGCTCGCCACTCGCTGTTGTGCGTGTTTTGGTGCGACGGATAAACATACCGATAGCCTGGCCGACGAAAATTCTACGGTCAAGACCTAAAAGTCACTTTATGGCACTACATTTCAAAATCGGATTTTCCATCCCGTTGTTTTTATTAGATATTTAATTTTTTCCACTAAAATATCAGGCGATTTTCGAGAAAATCAGGCCTTTTTTCGAGAGAAAATGGAGGGTAACTGACAAAGATGGGTTAAGATACGGGGTGGTATACATGCTGCACAGGATTACCGGACAGTTACTAATGATGATCTGAGTCACCCCTGATATGAAACTCACTCTCTCTCTATTTGTTACCTGCAGCGTCATACTTTTATTGTCAGGCTGCGCCACCACCACTGTGCAAACGCAGAGGCTTGAGTCGATGCCGGATGAGTCTGTTTGTGAGCTGCTGGGGCCGGAGTGGAGCAGCAGCCCTGAAGAGCGGGCCATCCTCAGACGAGAGCTGGAGCGTCGTGGAGTGATCTGTGATCATGGCCGTATCATTGCGCACAAGCGCCACCGCTATCAGCCGGCATCCGCCAACAGATCCACACACACATTGCCCCGCTCATCAGCTCTCAACAATCAACAGGGTCTGAACGCCATCCGCCTGAAAAAAGTCAGCGGCGTTTATAAGATACCGGTGCAGTTGAATGATGCCGTCATCGTAAGCCTGATCCTGGACAGCGGTGCAGCCGACTTGATGCTGACTCCCAAAGTTGCCAATATTCTCATTCGCAATGGCACCTTGACTGAAGATGATTTCCTGCCGGGGCAGGTCTACCGCCTGGCAGACGGATCAAGAAAAAAGCATATGCGGGCCAGGTTGCGATCGGTTACTATTGGAACGCGCACCTTCAGGGATATCACATTCAGCATTTCCGATTCAGATAACTCTCCCATGCTGCTTGGACAGAGCCTGCTGGAGAGGCTGGGGAAATATACGATTGATTATCGCAACGGGGTGTTGCTGTTTAAGTGATGGGTGTGTTTTTGCACTATGCCTGTTTTCCGGATTTCGCTTTGCCGGATTTCGCTTGCGCTCATCCGGCCTACAGATAAACACAGTTGCTTCTGAATAATTCCGTGCAGAATCGCGGTCGGAAGACCGCTCCCACGGCGCCTTCCTGCCGCCACGGATGGCGGGAATGGATGCAGGCTATGTCAGCATCAGGCGGCGCGGCGCTACCATGCCGTTTTCATCGATGACACCGGCGCCGAGGAATTGGTCTTCGTGGTCATAAATTCGCACCCAGCCGGAAGCGGGTATCGATGATGCGGTAACGGCCTGTCCCTGTTTGAGATAGTGGGATGCATCGGCGCCCAGTTTTACTGCAGGCCAGTGCACCAGGCCGCTGTCGATCGGCAACAGCAGTTGATCGAGCGCCTGCAGCTCTCCCTCATGGCCGAGACTCTGCAACTGCTCCAGGGTAACCAGCGCAGTGTCGTCATAGGGTCCGACTGTCGTGCGTCTGAGGGCTGCCACATGGCCGCCGCAACCGAGCTGCTCACCGATATCTTCAGCCAGCGTGCGCACATAGGTGCCTTTGGAGCACTGGATATCCAACTCCAGCAGATCATCTTGCAGGGAGACCAGATCGATTGAGAAGATGGTGATGCGACGGGTTTTACGCTCAACCACCTTGCCTTCACGCGCCAGCTTATAGAGGCGTTCACCCTTGTGCTTGACGGCTGAGTACATTGGAGGAAGCTGCTCGATTTCACCGATAAACTGCTGCAGCACAGCGGTGACGCTCTGCGGCGTGACGCCCTCGACGACACGCGTTTCGATGATCTCACCCTCTGCATCCGCGGTGGTTGTTTTCTCACCCAGTTTGACAGTGGTCAAATAGCGCTTGTCGGCATCGAGCAGAAATGCCGATACCTTGGTAGCCGCACCCAGACAGATGGGCAGCAATCCCGTTGCAAGTGGATCCAGACTCCCCGTATGGCCAGCCTTATCCGCCTTATAGAGACGTTTCACCCGCTGCAGCGCGCCATTGGAGGTTAAGTTGAGGGGCTTGTCCAGTAATAGAATACCGCTGATATTGCGGCCCTTGCGGCGTCGCGCCATAACACTCTACTCGCTATCTTTGTGCGCATCTTCCGCAACCGCTTTTTCAATCAGCGCTTGCAGATTATTGCCGTAGTCAATACTGGTATCGATGACAAATTTAAGCTCGGGAATGGTACGCAGGGTGCTGCTTTTACCCAGTTCATGGCGCAGATGGCCTGCAGCCTGCTGCAAAATTTCACGGTTCTGTTCGGCATCGCCATCAAGAACCGTGAAATAGATTTTTGCATAAGAGAGATCCCGCGTCACCCTGGCCTCGTGGATCGTGATCATGGCGAGGCGCGGATCCTTGAGTTTAGGGATGAGTTCAGACAGGTCTCGCTGCATAGCGACACCAATTCGCTCAGATCGGCTGAATTCAACTGGCATCAGAGCTCTCTTGCAACCTTGGTGCGTTCAAAGACTTCGATCTGATCGCCCTCTTCGATGTCGTTATAGCTCTTCACGCCGATACCGCACTCTGTACCCGAGCGGACTTCTGCAACGTCATCCTTGAAACGCCGCAGCGACTCCAGCTCACCTTCAAAAATGACGATATTATCCCGCAGCACGCGAATCGGATTATTGCGCTTGACCACGCCTTCGAGAACCATGCAGCCTGCAATGGCGCCGATACGTGAGGAACGGAATACATCACGCACCTCGGCAAGACCGACGATCTCTTCACGGATTTCGGGTGACAACAATCCGGATGCAGCCTTTCTGACATCATCGATCACTTCGTAGATGATGCTGTAGTAACGCAGTTCAAGTCCGCGCTCTTCGAGTATGCGGCGGGATGCGGCATCCGCGCGCACATTAAAACCGATCACGATTGCATTTGTGCTGGCAGCCAGATTGGCATCGGATTCATTGATGCCGCCAACACCCGATGCAACCACCCTGATCTTGACTTCGTCTGTCGAGATGTTTTCGAGAGACTCCTTGATTGCCTCGACACTGCCATGGACATCGGCTTTGACCACCAGGTTGACGTTGACAACTTCGTCTTTCCCCATCTGCTCGAAAAGCTCATTGAGCTTGGCCGCCTTCTGCTCTGCCAGGCGGATGTCACGCAATTTGGCGCGCCTTACCTCGGCCAGCTCACGGGCCGTTTTTTCATCTGCCGTTACGATCGCATCATCACCAGCATTGGGTGCGCTGGAGAGACCCTGAACAGCAACTGGAATCGATGGTCCGGCTGTCTCTACCTCCAGACCGTTTTCATCATACATGGCGCGTACACGTCCAAACTCCGTGCCGCAAACAAGCGTGTCACCCTTGTTCAAAGTGCCGGATTGAACCAGTACAGTTGCCACCGGCCCCCTGCCCTTGTCAAGGGTCGCTTCTACGATGACACCACGTGCGGGACCATCAGTGGCTGATGACAACTCCAGTAATTCAGCCTGCAGCAATATTGCATCGAGCAGATCATCGATGCCCTCACCACTGTGCGCAGAGACCTTGACGAACTGAACCTCGCCACCCCAATCCTCCGGCACGACCTCCTCGGCAACCATCTCCTGCATGACGCGATCCGGCTGCGCCTCGGGTTTATCCATCTTGTTGACAGCAACGATCAGCGGCACTTCAGCAGAACGCGCATGCTGAATCGCCTCTTTTGTTTGCGGCATCACACCATCGTCAGCAGCAACCACAATGATGACGATATCCGTAGCCTGGGCGCCTCGAGCACGCATGGCGGAGAACGCCGCGTGTCCAGGTGTGTCCAGAAAAGTGATCATGCCATGGCCGGTCTCAACGTGATATGCACCGATATGCTGGGTAATGCCGCCAGCCTCGCCTGCAGTCACGCTGGTTTTGCGAATGTAATCCAGCAGTGAGGTTTTACCATGATCGACATGCCCCATGATGGTGACAATCGGCGCCCGCAGCGTCTCTTCACCGTCTTCAAGTGCTGTCATGAGTTTTTCCAGCAGCAACGATTCAGCGTCAGCAGACTTACCGAAAACAGCCTTGTGACCCATCTCTTCGACCACCAGCAGGGCTGTATCCTGATCCAGAGTTTCATTGATAGTGACCATCATTCCCATCTGCATCAGGGTTTTGATGACATCAACCCCCTTGACTGACATGCGCTGTGCAAGGTCACCAACAGAGATGGTTTCCGGAACTTCGACATCCCTGACCACAGGAGCAGTTGGTTTCTGAAAACCGTGTTCTGTCTCGGGAATATCGATGCGAGCAGCACGACCCTTTGCGCGTCTCTTTTTACCGCGTCCACGTCGGTCGCTGGCAACATGCAGTTGCTTACGGCCTGCTTCAGCAGCAGGTTTATGGCGGCGCCTTGCCGGTGCAGAAGATTTCTGCTCCGATTTCTTTTGCGCCTCCTGGCGGGCAACTTTTGCGGCAGCGACTTTTTTCTTGTCGTCCTTGAGTTGCTCTTCACGACGCGCCTGCTCTTCGAGCTCACGTTTTGTCTCATCTTCTTGCTGCTGCTTTTTCTGCAGCCTGGATTCTTTCAGACCGACCTCTTTTGCCCTGCGGTCGGTTTCAGCCTGACGGCGGGCATCATTCTCACTCTGCAACGCTTCACGCTGAGCGGCCTGCTCCTGCAGCGCCTGTTTCGCAGCATCAGCTTCCTGATGCAACTGCTCACTGCTCTTCGACTCCATCTCTTTATGAAATGTGCGTTTACGCCGTACTTCGACGTTGACGCTGCGCCCCACCTCACGTCCGCGGCTGCTGGCAGTGCGCGCAGATGCTGCAGGTTGCCTCAGTGTACTGCTGCTTCTGCGCTTGAGGGTAATTTCCCCTTTCGCTCCGCCGGCATCTGTACTCAATTTTTTACCATGGCTCTTGCGCAGATTAGCAAGCAGATCACGCTTCTCAGTATCAGAGATTTCATCCTCTGCACTGTTTTTATGAACACCTGCTTCCTTGAGCTGCAGCAGCAGACGATCGACAGTAATGCCTACATCTTTTGCCAGATGGCTTACAGTTACTTTACTCATTACCAAATACCCCTCAGGATTCCGCTTCCGCAAACCAGGGAGCGCGAGCCGTCAAGATCAGTTCACCCGCCCTTTTTTCATCAAGCCCTTCGATCTCCAGCAGTTCATCCGTTGATTGATCTGCCAGATCTTCAATGCTCTTGATACCGATACTTTCAAGTTGAGACGCCAGATCCGTGTCGATCTCAACCATATTGCGCAGATCTCCCGATGGAAATTCCTGCGCCTCTTCAGAAGCAATTGCCTGGGTCAGCAAAGCATCACCGGCGCGTTCCCTCAGTTCATTGACGATCTCCTCGTCGAACTCCTCGATTTCATTCATCTCTTCAATCGGCACGTAAGCAACCTCTTCAAGCGTACTGAAGCCCTCCTGAACCAGGATGTTGGCAACCTCTTCGTCAACCTCGAGGCTATCCATGAAGCGTTTCACAAATTTATGTGCTTCATTTTCCGTTTTCTCGGCAGATTGCACATCATCCATGACATTCAGTTCCCAGCCGGTCAACTGACTTGCCAGGCGTACATTCTGACCACCGCGGCCAATGGCCTGTGAGAGGTTATCTTCATGCACAGCCACATCCATACTGTGCGCCTCTTCATCAACGACAATGGAGAGCACTTCGGCAGGCGCCATGGAGTTAATCACATTCTGCGCAGGATTTTCGTTCCATAAGATGATATCGACCCGCTCTCCCGCGAGTTCATTGGAGACAGCCTGGACGCGCGAACCCCGCATGCCAACGCATGCGCCAACCGGATCAATACGCGGATCCTGTGCTCTGACAGAAATTTTTGCACGTGAACCCGGATCACGCGCCGCACCCAGCAGTTCAATCAGCCCCTCGCCGATCTCCGGAACTTCGAGTCGAAACAGTTCGATAAGGAATTCCGGGCGTGAACGCGTCACCTGCAGTTGCGGGCCACGATGATCTTCTCCCAGAATATCAAAAAGAAGGCCGCGCAAACGATCGCCTACACGCACGGATTCACGACCAATCAGTTCATTTTTAGGAATCTCGGCCTCGGCATTACTACCGAGATCCAGGATCACCGAGCCGCGAATGAGGCGCTTGACCACTCCGGAGATCAATTCACCGACACGGTCGCTATAGGCTTCGACAACTTTCGCTCGCTCGGCTTCACGCACTTTTTGTACGATTACCTGCTTGGCTGTTTGTGCTGCTATGCGGCCGAATTCAACTGAATCAATCTCATCTTCGATGTAATCACCAGCCTCTAAATCCAGATCCGGCTCCATCAAGCGAGCAGCTTCGAGCGTCACCTCGCGAGAAGGATGTTCGATGGTGGCTGTTTCACCACTCTCTTCGTCTACGACGATGCTCTCATCGATCGCTTTCCAGCGACGGTAAGTGGTGTAACTCCCGTCTTCACGATCGATATCGACACGTACTGCAATGTCACCGCGGCTCTTTTTTCGAGTCGCTGTAGCAAGAGCGACCTCGATCGCTTCAAAAAAAATCTCACGATCGACATCTTTTTCACTGGAGACCGCATCAACGACCATTAGGATTTCTTTATTCATGGCGCCTGTTCCTGCTTAAAACTGAGGCACGATTCGTGCCGAATCAATATCGGAAAAAGAAAGCTTCATGATCTCTCCATCTACCTCCAGCCGAATTTCTTCCCCGTCGGCCCCCAGCAACTTGCCTTTGAATTTGCGCCTGCCGTAATGAGAACCTGTCGTTCGTAATGTCACTTTTTGACCTGCAAAACGTTCAAAATGTTCAATAAAAAAGAGTGGCCGATCCAGTCCCGGAGAAGAGACCTCAAGAGCATAGTTACCCGAAATCGGGTCTTCCACGTCCAGTACCGCACTCATCTGCCGGCTTACTGATGCACAGTCATCCAGCATGATGCCCTGCGGACTATCAATATAGATACGCAGCATTTTTCCATGCTTTCCGGCACTGACCAGCTGCACGCCAACCACTTCAAACCCCATGGGTTCAATCGTGGAGCGTGACAGTTCAAGCAAATGTTCCGGCGCATGCTGCATAGCAATTATCGTGTTTAAAATTTAGTCGTTGCCCAAAAATAATTTCCCGATCCTGCTTTGCCCTGTTGTCCCTCTTCTGCGTTCCAGCAAGAGTTACATAACGCTGCTATGCGCCCCTTGCTGCGCCTTGAATACGAACAACATTGCTGCGCGATATCGGGAAATTATTTTCGGGCAACTCCTTAGCAACAAAAAAAGGCCCTCAAGGCCCATTCCGCAGATAACAAAAAACCCCGGTATACGGGGTTTCTTATTATCATAAAATTGGTAGCGGGGGCAGGATTTGAACCTACGACCTTCGGGTTATGAGCCCGACGAGCTGCCAGACTGCTCCACCCCGCATCAACGAGGTGCGTACTATACCCAGTTTCCCCGACCCGGGCAACTGCTTTTAACTATTTTTATCGATTTTTTGCGGCATCGCAATAAAGAGGGATGAACTTCCTTCTTGATTCCATCCTCCCCGGTGGGAACAAGAAAAAGATACGAACCACGGAACACACTGAATACACGGAAAAAGAAACCATCATTCCGTGTGTTCCGTGGTTAAGATAGAGTCCGGCATCAACATTGGAGAACCCTCCCCTGCTTTTAGAGTTTCAGTGCATTCTTTGAGAGATAGGAAGCAACACTCTTGTGCGTCTCCTTGATGCCCTTGTCACCCTTCTTCCAGCCCGCCGGACAGACTTCGCCATGCTCCTCATAAAACTGCAGTGCATCGACCATGCGCAGCATTTCGTCGATATCCCTGCCAAGAGGCTTGTCATTGACGACCTGGTGACGCACGATGCCATCGGTATCGATGAGAAATGAGGCGCGGTAGGCTGCATCCCCATCCACCGTCTCAACACCATAGGCCCTGCAGATAGCATGCGTCATATCCGCAACCAGCGGGTAGCCTACAGAGCCAATACCGCCGTCATTGATTGGCGTATTGCGCCACGCACTGTGGGTATAGTGTGAATCAACCGACACCCCGATCACTTCAACACCCCTTTTCCTGAACTCTTTCAGGCGATGATCAAATGCAATCAACTCGGAGGGGCAGACAAAAGTAAAGTCATGCGGATAGAAGAACAGAACAGCATAGCGACTTCTTGTCGCATCGGAAAAGCTGAAGTCATCAACAATGGCGCCGTCACCCAATACTGCATGGGCAGTAAAATCCGGCGCTTCACGCCCAACAAGTACGCTCATGGAACTCTCTCTGTTTTTAAATGAATAGATAATAAGGGACGAGGCATTTCACGGTCACACGACCGCTCCCACACCCCGGTTCCTTAGTCGTTGTACAAAAATAACTTCCCGATCCTGCTGGCCCTGTTGTCCGTCTTCTGCGTTCCAGCAAGAGTTACATAACGCTGCTATGCGCCCCTTGCTGCGCCTTGAAGACAAACAACATTGCGGTACGATATCGGCAAGTTATTTATGAACAACTCCTTAACGCAGCGGCGCCTTATTTAACCTCGGCCAGCAGGCCATTGAGACGACGCACAAAAGCGGCAGGATCTTCAAGCTTACCGCCTTCTGCCAGCAGGGCCTGGTCAAAGAGCACACTGCCAAGATCCTCAAATTCCTGCTGATCTTCGATCGATTTGAGCTTGCTGACCACGGGATGATCCAGGTTGATCTCCAGCGTCGGTATTGTTGCCGGAGCATCCTGTCCCATCTGCTGTAAAACCCGCGCAAGATTCTGGCTCATGTCATGATCTTCAACAACCAGGCAGGCGGGAGATTCTGTCAGGCGCTGGCTAAGACGCACCTCTTTCACCTTGCCGCCCAGGGCCTTGCTGATGCGCTTCAAAAACTTTTTGTGCTTCTTACTGCTCTTTTTATGGCTCTTCTTCTGCTCGTCACTCTTGAGGTTCTCAAGATCAACCTCACCCTTGGCAACTGACTGCAACTGCTTGCCCTTGTATTCATGCAGGTGGGAAACCAGCCACTCATCGACATGATCGGTCAGCAGAAGCACCTCGATATCATTCTTTTTGAAGACTTCAAGATGCGGACTGTATTTTGCAGCGGCGATAGAGTCTGCAGTCATATAGTAGATCTTCTGCTGCTCATCCTGCATACGCTCGATGTAACTGTCCAGCGAAACATTTTCAGCATCCTCCTCCGAGGTGGCCGTAACGAAACGCAGCAGCCCGGCGATACGCTCTGCATTTGCGGCATCTTCCGCAGGCCCCTCCTTGAGCACCTTGCCGAAGGCATCCCAGAATGCCTGGTAATCTTCCGCATCATTTTTTGCCATCTTCTCCAGCAGTGTCAACACCCGTTTGACGTTGGCATTGCGGATCGAGTCGATCTTCTTACTGTGCTGCAGGATTTCACGCGACACATTCAGAGGCAGGTCGTCTGCATCGACGACGCCCTTGATGAAACGCAAATAACGGGGCATCAACTTGTCGGCCTCATCCATGATGAAGACACGGCGCACATAGAGCTTTACGCCATGTTTCTGCTCCGGAGTGAAGAGGTCAAAAGGCGCACGTTTGGGAACGAACAGCAGCGAGGTGTACTCATTGGTTCCCTCCACGCGGTTGTGAATTTTCGCCAGCGGCTCTTCGAAATCATGTGCGATGTGCTTGTAAAAGTCACTATACTCCTCGTCCTTAATTTCTGACTTCGGGCGCATCCACAGGGCTGTTCCGGTATTCACCTGTTCCCATTCCGGTACAGACTCTTTTTTATCATCTTCGTTATCCTCCCCGGCGTCGAAAATTTCCTTCAGCATCATCACAGGCATGGAGATGTGGTCAGAGAACTTGCTGATGACTGAACGCAGACGGAAACCTTCCAGAAACTCATCTTCATCCTCTTTGAGGTGCAGAATCACATCAGTGCCCCTGCCTTTTTTCTCGACTGTCTCGATGGTAAAAGAGCCTTTTCCGTCCGACTCCCACTTGACACCATTGCCTGCATCATCA
>JAQYVP010000192.1 GCA_030145485.1 Chromatiales bacterium
GTTAAACAACTCCTTAAGCACGTTATTCAAGCGAAATCGATAAAACAACTTCGCATCATAGTCCTTGAGAGGAATTTGCGCACAATATTAGATTGAATCATGGTATTACTGTAGTGCGATTTAACATCAGTTTGCACCAAAAAGAGACGCAATTGCTATTGCCCCAGGAATCATGCAGAGAACAATCTACAGTCACTATTCAGGAGATGTGAGTCTATCTGACTGTACCTCGAAGGAAATCTATCTGTGGTTCAGCGTTTTCTGCTGAGTTGAATAAATTCCATGCCATAGCTGTTATTCTCGTCTGCAGAAATGTGCTCGTGTGATACCTCCTCCCATGGTGACATATCGAACTCCGGGAAGCAGGTGTCCCCTTCGATATCAGCATCCACCAGGGTCATATAGAGTTGGTCGGCAATTGGTAATGCAATTTTGTAGAGTGCCGCGCCACCGACGATCATCACCTCATCGACATCACCGGCAAGTTCGATTGCCTGCTGCAGACCGGGGGCCGTTTCTGCTCGCTCAGCCTGATAATTCAACTGGCGGGTGACGACAATATGACGGCGATCCGGCAATACACCCGGAAGCGACTCCCATGTCCTGCGCCCCATGACAATGGGTTTGCCGACTGTCAACTGCTTGAAATTCTGCAGATCGGCAGGCAGATGCCATGGCAGCCTGTTATTCCGCCCAATAACGCGGTTGCGCGCCATTGCCCAGATCAGGGAAATTTGAGGTCTATTCACCTGTAGGAGCGGTTATCCGACCGCCATGGATGGCGGAAGTGCCGGCAACGCAGGAGCATTTACCGGCTGACAGCGATAGTGTGGCAACTCTTCTCACTTTGCAGCATTCAGCAGCTTTGTCAAAAGAACAAGCCGTCAACGGGAGAAGATGCCGAAGCAAAACGCTTTGCCGGCATACGCCCGGCCAGGTAGGCTTGCCGTCCTGCCTCGATGCCTTTTTTCATCGCCGAAGCCATCAGTACAGGATCTTTGGCTGCAGCAATTGCAGTGTTCATGAGCACGCCGTCACAGCCCAGTTCCATCGCCATTGCTGCATCGGAGGCTGTACCGACACCGGCGTCGACGAGGATGGGCACCTTGGCATTTTCTACGATGGTGCGGATATTCAGCGGATTGCGAATACCCAGTCCGGAACCAATCGGGGCGGCCAGCGGCATCACAGCTGCGCAGCCAATCTCTTCGAGTTGCCTGGCGACTATGGGGTCATCATTGGTATAGACCATCACGTCGAAGCCATCCTTGACCAGTTCCTCTGCCGCCCGCATGGTTGCCAGCACATCCGGAAACAGCGTCTTTTCGTCACCCAGCACTTCGAGTTTGACGAGGTTATGGCCATCGAGCAGTTCGCGCGCCAGTCTGCAGGTGCGTACAGCGGTTTTTTGATCGTAGCAGCCGGCTGTATTGGGCAGAATGGTATATCGATCCGGCGGAAGCACCTGCAGGATATTGGGTTCATCGCTATTTTGTCCCATATTGGTGCGGCGAACGGCGATGGTAACGATCTCTGCGCCGCTTGCTTCTATCGCCTTTTGGGTCTCATCCATATCCTTGTATTTGCCGGTTCCAACCAGCAGGCGTGAGCTGAAGGTGCGCCCGGCAACTGTAAATGTGTCGTTTGAATTCATAAGTTTTAACTACTATGTTGTATTGAAAGGAGAGCATCCTTTATTTCAGTTATGGAGTTTGTCATCTCAATGAGGCTAGCGAGACCAATTCTAAGACTGACAAGGCATGAAAGAAAATTTTTTCTCTCGCCAAGCTTCCGCGTCCTGCTCACGCCCCTCACCTACATCCATGTAGGCGAAGACGCCAAGACTGCAAAGGTTTTTCTTGGCGTTCTTTGCTGCTTTGCGAGAGATATTTTTAGAATTTGACTCATTTGTAAAGATGTTGGCCACTCAAGGATTACTAGGGGTCTCTGGGATGGTGCAAATATCAGCCACCACCAATGGCATGCACGATCTCCATCTCATCACCTGCCTTGAGAAGGTGGTCATTGAAAGTGGAGCGCGGAACCAGCTCTTCATTGACCTCAACAGCCAGGCGTTGGTCAGTCAGGTTCAATTCAGCGATCAGGTCAGCTACTGTGATGCCTTTTTCAAGAGTGCGATTGTCGCCATTGAGTAAAATTTGCATGGAAATCTTATTCCGCCTGTCGGTTGATGGTAGGATTCTACAACAATTTTAACAAGAGTTTAGTCTGCGGGGTAGCGAATGACGCTTTGGAGCGAAGATATTATCTCTGTCGAGGAGGCTGAGACGCTGGATGGTCTCTTTTCGGTGCGCGTGCATCGTACGCCGGATGATGAAGCCTTCAGCTTTTATGACCGCAGCACCAGCAGTTGGGTCTCATACACATGGCGGGAGATGCAGCAGCATATTGCCCGCTGGCAGCTGAGTTTGCGTCAGGAGGGGCTGTCCAGAGGAGATCGGGTCGGGGTGTTGCTGCGAAATTGTCCGCAGTGGGTGATGTTCGAGCAGGCCGCACTCTCCCTGGGACTGGTTGTTGTGCCGCTCTATACCGATGATCGCCCGGACAACATTGGCTATATCATCGATGACGCTAACATTCGCCTCATTCTAATACAGGATGCCAGGCGCTGGAAACGTCTGGCGCCTGTTATCGTTGAGTCGACACCGGACGATGAGGGATCGCTGCAGCGAGTTCTGCTGCTCGATGAGAGTGATGAAGCGGCAAAGTGTGAGTGCAATGATGACATCGTCATGCGTGTCGACAGCTGGCTGGAATCAGAGCAGCAGGAGTATCAGTCGCGCCGGGGTGATGGTGATAAGCTGGCTACTATCGTCTATACGTCAGGCACCACTGGACGGTCAAAAGGTGTCATGCTGAGCCATCTGAATATACTCACCAATGCGCACGCCGGCTTAACCATGCTGGACTGTTATCGCCAGGATCACTTTCTCTCGTTTCTTCCGCTGTCACACATGTTTGAACGTACCGCCGGTTATTATGTTCCTGTAATGGCTGGCGCCAGGGTGAGTTTTGCAAGATCTGTGACGCAGCTTGCCGAGGATTTCAAGAGCCGCAAACCAACACTTATCGTTGCTGTGCCACGCGTATTCGAACGTGTGCTTGGCAAGTTGGATGATCGTTTGAACAAGGGGCCACGATTCAAACGCATGCTCTTCAACAGAGCTGTTGAAACAGGTTGGGGTTTTTTCCTGAAGCAGCAGGGCCGTGGCTCCTGGAAACCTTCACTGCTGCTGCATGGGGTTCTGGATAATCTTGTAGGCGTCCAGATCCGCGACGGACTCGGCGGCAACCTGCGCAGCGCCCTTATCGGCGGAGCGGCGCTGCCTCCACAGGTGGCAAAAGTCTTTTCCGGCCTGGGAATCACCATGATCCAGGGGTATGGCCTCACCGAGACCAGCCCAATCCTCTCTGCGAATAGTCAAAATGATAACAAACCCGACAGTGTCGGGCGGCCGCTGCGTGGAACCGAGGTGAAGATCGGTAAGAATGATGAACTGCTGGCAAAAAGCCCGGGAATCATGCTGGGATACTGGAACAATCATGCAGCAACCAACAAGGTGATCGATGCTGACGGCTGGTTCCATACAGGGGACCAGGCACGGGTTTCTGCATCCGGGCATGTTTACATCACTGGCAGAATCAAGGATATCCTGGTGCTCTCCAACGGAGAGAAAATTCCACCGGCGGATATGGAGAGCGCCATTGGTATGGATGGCATGATTGATCAGGTGCTGGTTGTTGGGGAGGGGCGTTCTTACCTGACTGCACTGGTGGTCATCGATGAAACATACTGGAGCGTCTCCACTTCGGGGAAACCCTATACCAGCGAAGCCTTGAACAGAGAGGAGGTTGTCAAGGATGTACTGTCAAGAATTCGCAAGGGTCTGAAAGACTTTCCCGGTTACGCCAAGATTCGCAAGGCAACCCTGCTTGCCGAGCCATGGACACCGGAGAACGGGCTGTTGACGCCAACGCTGAAGATTAAAAAAGCCCTGGTGCTGGAGCGCTATGCTGTCGAGATCGACGCCATGTATGCGCAGGGCCCGCGATAATAAACTAGCAATTCTCAATGTAGCAATAAAGTGCCGACATCATAAAAGACTTTTACCACGAAGCTCACGAAGACCACGAAGAAATAAATGGATACAAAAATGTCTTGGTGTTCTTCGTGGTGAATATCCCTCTACATTTAGAATTGCTGATATTAGACTCCTCTCCCAAAGGGGGATCCGACGGCTGAAGTCGATGGCATATCTATGAGAGCAGGGCGACGCTTTTAGCTTGCGCGTAGACCAGCTTGCCGGGTTTTAAATCCAGTACCGAGGCTGACTTGCGTGTCACCCGGGCAAGCAGTGTGACATCACCACTCATCAGTTTGATCATCATCTGTGCGCTTCCTGCAGGTGTGATCTCCTCGATGGTCGCGGGGAATATATTCAGGATACTGGTGCCGGACTGGTGCTCCAGAGTCAGGCTGACATCACGGGCGATGACCCGTACTCTGACGGGGTGGCCAACCGGCAGATCATGGCGCGAGACGGTAAAGCGTCCTCCTGAAAAATCCAGCAGAGTCAGGTCATATTCATCATCGTGCCCTGCGACAACAGCTTCAATGAGCGCCTCTGCGTCATTTCCATAAGCCAGGGGCAGATCGAGCCGGGTCAACATCTCTCCAATCGGCCCGGTTGCTCTAACCCGGCCTGCTTCAAGCAACACCAGGTGATCCGCCAGACGTGCTACCTCGTCTTGCGAATGGCTGACATAGATCACGGGAATATCGAACTCATCATGCAACGATTCAAGATAGGGGAGGATCTCCTGCTTGCGCGCCTGATCCAGCGCCGCCAGCGGCTCATCCATCAGCAGGATCCCGGGGCTGACCGCCAGCGCCCGCGCAATTGCCACCCGTTGGCGCTCACCACCGGAGAGTTGCCCGGCTGTGTGTTCGAGCAGAGGCCCGATACCCAACAATTCAATTGCCTTGTGCAGAGAGACCCTGCGCTGTGAAGCCGGCACCCGCTTGATGCCGTATTCGAGATTACGGCATACGTTGAGATGCGCAAACAGACTTGCCTCCTGGAAAACGTAGCCCAGCGGGCGTTTGTGTGGAGGCACAAAAAATGCGCCATCCTGCCACAGCATTTCACCCACACGCAGATAACCATCATGGCAGGGCTCCAGTCCTGCAATAGCGCGCAGCAGGGTGGTCTTGCCGCATCCCGAAGGGCCAAACACCGCGGTAATGCCTCTATCGGGGATCTCCATATCCACATCCAGAACAAATTCGCCCCGGTCGATCTTAAAGCGTATTTGTATGCTCATGATGCACGTCCCTGTGCATCACTGTAGTCATTTCTCAATAACCCCGTGTATTTCGCGGTCAGCTGATCGCTTCCACAACAATTGCTTGCTGCAGACGTAGGAGTGGCTCTTCCGACCGCCATGGATGGCGGAAGTGCCGGCAACGCAGGAGCATTTACCGGCTGACCGCGATTGAGAAGAGCCGTCATTCTATGTGCAAACACGGACGTATTGAGAAATGATTCGATCTGGAAATCATGGGCGAACCAGCGAGAAGCGGCGATTGAGGGCATACACCGCCATCAGCATGAGAAAGGAGGCAAGCAGCAGCCCCCCTGATAACCAGTGGGCGTGACCATATTCGAGAACTTCAACATGATCATAAATGGCAATCGACAGTACCTGGGTCTGACCGGGTATGTTGCCGCCGATCATCAGCACTACGCCGAATTCGCCGACCGTGTGGGCAAACCCAAGTACGGCGGCGGTGAGGAAACCGGAGCGGGCCAGTGGCACGGCGACGGTGAAAAAACGATCCAGTGGCGAGGCCCGCAGGGTTGCCGCCACCTCCATAGGGCGGGGGCCGATAGAGGCGAAAGCACCCTGCAGAGGCTGCACCACAAATGGCATCGAGTATAATACCGAGCCGATTACCAGGCCGGTAAAGGTAAACACCAGTGGTTGCCCGCCGAGGTGTTCCAGCAGGCCGCCGACCGGGCCCTGCGGTCCGAGAGCCACCAGCAGATAGAAGCCCAGTACGGTGGGGGGAAGCACCAGCGGCAGAGCAACCACTGCTTCCAGCATGAACTTGTAACGCCAGCGGGTATGCGCCAGCCACCAGGCAAACGGTGTTCCCAGTAGCAACAGGATCAGCGTAGTGGTTGCCGCCAGCTTCAGCGTGATGGCAATGGCGGCAAGGTCGGCATCATTCAACATTAGGGGTAGCGTAGCCGAATCCGCGCATGATCTCCAGCGACTCATCACTTCTTACGAATGTGAGAAAGGCGCGAGCGGCATCACTCTCCCGCAACAGCACCGCCTGTTGCTCGATGGGAGAGTAGAGTGATTGCGGGACTGCCCACACAGAACCCTCGATCGCTCGTGCGGGATGCTTTATCTGCGACAAGGCGATGAATCCCAGCTCTGCATTGCCGCTTTTGACGAACTGGAAGGTTTGACCGATGTTCTCGCCGCGCACCATACGCCCCTGCAATGCCTCCCAGATCCCGCGCTGCACCAGGACCTGTCGTGCAGCCCTGCCATAAGGCGCAAGCTTTGGACTGGCAATGGCCAGATGGCGAAATGTTCCATCTTGAAGCACCTTGCCTTGCGCATCGACTACATCTTTTATTGGGCTCCACAGGACGACTTTGCCGATGGCATAGGTGAATCTGCTTCCAGGCAGTGCGATCCCCTCCTTATCCAGCAACTCCGGGCGTTTGACATCGGCGGCAAAGAGGGCGTGGAAGGGCGCTCCATGCTTGATCTGTGCGTAGTGTTTGCCGGTGGAACCAAAGCTGAAAGTCACTTTGTGACCACTGCTGGCCTCGAAGCGTGTGCCAAGAAGCTTGATGGTATGAGTAAAGTTGCTGGCCACCGCAATGTGAATTTCGTCAGCGATCGTTTGTCCGGCGCCCAGCATCAACATGCTGGCGCCGAGGATCATAAGGAGCCGTGCCGGTGCATTCATGTGTGTTTTTTCCGCGCTCGATGCTGTCAATAAAAAAGGGCAGAACCCGAAGGTTCTGCCCTTTAATTCCCTAACCCCGGAGGGTGTAAGGCAGGCCTGCGATGCAGGCCTTATCGTGATCCAGCAATTTAGAGCGGTACGATGTTCTCTGCTTGAGGACCTTTCTGGCCTTGAGTGACAGTGAACTCAACCTTCTGTCCTTCGATCAGAGTTTTGAAACCTGAGCCGCTGATGGCGCTGAAATGAGCAAAAACGTCAGGGCCATTCTCTTGTTCGATGAATCCAAAACCTTTAGATTCGTTGAACCATTTAACGGTGCCGGTAGTAGTAGACATAATCTATCCTATTTTATTACGAGTATTGAAGCCTTTTAACAATTAAGTATAAGGCAGTATGGCTGGAATGTGTTGCTAGTACTTATGTAAACAGGACGAGCTACTTAATACGAGACATCGAAATGGTGTGCATAAATATAAACGTACTTTCAAGCTAAGTGGATTATATACGGATTTACCCCTTAGTCAACACTCCTTTGAGGGAAATTTTTTCGAGATTGTTTTGCATTTCATCTACCTGCGCAATTATGG
>JAQYVP010000194.1 GCA_030145485.1 Chromatiales bacterium
GCAGAACAATCCGTTTTACTGACGGCGGGGTATTTTCTAATCAGCGCAGGCGGTGATACTTGACCTCGTTGGAGCGGTCGCCATGCTGATTGGTATAGAAACCTTTGCGAGTGCGGGTGATATCGAAGACAGTCGAACCGATGTGAAGCTTCTCATTATTGACAAAGCCACGAATTTTGCCACCACCGTAGGTATGTCCCGTGACCACTCCGTCATCGTTGATCCTCAAGGTGACGTCAGCATCATACTGCTCATTGTAACCTTTGAATTTCCCGATCATCCAGGTTGGCACATATGAGCTATGGCGTCCTCCATGATAGTTGTCATCGATGTATTGATCATGTTTATCCGCTTGACTGGCGAGTGCGCCGAGTATTGCAATACCTGCAATAGCGCCGATCGCCTTGCCGATGTCGGAGCTGCTATCGTGATGCTCATTGTAGTTGACGGAAAATTTTGCTGCGCAGCCATCATCCACCCAGATGTTGTGACGGTCATAATCCCAGGTTTTACCCTGCACACAGTCACGTGTGGAAATCTGTTTGGAGAGGCGTACATGGGCTGGCCGATCCAATCTGCAATTGGTCTGATGGTAATTATTGCTTTTGCAGGTAATATGGGTATCTGCGGCTACAGCAATGTTGGACATGGATGCTGAAGCAACCATGGCGGAGAATGAGTATTTAACAAATGAATGCACGTGTAAGTTTCCTGTGTTGATGAGTAAATAGGGTCTGATTTTTGTTCGGTGCAGGTCAGAAGTTGGTGAGAAAAAACGGGATCAGCACGGCATTGGCCAGGTCGATGAAGAATGCACACACCAGTGGCACGATAACGAATGCCAGGTGCGAGGCGCCTTTCCGAATGCTAATCCGCATGGCGCATATAATCATCAAAGGGGATGGATTCTTCACTTCTCGTGGCTTTCAGCAATTTGAGGTCATCCAAATCTTCTTTCGACACAATTTCCAAGCCCTCGCTTTGAAGATGCTCAAGAAACCAGGTGACTTTATCCGCTAACTGATCGTTATCGATATTGATTGTTATTGACTGCATAGCATGCTCTTTCTGGTATGTTCCATCATGTTAGGAGATTCCTACAGTATACCCTTCGACTGCCGAGAAAACAGATTCTGAGATTCTGATTCTGATTCTGATTCTGATTCTGGGGACAGAATACATACTAAGCCTGAGCGAGGAGATTAGAAAACAGGTACGCCACCGACAAATCCCACTCCCGAAATAGAGGGTTTTCTGATGAAATTGACAAGTCATGATACGTCAATTATCCCTCTCTTTATGAGTACGATAAAAATAAGCTCCAAAGTAGAGTCCGCGGTTTGGGAAGAGTTCAGGGCGCTTGCGAAAGAGTCGCACCAGAATATCTCTGGTCTGCTCACCGAGGCGCTAAGTGACTATTTGCACCACAGACGCGTTCGGCCAATTGTTGGTGATCATCTAGCCGACTCCATGAATGAAAACGACGAGTTGGGAAAATTTCTTGCCAGATAAAGTCGTTCAGTTTTTGAGTGTCGATGAGGTATTGGAAATCCATAGTGCATTGATCGATCGCTTCGGTGGCGCTGATGGAATGCGCGATATGGGTCTATTGGAAAGTGCGCTTTATCGCCCCCAATCAGGTTATTACGAAGATTTGGTGTAACTTCTCAATAATCCCGTGCAGAAAGCAGGGTCGGGAGTCTGCTTTTCAGGGCTGTATAAAACAGGGATGTTTTATCAGAGCATACAGGGACGTATTCACGCGTCCCTGAAAGGCTGATTCCGACCCTGCGCAGACTCGAACAATGCACGGACTTTTTGAGAAGTTACGATTTGGTTGAAATGGCGGCAGCCATGTCTGAGTCACTCATCAATAATCACCTGTTTATCGATGGCAACAAGCGCGTTGCCTTTTTCTCAACCGATGTTTTCCTGCGCTTGAATGGCTACAAGATACTGGTCGATCCTAAAAGTGCGTATGATTTTCTCATGGTGTTGTTCGCTTCAAGCACCTGTGATCTGAGACACCTCGACCCCTGGATAAGATCTGTCATCGTGAAGTGATTCAAAGGAACAGTATACTGTTCCTTCAGCACTGTCCCCTCAATAAGATTTCAGGTGAAAACGCGCTTCACCATAGCTGCTCTCTATTTCGATAAATACCGGTATGTGGCGGCTCTCCCTGGAGATCCACACATGCAGAGACACCGGCTTCTCCCCCTTCTCGAGCTCATCGATCCTGACCTTCCAGGTTTTCCAGCTTTTTCCGGCTGCCTTGACCTCCTCCTGCGCGACGACGGCCACCCGGAACTGGAGCCTGTTCCTGCCATCAGTGCCCGCAAATGACGCCTTGTACCCGACTTTCAGTGGCGCCGAGCGCACGCTCTGCAGCAGTGTCATGCGATCCAGCGCATTTTTGTCTACTGGTTTGTGTTTCACCTTTTTGACCCTGATCTTCTCGACCCGTTTATGATCCGTCGCCACAAATACTCTTACATCGGCTGGCAGCGGCTCACCCCTGGAGCGAAGTTTGTAAAAATCAGTGGTGTCGGCTCCCCGGGGAATGACAGCCAATGAGTGCTTATAGCCGTAGGGCAAATACTGTTTACTGTATTTTCTTTCTCGAGTTTCGAAAGCCAGGGTGCGCGATGGGTTCAGCTGGTAAAAGCTGCGGTAGTGAAAGCGCACCTTGAAGACAGCTTCCAGAACCTTATAGCCCCTGGAACTCAGCGTTGCCGTTGAGACCATGCAACTGCCCCTGCCCGCGCACTCAGCGATCCGGTCGGTGATGATCGACGCCCTGGAGACATCCGTCCATTTGTATCCGGAGAGCAGCCCCTTGTACTCGATCAGGTAGTCGAGCCGTTCGGCGGCATGCAGCGACACAGACACCAGCAGCAACGAGAGTATGAGAGTGAATTTCATGAATATGTAGGCTTTCCTGGTGGTTGTATTCAGGGATGAGGCAAGGGAAGAGCCTACACCCAATCGCGTGGACCTTCGTCTACAGAAGGCTTTGTTCGTCCCCCATCTTCTATGAACAGCGGGTGCCAGATGGCGAACTACATGAGGCAAAATACCTCCCGGGCCGCCTTGCCACTGTTGCGCTGAACCTGGAACAGCGCCGGAAGACGCGAGGTATCGAACCACTGCCTGATAGCCGCATTGTGAATCAGTTTCTGCTCCAGGTCATCCAGCACCCCTCCTGAGAGCCATTCACGCATCGGTACGACGAAGCCACGTTTTTTCATGTAGAGATGCTCTTTTGGCAGGTAGCGCTCGGCCCATTGCCGCAGGAAGACCTTCGGCTGTCCGCCTCTCACTTTCAGAGTATCAGGAAGCCCCAGTCCGAACTCTACGATGCGGTGGTCCAGAAAAGGCACGCGACCCTCCAGCGAGAAGCCCATCATCATACGGTCAACCTTGACCAGCAGACTGTCGCTCAGATCAGTCACCATATCCGTGTACTGACAACGCTGAAGATGGCTCCATGAGGGCGGCGTCTCGCCCCAGGCCTTACGGTATGGATCCCGGAAGTTGGGACGCAGTTGCTCGAGGAGCGGTCCAAACGCCTGGCGGGAATGCCGACGCCACCATGCGCTTCGGGTGCGAAAACCACCAGACCCCGGGTTGAGCAGATTTCT
>JAQYVP010000197.1 GCA_030145485.1 Chromatiales bacterium
GGACGTCCTGAATTCATGCTAAGCCGCTTTTACTTTGAGCAATCCTATCAACAGGGTGGCAGTGCACCACCAAATCATCTGACGTTTGGGCTTTGCGAAGAGAGGATCGAGAAATCGATAACTCCGGATGGCATAATTCAACAGGATAATATCTTCTGTTTCCCATCTGATCGGGAACTGATGGCAATAATCCCACCCAACTTCAAGGGGTACACGCTTTCTGTTTCGGAAGCTTTAATTGCTGAGGTTGAAGAATCCTGTGGTCTGCAGGAGGCCAGTCCTCGTGCGGGGTCGCCTCAGCAAGTTCGTCACTGTGGTCGCTCAGAGATGAAAGAAATACGTCAGACACTGCGTCATGCATGCTGTAGTCTGGCATCGATTAAAAAAACTGCAGATAGCACAAAGATAATCCACAATCTGGAATTCGATCTCATACGTCATTTACTCCAGGCGCTTGCTGGTTCCCGGCCAGCAGACAAACTCCGCCTGACAGGTAGAAAACAGATCGTACTACAACGGGTGCGGGGCTACATCGAGGCCAACGCAGACAAAGCCATCACCGTTTTGGAATTGGCGAAAGCTTCCGGGTGCTGTGTTCGAACACTGGAATATGTCTTTCGTGATTACTTCGATGTAACACCAAAAGCATATCTGAACTCCCGGAGGTTGATTGGTGCACAGCATGAACTCATTCGTTCACTGCCTTTGAACTCAACAGTTAGTGAAATTGCGAGCCGCTGGGGATTTTGGCACATGAGCCAGTTTGCCACCGATTATCGTCGTTTCTTTGGTGAGTTGCCATCAGCAACTTTAAATAGAACGCGCGGAATCAAGAAGTGTTGAAGGTCCCAGGGGGTACGTGCCGTCGTCGAGGTTCTTTCATTTTTGAGCTGATTGGCTGTGGAGATGGGAACTCTGTGGTATGACTGTTCCTGACCGTTATCGATAGAATATACTTGATGGTACTGACTATACTTTATCCAGATGTTATGCCTGGTTACTCAAATCAACTGGATTGAGGAACTCAATCTGCCAAACCTCTGCGGAGCCATACATGGAACTAGCACTACTCTATTCTCTGCCTATCTGGGGCGCAGGCCTGATCTTTATCGCAGTTCTTTTGATTGCACTTGAATCAGGCTATCGTATGGGACTTGCTCGTCGCGAAACCTGGAAGGATGCAGATTCAGGTGGAGGTGCTATTGTACTAACATCCATGTTCGCACTCCTTGGATTATTACTGGCGTTTACCTATGCCTCGGGAGTGAGTCGCCATGATGCGCGGAGTCAAGCAGTAACTGTTGAAGCGAATGCATTGAGTACGGCTTTTCAGAGGGCAGATATTATTGCGGAACCAGGCCGTACAGAATTGAAAATAGTACTTCTGGACTATACACGGACACGATCTTACCCTCCAGGTTCACTGCAAAACAATGATGAGCGCAAAGCCGCAATAATAAGAACATTGAAGCAGCAGGCAAGGATTTGGCCAGCAACAAAACGTGTAGTCGAACAGAATAACCCTGTCCCGATGGAGACATCACTTGTTGTAGCGATTAACGCCGTTTTCGATGCTCACTATGTTCGTTTTGCAGCCGTTTTCGACACATTGCCAAAAATCGTGATGTGGATGCTGTTATTTGTCGCGGCAGCATCACTGAGTGTCGCAGGGTTTAATGCTGGTATACAGAGTCGTATGAGCCGCTGGCGTATGACCGCATTGACCCTGGTGCTGACCGGTTTGATTTTGATTATTTTGGATTTCGATCGTCCTCTTGATGGGATGGTTATTGTCAATCAAAACAGTCTGAATTCAGTGATTGCAGAAATGGAAGCTGATCTAAAGCAATAGCCTAGCGAGATCAGGTCTCAGACTGACAAGGCATGAAAAAACATTTTCTCTCGCAAAGACGCCAAGACCGCCAAGAAAAACCTTTGCGTCCTTTGCGTTCTTAGCGAGAGATTCTTTTAAGACTTGACTCATTTGCAAGCATTTTAGTGAATCAAGGATTCTAGTTCCTCTTGACCCATATAGGCACAGGAATAAGAAATCCGGATGGTAGAAAGGTGTGGAACCTGAATGTTTATTCAGCCTCTTCTACAATAAAAGGACAAGTCACTATCCCTAGAAACGTAAGAGAATCATTAGGCATCAAGCCCGAGAGTGAAATTGACTTTATAGAAGATAACGGAAAATTCTACATTATCAAAACCGGCGAAACCGCGATTACAGGTGAACTCAAAAAATCCAGGGGGGTAGCAACATCGAGAATGTCGACTGACGAAATCATGCATCTCACCAGAGAGTTGTAAATGAATGGCATTTTTAGTTGACTCATGTGTATTACTGGATTTATTCACGAATGATCTCAATTGAGCGAACTGGTCTCAAAATAGACTGGAGAGGTACAGCCAGACGAATACCTTATATATCAATTCGATTATCTATACCGAGGTATCAATTGGTTTTAACAAAATCGGGGAAGTCGAAAGACCTCTTGCCGAGCTTGGAATCAAGGTATTAGAAATACCCCGTGAAGCGCTATTTCTTACAGGGAAAGAATTCCTGAAATACAGAAGAAACAAAGGGACAAAAACAGCACCTTTACCCGATTTTTTTATTGGCTCACATGCGGCAGTATCACAGTTTGATTTGATCACCAGGGATCGTGCAAAATATAAGACCTATTTTCCACAGATTAAACTTATACATCCTGAACATTAGTGAAATGCTGGCAGGCGTCAGAGAAACTCTGAATCAGGGGGTGACAAATGGAGACTCTTGATCGCGAAAGTATCATTCTCAAAATCACTGAACTCAAGGAACCAATTACCGATTTTCAACAGCAGAAAATAGCTGCTGAAACAACACTACGCTCACTACAGGAACGCCTCGCTGCCGATTTTGACAAGAGGGATTGGCAAGACGCGTTCGAGCCTTTACGGAAACATGCAGACACGCCGATATCCCCTATGCTCTGGAACGTTCCCGATCAGGCAACGGCGCACATGTGTGGTTTTTCTTCAGCAGCCCGGTTGCTGCTGTAACAGCGAGGATGATGGGAAGCTATCTGCTCACTGAAACCATGACGAGACGGTATCATCTCAGCATGTCCTCCTATGACCGGCTGTTCCCGCAACAGATTCGTGGGATTTTATCCCAGCGCCTTTTCATCGAAGAATCAGGGCTGCCATCATCCTTGACCAATCAAATCAAATGGCTAGCCGCATTTCAGAATCCTGAATTTTACAGGAAGCAAAGTCTCCGGCTTTCAACGCACCAGGAAGCTCGCATCATCTCCTGAGTCGAGGACGAAGGAGATTACATCAGCCTGCCACGAGGGTGTATTGGCGATGTTCGGGGTCTGCTGCAAAAAAATCACAGTAAACTTGAAATCGAGGATTTGAGAAACCCGGGGGACATCATTCAAGTCAACTTCTCAGGTAAACTGAGCGACGCACAAAAGCAAGCCGCAAAAGCCATACTCGAATATGACAATGGCATTATCGTGGCTCCACCGGGCTTTGAAAAAACCGTACTTGGAACCTATCTGATCGCCAACCGCAAGTGCAGCACCCTGGTCATCGTGCACACAAAGCCGTTGCTGAAACAGTGGCAGGCTCAGATCGGCATCTTTCTCGACCGTGATGCGCTATCGATCAGAGACCGCTGTTCAGCCAAATCGAGCAACCGTACGGTGCCGACGATATTGAGGCCCTATTTCAAAGCATATCGACGTGCCAGTCGATCATCGGCAATCAATAGCGACTCTTCAGGGGTCTCGAGAGCAAAGCATATCGAGTCGCTTTCACCGACTCCCAGACCGGGAGATAGAGACATGGCGCCTTCAACTCGGGGGGAAATCACCAACCAACCCTCATCAACGGCTGCCTCAATGCGCAGTGAATCGATACCAGTTTTACCCAGACACTCCTCTTTGATCGATTCAGTTACATAGATGCTGGAAAAAAGTGTTCGTAACACAGAAAGCAGATCAATGCTGGCAAAGGCGATGAGTGATCCCGCATCGGCAATTACGATGAGCCCAGAAAATCTGATCAATTATTAACTATGGATTCCGGCTAAAAGACTGCCGGAATGACGAGGTTGTTCGAGCGTATCTGATGATATTTATGCACTCCAGCACTACGTTGAGAAGACAACTGTAAACTGAGCATGAAGGATACCGAACCATCGATAATTCATGCTTTCACAGTTTATGAAGCTTCTCCTGCATGGCACGAATTTCTGTTTTCAGCTCCCTGATGGTTTTATCGAGATTTCGCAGGCGTGCGTGATTTTTGCGCCACTCACGACCGTCCTGAGCCGAGAGTCCGGAGGCGTAGACGCCCGGTTTTGTGATGGAGGATGTCACCATGCTCATTCCCGTGACTGTCACGCCGTCACATAATTCCAGGTGACCCGCCAGGCCGACGCCACCGGCGAGCATGCAGTGTTTGCCAACGATACTGCTGCCCGACAGACCCGCATTCCCGGCGATCGCTGTATGGTCGCCAATAACACAGTTATGCCCGATCTGCACCAGGTTATCGATGATGACACCATTGCCTATGACGGTATCCTTGACCGCACCGCGATCGATACAGGCATTGGCGCCTATCTCCACATCATCGCCAATGATGACGCGGCCCGTTTGCGGAATTCTTATCCACTCTCCCCTGTCGTTGGCATAACCAAATCCGTCACCACCGATAACGACTCCCGGCTGCACCACGCAGCGCTCACCGATGATGCACATTCCAGCAACCATAACTGCACCCGCGAGGCGCGTCCCGCTACCAATCCGGCTTCCCTCCTTGAGAATACACCCCGGCCCGATATAACAATCCTCTCCGACTTTGACTCCCGCTTCGATAACAGCCAGCGCATCTACCTGGGCGGTTGCAGAGATATCCGCCCCCGTGCTGACTACTGCAGAGGGATGAATTCCAGCCACTAGCAGCTCTGGAGGGTGAAGCTGCTGCGCCACATGTGCGTAAGCGACGTAAGGGTCATCGACAACCAGTGCTGTTACCGGACATTGTGCTGCATACTGCTGGCCAAGGATCACAGCCGAGGCGCTGGTTTCAGCCAAAAATCGAGCATACCCCTTCTCGTTCAGATAGGCGATGCAACCCGCTGTGGCGGTATCGAGTGATGCAAATGAATCGACCACAATAGATGCATCGCCAATAATTTCGGCGCCGATCAGCTCAGCGATTTGCTTCACTGAAAGTCGACCTCTCTGTTTGTCACTCATCAGGTTATTACTCCCATCCATTTTTCTGATATTGTTCGAGCCTGCGCATGATCTCTAGCACATCCTACAGAATTCATTGATTCATATCCAACAGCGCTTGCGAGTGATACACTTCCCCAGGTTTCAGTCACTCAGGCGCCCCCTATGCCAGCTGTTGCACAACAACAGAACAGCCGCCTGCAACAGGTGCAGGCGATGCTCGAAAGCGGCGCCCTGCAACGCAGCGGGGTGCTGTTGAATGCACTGACTCCTGCTGAAATAGCACACCTTCTCGAGAGCCTGCCACTCACCGAACGAGAGATCCTGTGGGGACTCGTCGGCGACCATGACGGTGAAGTGCTTGTACACCTCTCCGACGAGGTGCGCGCCGATCTGATCAAGAGAATGGATACGGCCGAGCTTCTTACCGCCGCAGACGGCCTCGATCTCGATCGTCTTGCCGACCTCATCCAGAATCTTCCGGCTACACTGACGACGCAGTTGCTCGACTCGCTCGACTCCCAGCGCCGCAAACGCCTCGAAAGTGTTCTCTCCTATCCGGAAGACACTGCCGGCGGCCTCATGGACGTCGACACGGTCACCGTAAGACCCGAGGTCTCTCTTGATGCTGTGCTGCGATTTTTACGCTCCCTCGGAGAGCGGGTGCCTGAGAATACCGACGCACTGATCGTGGTCAATCGCGATGACCAGTATCTTGGCATGCTGCCGCTGTCGCGGCTGGTTGCAGGGAAGCCGACGGATATCGTCGCCGAAGTGATGCGCCTCGATTTCAAACCCATCAACGCCAATCTCTCCGACAACGAGGTCGCCAGCCGTTTTGAGCACCACGACCTGGTATCGGCGCCGGTAGTTGATGATGACGGCAAACTGGTGGGCAGAATCACCGTCGATGATGTCGTGGATGTCATCCGTGAAGAGGGCGAGCACCAGTTCATGGGACAGGCCGGACTCTCGGAAGACGAGGATATGTTCGCGCCGGTGATGATCAGCGCCAGGCGCCGCGCACTATGGCTGGGCGTCAATCTCGTCACTGCTTTTCTCGCCTCCTGGGTGATCGGAAATTTTCAGGGCACCATTGAACAGATCGTTGCACTGGCAGTGCTGATGCCGATCGTGGCGGGCATGGGCGGCGTTGCCGGAACCCAGACAATGATACTGGCTATCCGAGGCATCGCACTGGGTCAACTCTCCTCGGCAAATATGCGCTGGCTGGTGATCAAGGAGTTTGGCGTCGGTATGATCAACAGCCTCATCTGGGCCTCCATCATTGCCATCATCGCCGGCATCTGGTTCCATGACATCAACATCGCCTGGTTGATCGGTGTCGCCATGAGCATCAACCTGCTTTCTGCAGCAGTCGCCGGCGCCATCATCCCATTGCTGCTGGATCGCTTTGGCATCGACCCGGCCCTGGCCGGCGGCGTGTTCCTGACAACGGTAACCGATATCATCGGCTTTCTCGCGTTTCTGGGGCTTGCGACGCATTTTTTGTTGTAGCCAGTCCGCAACCCCACAGTACACCAAGCGATGCCATTGATATCTCAACAGCAGGCAAGGGGGAGATTCTTGAGGAACTCCATTCCCCCGGGGTACTTGCAAAACCCCGTCACCAGGTGTTCTGTATGCCCTCCTACAACTCAGCCCTGAGTTGCAACACTATTTTTCTGTTTAGTTGTGCTGCATGCGTTGCACTATCCGCTTTGATATAGCAGCACAGTTCCGGCGCTTTACCGGATGGCCGCATGTGGAGGAGGGCGTCGGAATGACGAGGATCTGATAAGGATCGCCAGACATATTATTCTTTCGGGGAACGGTTGCAATTGTTTCTTTGGGATATGGAGAATAAGAACTGACAGTGCTGAGATAGTATCGTATTGAGTTAGCGGTTCCCGGCCAGCCGCCCTTCCGAAAAAAAGCCCCGCTGAAACAGCGGGGCTTTAGCGTCACCAATCATCCTGATGTAATCAGTCCGAGTCCGTTCGATACATATACGAAAAGGTGCTTTTATCTCCTTATCCGGCCACTCCATTGACCGTCACTCCTTGTGTGAACCTCCCTGGTTCGTTTTTTCGTATCTGCTCCTCCTTTTTAGTGACGACTTCACTATAATACAAACCGCCCTGCTTGTCTTGTAGGAAAATTCTGATTGGGCTGTAGGAAATTTCTGACAAGGCGCTATCACGAGATGGTTATTGAGGTCTTTTCAGCGTTGTCATTGCGAGGAGTGGAACGACGTGGCAATCCAGATTGCTTCGACTACAGGGATATTGATGAGGGACATGGCACGGCGGCGCAATGCGCTGCGCTTATTATGCTAAGAGCTACAATGTCAACAAGCACATGCTTACCTGGCGGTGTGGGCAATGAATGGTTCTTCTCCGATTCTATGGCTTTTGGGTTGCCGTGCATAATCTGAGAAATCAATCAGCGCTGTGAAGCGATGAACGCGGGCAATCATGCTAATGTAAGGCAGAGGTTCATCATCACGAGACAGCCATCTGTTTTTCGTGTTTATTGATTCCCTCTCCTGTGTGTGGATATCACAGAATATGAATTTGGCAAAAAATAGCCCCGCTGAGTTAGCGGGGCTTTGAGAGTCACTAAACATCCTGATGCAATCAGGCCGGATCCATCCGTTACATATACGAAAAGGTGCTTTTATCTCCTTATCCGGCCACTCCATTGACCGTCACTCCTTGTGTGAACCATCCTGGTTCACTTTTTCGTATCTGCTCCTCCTTTTTAGTGACGGCTTCACTATAATACAAACCGCCCTGCTTGTCTTGTAGGAAAATTCTGATTGGGCTGTAGGAAAATTCTGACAAGGCGCTGTCACGAGATGGTTATTGAGGCCTTTCAGCATTGTCATTACGAGGAGTGTTAAAGGGAGTGGAACGACGTGGCAATCCAGATAGCTTCGCGGGATGTTGATGAGAGACTTTACAGGGTGTAATCAGCAGTTCGTAAACCGGATGAGCGTAAGAGAAATCCGGCAACATACAGCCGGATGGCGGCGCTGGAAGATCATAGATTGAATCAAAGAGCGGTGAAAGCGCCTTATCCGGCCTACATCGATCTTTTCAATCGTGGTCAGACGACCACTCCTACGTCAGTAATTCGTGTACCGTAGAAGTACTTTTCTGATCGCAAAATGCACGGAATTATTGAGAAGTTACGACTCTATGGGAGAACCTGTGACGAACCGATACCACGCGGATCACTTGCCGCCTCCACCTGCAGCTTTTTTCGCTCCCAGACGACAGCCTGCATGTTGCCATACACTGAATTAGCATCTCCGTAGGGAGATTTCTTGTGTGCCAGCATGTATCCCATTTGCTGGAGCTTCTTTTGCACTTGCTCGCTCAATGCCGATGTCTCAAACTGAATCTTATCGGGCAGATATTGATGATGATAACGCGGTCGTGTGACGATAGCTTGCACATCGCCCCCGCGCATAAACTCGATGGCGCCCAGCAACACCATACTGATGATGCGGCTGCCACCCGGGGTTCCCAGGATCGCGACGCGTTCGTCATTTTCGATGAAGGTTGGCGACATGCTGGAGAGCGGCCGTTTTCCCGGTGCTATGGCATTGGCTTGTGAACCGACCAGTCCGTAGGCGTTGGGGACTCCCGGTTTTGCCGAAAAATCATCCATCTCATCATTGAGCAATACTCCCGTAGTTGGAACCACATAGCCGGAGCCGAATGGATAGTTGATGCTTAGCGTCGCTGCGACGCGATTCCCCTGCCGGTCGAGAATTGAAAAATGGGTGGTGTCCGCAGCCTTCGATTCACTCGCTGTGAGCGGCGGAAAGGTTGCACTCGGGGTTGCCTGCCCCGCCTTGATCCAGCGCCGCTTGAGGTCAGTATGCACTTGACCGAGGAGTTGTCTCACAGGGACGTTGACAAAGTCCGCATCGCCGAGGTATTGTGCGCGGTCACGGTAGGCGAGACGCATCGCCTCGACAATGGTGTGGATGCGCTCAGATTCCTCCATGTTTCCGAGATCAAATGGCTCAAGAATATTGAGCATTGTGACAAGTGCAATGCCGCCGGAAGACGGGGGTGCAGCAGAGGTGATAGTCCATCCCCTGTATTGACCCCGAATCGGCTCTCTCTCTTTGAGCCGGTAGGTTTCGAGATCCTTTTGCGTCCAGATGCCGCCTGTCCGGGACACCTCTGCAACCATCTGCCGTGCAATTTTACCGGAGTAAAAGGCTTCCCCACGGGTTTGCCCGATTAGCTCCAGTGTCTGCGCCAGATCTGTCTGCCTGATCAGATAACCATTTTCCGGGACTGCATTGTTGTGCAGGAATATTTGCGATGTTGCCGGGTAGCGCTGCAGCAGGGAGAGGCGCATGCCTGCCATGCGGCGATAGTAGTCATCGACGGCAAAACCCTCTCTGGCAAGTTTGATCGCCGGTGCAAGCGTCTGTGGCAATGGCAGATTCCCATAGTTTTTCGCCAGATAAACCAGGGCTGCGGGAATTCCGGGGATTCCCGCAGAAAGAGGCCCCTCCAGGGAGTCCTTGCTCAACTTGCCTTTTTCATCGAGATACATGTCACGGCTTGCCGCCAATGGCGCTGTTTCACGCGCATCCAGCATCGTCTGAAAATTGTCCCGTTGACGGTGCAGCAGGTAGAATCCTCCTCCCCCGATTCCGGAGGAGTAGGGCTCTACCACGGCAAGCACGGCCGTTACAGTAACAGCCGCATCGAAGGCATTGCCGCCTTGCTGCAGTATTTTGATGCCAGCGCTGGTTGCCAGCGGGTGGGCGCTTGCAATGGCATTGGCGGGGGGTGTTGATTCGGGTTGTGATGCCTGTAGTGGGGATGCAGGCAGGAAAAAGAGAAGTAGTAGTGAGAGGGGGCGAAATATCAACAGCTTGGGTCATCACAGATTGCGGGCAATTTCTTGCGGCTGGTCATCTGCAGTGCTGCATTTTTGCGCAGGTAACCTCCGACCGATTGGTTAATCATGACACTGAAGGGTTGCCACTTGCCACCACGATTGACAAACCCCGCGTAGCAGCTGACGCCTTTGATCGTCCCGGTCTTGGCCATCACCTTGCCTTTTTTGAAGGTTCTGAGCAGGAAACGGTAGGATGTGAAAGCCTTCACTACCTGCATCATCTGGCGTGCTGACAGCTTGGTCCCCCGTGAGAGACCGGATCCTTCCAGAATACTGTAGTCGCTCCAGTGAAAACGATTTTTAGTCCATTTCATCATCGAGCGACTCGCCATCTCCATGGTGATCTGCCTGCCGTTGGTTTCACTCCCCGCCAGTTGCAAAAAGAGCTGGTTGGCGATGAAATTGCTGGAGGTGTAGAGCATCGACTTCAGCACTTTTTCCAGGTCACGGCTGTTTTCATGGATATAGTACGGCTTCCAGTGACGATTGATTTTACCTGTTGTTATCTCTCCGTTGACCTTGATGCCTTGCAACTTCAACTTCGCCAGGAAGAGTTCGCCATAATAACGCTGCGAGCGTTTCTCCGTGCCCAGGTTGATTCTCCAGTTTCCCGCCTTGCGCATTTTCTCCCTGGTCAAAGCAATACTAATCGGGGTCAAGGGTGTACGCTTTTCACTCTTCACCACCTCACCCTTTTTGGTTTTTTTAATTGCGGCCGTATTGAAGTTCACGGCAAGCGCAGTGACCGGTGCGTCATAGGGATTGTCTGTCTGGGAGCGACCGTCGATGTCCAGGGTCGGTGCATAGTAGCTGCCATCGAGCACGATGCCGTTGATCTTCTTTAAACCCTTTGCCTTTAGCGCCGCAACAACCAGGTCCATCTCTTCCGAGACCATGAAAGGATCGCCATACCCCTTGATCCACAGCCGCTTGTGCTTATCCACATAGAAATCCGTATGAAAACGATGCTTCAAACCCCAGCGCTCAATGGCGGCTAGCGCAGTTAGCAATTTCATCGTCGATGCCGGAACTCTGGGCACGTCAGCACGTTTGGAGATAAGTACCTTGCCATTCTCTTCCATGATCATGCTGGCCTTGGGCAAACTGGCCAGGGTATGCAGAGCATCAACCTGTTTTTTGCTTTTCTTTTTTGCCATGACCGGCGAGGCCGCCAGGGCAACCGTCAATAACAGGGATATCAGCACATATTTGAGTTTCATACTTCACTCCTTTAAAACAAGCTTTCTTTTACAAATAATCCAGGAAGATTCCTGCAAACAGTACCATTCCCACATAATTATTATTCAGGAAACCTTTGAAGCAGGCCTCCGGCTCACGTTCGCGAATGAGCCACTGCTGATAGAGAAACAGCAATGCCGCCATATCGACTCCAAGCCAGTACCAGCCTCCCCTGGCAGCCAGGAGACCGGCCCACAACAACAATCCCAGCATCAGCAGTTGCAACAGCCCGATGATCAGACGGTCATAACTGCCAAACAGAATAGCTGTTGATTTGATGCCTACTTTCAGATCATCAATACGATCAACCATGGCATACATGGTGTCATAAATCAATGCCCAGATAACAGTTGCAACAAACAACACCCAGGCGACAGCCGGCGCCTGGTTTGTCAGCGCTGTAAATGCCATTGGAATCGCCCACCCAAACGCCATACCAAGCACCAGCTGCGGCATATGCGTATAACGCTTCATAAAGGGGTAGATCGCTGCCAGCGCTACTGCCACGAAGGACATTAAAATAGTTTTGTAGTTCAGCAGCAGCACCAGCATAAACGCCAGCAGCGCCAATATTGCAGCAACCACCAGGGCTTCACGTGGAGAGACCCGCCCACTGGCAATCGGCCGCGCACTGGTGCGCTGCACATGCCCGTCCAGATCCCTGTCAGCATAATCATTGATGGCGCATCCAGCCGAGCGCATGAGTGCCGTTCCTGCGATAAAAACCAGCACGACCCACCATGTCGGCTCTCCCTCCCCGGCAATCCACAGCGCCCATAATCCCGGCCACAACAGCAGCAGGATGCCAATCGGACGGTTGAGACGTATCAACTCGCTGTAAAGTGACAGGCGTGTTCGTATGGTTTCACTCATTGCTGTTTGTGTTCGCAAATTGCGGGCAGAAATATTTCATTGACTAACAATGGTTTGCCGGCATAACAAAAAAGCGTACGCCGCCCCCAAAGCTCGCGCTCAATTTCTCGACCCATGTCTCGCTCGATATCTCCCACCGAGCTGACCGCCCACTGGTAGAGTCGGTGATAGGCTTCCAGGCGGGCATACTCGACGGTGCTGCGCCTGGTCGTTGGATCGCTGAACAACAGTGCCCCGAGCGGCTTGTTGCCGAGCCCCTGCAGTTGACTCGCTCTGCCGGTAAGACTGTTTTTGGGGATAAGTGTTCTGGCATAGACATGCGGGATTCCGTTACACAGCAGTTCGACTTCACGCACCATCGCATATTCACCGACCCTGATGCCAAGCAGCCTCGATTCCGAGAGCAGCGGCGCCTTCCATCTCTGCTCCCTGAGCCTAACCTCGAATGCACCGCTGCAGTGTTCGATCAAACGTTGTGTCAAAGAGCTGTTATCAGCCAACCAGCCATACACGCAAGGGCTGGAGCAGACATACCGCAACTGTGGCAGAGGCATCCAGCGCGCATCAAAAGCCGACATTACTCAGATTATCACAGGGTTTTTAATCATAAAATTATTATCGCATAGCCGCGGTCTGCCAACCTCATGCTAAAATGTAATTAATTTTTCAACCACTCAGGAACTCCCGCATGTTTGGATTGATCCGCATAATTCTTATACTGGTGATTATTGCCGCCGTTGCACTTCTGATCCGCCCTGATCTCATTGAGTTAACTGGTTTAACAGACTCAAAACCGCCCCGAAGCGAGGAGAAGGCTGTAGCAGCTCCTGTTGTTGAGCAGCCGGTTTCAGAGACTGCCGAGACTGCAGCGACTGCCGAAACAGCCACCCCGAATTCAGCAGAAAATGCAGCACAGGAAACTCCAATTTCAGAAAAAATCGCGCCTCAAGAGCCAGCTGTGCAACAGCAGAGCGACACGCCTGCCGAGAGTGACGCCACGCCAGCGAGCGCACCAGCGCATGATCCCGAAACACTCGAACAGAGTAAGGCAGAATGGGGCTTCGACAGCTCAGCGGAATCTTCTCCTGCTGCTGAGAGCGCAGCGGCTGATGAGACTAGCGCACCTCAGGATAGTGCTGGTTCCGCTACTGAAGCAGATCCCACACAAAAGCAGGCGCCTGCACATGACCCTGAAACACTCCAACAGAGTAAAGAAGAGTGGGGTTTCGACGGCACACAGGAAAGCCAGGATGCAGATAATGCAGCGCCTGAGGCATCAGATACGCCCCGGGAGAGTGAAACAGAGAAAACAGACTCCACTCCGGATGAAGCTGCATTGCGCAGGGAAGTCGCCGAGTTGCAGGCGCTTGCTGCCGACATCATCGACAATCCCAATTCAGAGCAGAGATAGGAGGCCCTCACACCCTATCTCCTCTCCCGCGGAGAGAGGGGTAATCAGGTGATCACGCGTGTCACTTTGATCACTGCCGGTAGCTTGCGCAGACTGCGAATGATCCGCGCAAGGTGCCTGCGGTCTTTGACACTTAGCATAAACTCCTGCACAGAGGAGTGCCCATCGCTGTCGTCAGCATGCACACTTTCGATATTGGCGCCGCTTTCGGCGACCACAGTTGCCGTCTCTGCCAGTACGCCAGGCCTGTTGTTGACCTCCATGCGCAGCTTCACCTGAAAATCCCCTCTGACATCCTCCTCCCACTGCACATCGATCCAGTTGTCACCATAACTGCGGTCATTGGAGAGATTCAAACAGGATGTGTGATGAATCACCACACCTTTTCCCGGATTAAACGTGCCCACGATCGGATCACCTGGAATCGGACGGCAGCAGTTTGCATAGTTAACCACCATGCCCTCTGTACCGGCAATCGCAACCCGCCGCAGTGACGACTGATCCTGCTGCTGTGAATGTTCCGCCAATGCGACCTCCTCACCCAGTATTTGCCGGGCGACAAAACGCACCGGACGATTACCCAGACCAATATCGCTCAGCAGTGCATCCAGATTTTCATAACCGAGCGCGGTAAGTAACTGCCCGACCTGATCCTGATCCAGTTCCTGCAGACTGGTGTTAAAGCGCAATAGTTCTGCTGCAAGCATTTGTGCTCCAAGATTGACTGCCTCCCTGCTCTGCAACCGCTTGAGAAAACTTCTGATATTGGAACGCGCCCTGGAAGTCGCGACGAAATCCAGCCATTTGGGATTGGGATGGACATTCGGTGAGACATGAATCTCGACGGTCATGCCATTGCGCAGCAGTGTCCGCAGCGCAACCACGCGCTTGTCAACTCGAGCTGCAACACAATGGTTGCCGACATCCGTATGCACTGCGTAGGCAAAATCCAGCACTGTAGCGCCGCGCGGCAACACCATGATTTTCCCCTTGGGTGTAAACACATACACCTCATCCGGAAAAAGATCGACTTTGACATGCTCGAGAAACTCAATCGAGGATGAGGTATCCTCCTGTAAGTCCGTCAAACTCTTCAGCCACTCACTGCTCGGCCCATCGATGCGTCCACCCTCTTCACCATGCTTGTATCCCCAATGTGTGGCAATCCCCTCCTCTGCAAACCGATGTATCGCTTCGGTACGGATCTGAACCTCGACAGGCGCCCCGTGAGGTCCGAATACAATGGTATGCAATGACTGGTAACCGTTTGATTTTGGAATGGCGATATAGTCCTTGAAATTGCCCGGCTTGGGCTTGTAAAGGTGGTGCACTACACCCAAAACCCGGTAACAGTCATCGACTGACTGCACGATGATACGAAATGCCAGCACATCGGCAATATCGGCAAACCGCACCTTGCGATCGGCTATCTTGTGGTAGATGCTGTAGAGATTCTTCTCTCTGCCAAAAACTTCGGCTGGTATATCTGTTTGCACCATTTGACGGCGCAGCGCAGTCAAAATCCCGCTAATGACTTTCTGCTGTTTGCCGTGATGCTTACGCACCTCACGCCGCAAAATCCTGTGGCGCCACGGCCAATGGGCAATGAATGCCAGATCCTGAAGCTCCTCACAAACACGGTGAATTCCCAACCGTTTTGCGATGGGAGCATAGATCTCAAGCGTCTCTTTCGAAATACGCCTGGCCTTGTCCGGCCGCATGACGCCCAGCGTGCGCATGTTGTGCAAACGATCAGCCAGCTTGATAAGAACCACGCGCACATCCCGGGTCATCGCGAGGATCATTTTTCGAAAACTGGCGGCAACAGCCTCTTCCCGGGAACTGAAGTCCAGATGGGTCAGCTTGGTCACCCCATCGACGAGTTCTGCCACCTCTGCATCAAAGATCTCCTCGATTTCGGCTTTCGCCGTTGGTGTATCTTCGATGACATCATGCATCATCGCCGCCATCAGACACTTATAGTCGAGCCGCATTCCCGCCAGGATATAAGCCACGGCCACCGGGTGATAGATATAGGGCTCGCCCGACATGCGTTTTTGATTGATGTGTGCGTCAGCACTAAAGAGATAGGCGCGATAGACCTCACGAATCTGTTCGGTCGGCAGGTAGGATTCCAGATAAGCCAGTAGATCGCTCACCAGAAAACGCGGCT
>JAQYVP010000227.1 GCA_030145485.1 Chromatiales bacterium
ACAAGCACCTTGACCCTGCTGTCGTGTGATCCTATTTCAAGTGGAGAGCCACGCTTGCTGTTGCGTTCCGGATCCACCGAGATCCCCAGCCCTTCGAGGCCTGCGCAAATTTCACTGCGGACCTCAGCTGAATTCTCGCCAATGCCGGCGGTAAAGATCACCGCATCGACTCTTCCCAGCACCGCAAGATATGCGCCAAGATATTTTTTTGCGCGGTAACAGAATATGTCGAAGGCCAGCTGCGCCAGATCATCGCCCTGCTGTGCGCGCTCAAGAATGCGCCGCATATCATTGTCGTCGCAAATCCCCTTGAGCCCGCTTTCACGATTCAGCATGGCGTCGATGCTGCCTACTGACATCCCCGCATTCGCTTCCAGGTATGCGTAAATTGCCGGATCAATATCACCCGAGCGCGTACCCATCACGAGGCCCTCGAGCGGCGTGAGACCCATGGATGTGTCCACGCTCTTGCCGCTCCTGACAGCTGTCACGCTGGCGCCGTTGCCGAGGTGGAAAACGATGGCGTTAAAGCGCTGCAGAGGAATATTCAAATACTCCGCAGCAGTGCGGGTAACATAGCCGTGAGAGGTGCCATGAAAGCCATAGCGCCTGATTTTATACGCTCGATAGAGTTTATAGGGCAGCGCGTAGAGATAAGCCTGCCTGGGAATGCTGTGGTGAAAAGCGGTATCGAAAACCGCCACCTGCGGGGTATCGGGCGAGGCGGCCATGGCCGCCTCGATGCCGACAAGATTCGCCGGGTTATGCAGCGGCGCCAGAGTAACCTGGGCGCGAATACCTGCAATCACCTCGTCGTCGATCAGAGTGGGTTGTTTGAAAAGTTCACCGCCATGCACCACGCGATGCCCGATGCAATAGAGTTCAGCATTGTCCGGTATGGCTGCTGACTGCGTGACTTCATCAATGAGCATCTCGAGTCCCGAACGGTGATCGCATATCTCGCTGATGAATTCGTGTTTTTCACCGGCATCCATACGCGGATAGCACAGCAGAACCCTTCCCTGCGGCTCTCCGATTCCTTCCACGAGACCATCAACGATGACTGCATCTCCCTGCATATCGAAGATCTGGAATTTGATTGACGAACTGCCACAATTGATAACGGCGATGATCATTGGCTCAGCTCAAAGCTCGAACTCGGCCCAGATCGGACAATGATCCGACGGCTTGTGCATGGCGCGTATGTCGTAATCAATCCCTGCTCCGAGCAATTTCTTCTGCAGCGTTTTGGTTGCAAGTATCAAATCGATGCGCAGGCCTCTCCTGGGTTCACGATCGAAGCCCCTGCTGCGATAGTCGAACCAGCTGAAGCGATCATCGACATCAGGATGGAGATCACGAAAGGTGTCCAGCAGTCCCCACGCCATGAGACGCTCCATCCATTCACGCTCTTCAGGCAGAAAACTGCATTTTCCGCTGCGCAGCCAGCGTTTGGCATTGTCCGCTCCGATACCGATGTCCATGTCGAGACGTGCGACATTGACATCCCCCATGACCACAAGGTTGTCATCCGTACTGAAGTTCTGCAAATGGGTCATTAAATCTTCATAGAAGCGGCGTTTGTTCGGAAATTTGGTCTCATGGGTACGGCTCTCGCCCTGGGGAAAGTAACCATTGATTACCGTCACCTGGTTGCCGTTGTCACTCTCATAGGTTGCCGTGATCAGGCGTCGCTGGGCATCCTCCTCATCACTGGCGTAGCCGCGTGAAACACTCAGCGGCGGCTTTTTGGAGAGCAGCGCGACACCGTAGTGCCCCTTCTGACCGAAGTATTCGGCATGGTAGCCGATCTCCTGCACCATCTGCAGCGGGAAGTCAGGATCCTGCACCTTGATCTCCTGCAGTCCGATGATGTCAGGGTCAAGCGTATCACGCAGTTTTTCGAGTTGATGCGGACGCGCGCGCAAACCATTCACATTAAATGAGACTATTTTCATTGAGGCTCCTGGAAAAGATAAAATGCATGAACCCGGACATAGGAAAGACGCTGCTCAGCGATAATGTGCGCCATGTTGTTGGTGAGGGTTATTTATGGACAACTCCTTGGAGACTGCAGTATTTCTGGCTCGAAGATAGCTTCGTATGCGTTCCCACCGGGACAGTGGCGACGGAATCAACAGCAGTGTGTGAATAAGCTCTGCGCCTCGCACAATGAAGGTGGGGTGCGCTGTCGATTACGCCACCCTGCGGGATTTAGTAAGTTCTCAATATCCCGTGCATTTCGCAGTCAGAAAACCGCTCCTACGACTCTATGAGACGTCAGGTGTAGAAGTGGTCTTCCGACCGCCATGGATGGCGGAAGTGCCGGCAACGCAGGAGCATTTACCGGCTGACCACTATGAAATGCGATAGCGTTTTATTCGCCTACACGGAGTATTGAGAAGTTACGAGGTTTAAACCTAAAATCAATCCTCTCTATTGTCCAGAGGGAGCAAAGACATCCATCAAGGCATCCACGGCCTGTTTTTCATCTTTAGCAGGAACTTGTTCAGCTTCGACAACAGCTGTTGCTGCAGCTTTCTCCGTGGCTTCAACAGCAGCGGCGGCATCCATCGGCGCCTCTGCAGGCGCCACAGTTGCCTGCGGTGCAGCCAGCTCCGTGGTTGCAGCATGCTGCTGAGCTTCGCCCTCTTTTTCAGGGGTCATGGTCATGAAATAGGCAACCACAGCCCAAATCAGGATGACCAGCATGATGATCATCATCATGGAAACTTTGCTCTCTTTTTGTGCGCTCTGTGGTTCGGCAGCAGGGGGTTTTTCTTCTGACATGGTTTCTCTCTCCTAAGTCTCTATTAAGTCTCTATTAAGTCTCTTCTAAGTCTCTTCATAATGACAGCTATATCATAGCAAGGTTTGGGAAGGTTTTAGGTTTTAAGTTTTAAGTTTTAAGGAACATTACTTCATATGCTCCAGCAGGTTGCCAATCGCAGCCGTACCGATTTTCAAATGTGCATCGATCAACTCCTGGGTGATAGCTTCGTCGCCTTTTCCTGCCGCCCAGTTGACTATGATTGCACAGGTGGCGTAACAAAGCCCTTTTTCACGCGCCAGGGCCGCCTCGGGAAGCGCTGTCATACCGACGATATCACAACCGTCTGCCTGCAGACGATTGATCTCGGCAGCCGTTTCAAGGCGCGGCCCCTGGGTCACGCCGTAAACCCCCTCAGTGACAATGTCGAGTTCCGCAGCGAGTGCCGCAGTGATCAAAATTTGGCGCAGCTCTGCACAAAAGGGAGCGGTGAAGTCAACATGCGAAACCTGTCCATCTTCGCCATCAAAAAAAGTTTGTTCCCTGCCCCAGCTGTAATCAATGAGCTGGTCAGGGATGATCATCGCCTGCGGCGGCTGCGTAATTCCGCCGACGGTAGCAAAGCCAATGACCTGCTCCACGCCCAGCTCTTTCATTGCCCAGATGTTGGCGCGGTAGTTGATGCGATGCGGTGGAATGTTGTGGCCGCTGCCATGGCGCGGCAGAAACAGCAGCTCGAGATCACCAAGGCGTCCATGTGTCAGCGGCGCAGATGCTTCACCATAGGGCGTATTCACGACTTCACGATGAACGATCTCCAGCTGTTTCATGCGGGTGAATCCAGTGCCGCCGATAATACCGATTTTCTTCATCAATCGTTCTCAATAAGTCTCAATAATCTTCAGTGGAAAAGATGCCGGGTGCATTGCGCAGAAACCCGCGGTAATCCATGCCATAGCCAAAAACATAGCTGTCAGGAACCTCCAGACCGACAAAATCGGCATCGATACCGCAATTTCTGCTGTGCTTTTTTTCGACCAGTACTGCCGTAGTGACCGATTTTGCATCTTCATTCAAACAGGCTTCGCGTATCTCTTTGAGGGTTTGACCTACATCCAGAATATCATCCAGGATCAACACATCCCGACCATACAGGGGGAGTTCATGATGATGCTTCCACACCAGCTCTCCACCACTGGTATCGCCACTGTAGCGGGTGGCCTGGATATAATCGAACTCCAGCGTAAAAGTCAGTTTTGGCAGCAGTTGGCCTGTCAGCACCACGCCTCCATTCATGACGCACAACAGAATCGGGGCTTTAGCGGAAAATCTGCTGTTTAAATCTGCTGCCCTCTGCGTAATACTGGCGTCGATCTGCTGCGGCGTGTAGAGACACATGGCATGACGCAGCACCTGTTGTGCATGTTCTGCTGTGGTATGATTCATGCTGCCTGCTCCATCGCGGTGACGCCCTCAGCGGCCAGCTTCACTGCCTTGTTGCCGCGCTTGCCGGATAGCTGCCCGGCAAGATCAGTATTTTTTGTTGCGACCATTGTTTGCAGTCGTCTTTGACTCTCGACTGAGTGACGGCCTTGCATTACCTGCAGTATTTCGTCGGCTGCCTGCGGCTGGTTGCATATCAACACCATGTCACATCCGGCATCGATGGCAGCCAGGGCGCGCGTCGCATAACTGCCGGCGGATGCGGCTGCAGCCATGGAGAGATCATCGCTGAAAATCACACCGTCAAATTTGAGCTGATCACGCAGAATCTGCTGCAGCCAGAAATGCGAAAAACCTGCAGCATGCGCATCAGCCTGCCGGTAGATGACATGCGCCGGCATGACAGCTTCCAGCCCCTCGCCGAACATGCTGCTATAGGGCCTGACGTCGCTCTTCAGGATGGTGTCGATATCTCGCGAATCGACAGGCAGATCGAGATGGGAATCCTCGGTGACGGCCCCATGACCCGGAAAATGTTTGCCGACGGCTGCCATTCCCGCCTCATGCATACCATGCATCCAGGCGGTAGCCAGTAATGATACGACATCGGGATCGGCATGAAAGGCTCGATTTCCAATCACCTCACACACACCCAGTCCAAGATCGAGCACCGGCGCAAAGCTGAAATCGATATCGACCATACGGCACTCCGCGGCCATCAGCCACCCCAGTTCACGGGTCTGCTGCAGGGCCTTACCGGCATCCCGGTCGTAGCATTGTCCCAACCACGCCATCGGCGGCAAGCAGGTAAAGCCGTCACGAAAGCGCTGTACCCTGCCCCCTTCGTGATCGACGGAGACTAACAATGGAGAGGGAGAGCTGGCGCGAATACTGCCGACAAGATTTGCAAGCTGGGACGGATTGTCGTAATTGCGAGAGAAGAGGATGACACCGCCGCAGGCAGGATGAGCAACACGTTCGATATCTTCAGAAGTCAGTTCCACACCGGCGACATCGAGCATGACGTTGCCAGATATTTCAGCGCCCTCTCCAATTTTTTGCATAATTCAGAATACTCGTAAATTTCCAGACTTCATGGCGATTCCGGGTTTTAGGTGAGTTGACCTAAAACCTAAAATTTAACACCTAAAACCTATCTACGCCTTGCAGCCACCCTTAACCGCAGTGCATTGAGCTTGATAAAACCCTCCGCATCCTTCTGATCATAAGCCCCTTCATCATCTTCGAAGGTTGCGATGGATTCATCGAACAGCGAGTTGCTTGCAGAACGACGCCCGGCGATCGAGACGTTGCCTTTATAGAGCTTGACGCGCACCTCGCCATTGACCACCTGCTGGGTGTGGTCGATCGCCGCCTGCAGCATTTCGCGTTCGGGACTCCACCAGTATCCATTGTAAATCATCTCGGCATAGCGCGGCATCAGCTCATCCTTTTGATGCGCGGCATTGCGATCCAGGGTAAGCGACTCCATGGCGCGATGCGCCTTCAGCATGATGGTTCCAGCCGGTGTTTCATAACAGCCGCGGGACTTCATGCCGACATAGCGGTTTTCGACGATGTCATCACGACCGATACCGTTGTCGCCGCCGACCTTGTTCAAATACTCCATCACCTCGGAGGCTGACATCGTATTGCCGTCGATGACGACGATGTCACCTTTCTCATAACTGAGAACCAGATAGGTTGGCTCGTCAGGCGCTGCCTCGGGAGAGACGCTCCAGCGCCACATCTCCTCTTCAGGCTCAGCCCAGGGGTCTTCGAGAATGTCGCCTTCATAGGAGATATGCAGCAGGTTCGCATCCATCGAATAGGGGGATTTTTTCCCCGCCCTGGCGAAATCGACATCGATGCCGTGCTGCTCGGCATAATCCATCAGCTTCTTGCGTGACAGCAGATCCCATTCGCGCCAGGGAGCGATGATCTTCACATCCGGCATCAATGCATAGGCACCCAGTTCAAAACGCACCTGGTCGTTGCCCTTGCCGGTAGCGCCATGCGAGATGGCGTCGGCGCCTGTCTCCCTGGCAATCTCGACCAGACGTTTGGCAATCAGCGGGCGGGCAATGGATGTACCGAGCAGGTATTCACCTTCGTAGATGGCATTGGCGCGAAACATCGGAAAGACGTAATCACGCGCAAACTCTTCGCGCAGGTCTTCGATGTAGATCTCCTTGATGCCCATCGCCTCGGCCTTGACACGCGCCGGTTCAACCTCCTCTCCCTGGCCAATATCAGCGGTAAAGGTCACCACTTCGCAGCCATATGTGTCCTCCAGCCATTTGAGAATAACAGAGGTATCGAGTCCGCCTGAATAGGCCAGTACGACTTTGCTGATGCCGGAGTCAGACATGGTAAAAAATCCTTTGGAAGAGAGCAATAAAGTGCAGAATTATACCTTAATCAAAGGGACGAACAGTGGTAAATTGGCTTTACAGTAGCAATACCCAATGTACCAATACAGTGTCGATATCTTAAAAGACTTTTACCACGAAGAACACGAAGGCCACGAAGAATCAACTCGTTACAGAAATGCCTTGTGATATTTCAGTAACCCCGTGTAGGAAAACCCGTAGGCCGGATGAGCGTAAGCGAAATCCGGCAACACAAAGCCGGATGACGGCGCTGGAAGATCCGTATTGAATCAAAAATCGGTGAAAGCGCCTTATCCGTCCTACGATACTTTCATCGTGAATGAAATGTATCGATCTCGCTGTAGCAACGAGATTGCCGCGCTCGCTTAGGCTCCCTCGCAATGACGGCATTCACACGGTGTTATTGAGAAATTACTCTTCATGTCCTTCGTGGTGAGTATCTCTCTACAATTAGAATTGCTGATATGTAAACCGGTTCCCGGGATTATCGCGACTCGATGATGGAGCGCTTGATCTCGTCTCCATACGCAGCTCGATTGCGCCGCCGGAAATCATCCAGTAAATCCGGAAATGAGATATTTCCCCCGGGTCCGATCACAGTGTCAAGCTGGGAGCGGACGTACACTTCCACCGGTACGTCAAATGCACTTGCCAACTCTCCCTTGAGAGCATTCCGTTCTTCGCTGCCGAACAGCACCACTCCGCGCACTTCGAGCAACAAATGATAGACATCATCAAGCATCGTGATTGACCAACCATGCAGCCAATAATCTCTGCCATCCAGCCAATCCCGTGCAAATACCGCGATACTCTTTATTAAATCCGTCACTTCCACAGGTGTATGCAGGGATTGAGGCAAGGTGAACTCGGTGCGCAGACTCCCGAGACTGTCACTCAACTCCGATGTCTCCTGCTGCACCAGCAATTGGGTCTTCTCACCCTCTACTACCTGATCCTGAATCAACACTTCGAGTTCTTTAATTTCCTCACTGGCAAGCTGCCTCACGCCGGAGATTTGAGCGATGAGCACCATCTGCGAGCCAAAAGGAATGAGATTCAAACTCTCCAGACGGATGCCACGTCTATCTCCCAGGTATTCGCGCAGAATCTGTTCAGCTGTCTGCAGCGTTGCCAGTCTCTGATCGCGCGTTTCAGTGGTTGAAATACCATCCAGTGTCTGCTCAACGAATTGGCTGATTGATCCCGACGCTGAAACATCATGGGTCACCGTTGTACGGATGAACAACCTGGTTGGCTGGCCGGTGCTCTCCGCCAGTCGTTGCTCTATGGCACTAATGGTTCTTGGCGCAACGACATCCGCAGCGTTGACATCTGCCCGCACCAATATGCCGTCATCTTTACTCTCGATAACAAGCTTGTCTAAATTGGTGATGCGCAGCGAGGAGAACTCCTTTTGAAGCATGATTGCGATCTGTTTTTGCAGCTGTCGATCTGCGTATAGTTTGATGAGCTCAAAACTCAGCAGTGAGGTGACGATAACGAATCCCAGCAGCGCGACACCAAAACGCCTGACGATCTTTCTGCCCTCCTTCAAGCGGAATGCCTGCGACATGCCCGCAACGTGAAAGACAAGCCCCGAGACCAACAATATCGAGAGGAAGTTCGTAAAAAACAGCAGAAAGGATCCTGCAGCGCCTTCGTATGCGCCGAGCGCAAGGCACATACCGCAATTGGCAAGTGGCGGTACTATTGCGGTGGATATGGCGACACCGGGTAGTGCGGGGCTCAGTTTTTCATCGATCAGGGCATAGGCCCCCGCAATGCCGGCAAGGACTGCGACAAGCAGATCAGCCACGCCAGGCTCTGTACGGCTCAGCATCTCCGGCGTTATATCAAAATAGGATGGCAAGGTCATACCCAGGATGAAGCCCATGCCGATCGAAACCACAACGCCAAGCGCCTCGGAACGCGCAGCAAGGCCGATGAGGTGCGGACTTCCACGCAGCAGTCCCAATGCCAACCCCAGGATCGGCGTCATCAGCGGCGCGACCAGCATGGCGCCGATGACCACCGCAGTGTTGTTCATCGCGAGCCCGAACGCCGCAATCAGCGTAGAAACAGCAACCAGCAGGAAAAAAGCCTTGCGCGGATCTGAACCCTGCCTGAGTTCTTCATAGACTTTCAGTTTGCGCTGGTCAGTGATTTGAATCGAAAATTCCATCGGGATGTCCGCTGTTTCGAATAAAGCGTTTGAGAGAAATATTGTGGGGGCTCTGAGTCAGGACACCGCGTGAATTTTTGAGCAGCATGAAATTTTCAAACAATCTTTCCCCTTATCATTACTGATATTGACACTGACGGTGATGCCGTTATTTGCGATCGTCGTCTACAGTCAGAGGAGCAAGATAGGCTTTCTCTGCTGATATGCCTTTCTTGCGCATGGCAATACCCACCAGGCACTCCCTGACAATACGCTCGGAATTGAGTACGGTTTCATAACCCGGCACACGATAGGGCAGCAGTTCGACCAGTTCAAATCCGACAACATTGCTTTCCGCACACAGCCGGCGTATCAGTGGAAAGGTTTCGCGCGGGGTCAGGCCATTGGGTTCCGGCGTGCCTGTGCCAGGCGTATAGGCCGGGTCCATGACGTCGATATCAAATGAAATGTACATATATTCCGGCCCATCTTTCGCTTCGCTGATGATATCTTCCATCACCGCTGGCCAGCCGCGTTTTTCGACCTCTGCCATGGTGTGATAACGAAATCCCTGTTCACGCATCCACACGAAGGACTCCTCATTCGGATAGTAGCCGCGCAAACCAACCTGGATGAAATTCTTGCCCGGAACATGGCCCTCTTCGATCAAACGGTAGACTGGCTGGCCATGGCTGATCATGTGTCCAAACATCCCCTTGGTGGCATCGTAGTGCGCATCAAAATGAACCACCCCGACATTGCCCTTGCCATAAACATCGGCCAGTCCGGCCACATCGGAATACATCAGCGAATGGTCGCCGCCGATGATGAAAGGAATCACACGTGAGCCATCCTTTCTTTTGACTTCAGCCACCTGGCGGACAAATTCACGAATCGCGGGCATGCTACGCTCGGTACTCAACATATCTATAGGTGCATCACCATAGTCGACGATGGTCATCTCTTCGAATGGATTGACCAGTGTCAGCATGTGGTCCATGGAGAAGGCGCCCCATCCCACTGTACTGGGTGATGCGCGAAAAGCCCTTGGCCCCCATGCTGCACCACGGGTGCCTCCGCCCATATCGGTATAGGCGCCGAAAATGGCCACATCGACATCGCCGGCTCTCAAATCATCCGGAGTCAGTGCGATCGGCAGCTGGAAGAAGGTCGGAATACCCGACCAGCCCGGTCCCCCGGGGAAACGCTGGATATTGATCGGCCCGGCTTCGCGGCCATCCATCAGCCCTTCACGCGGTTTTTGCCACAGGTTGTATGCTGGATCCTTGGTATCGAGTGGAATAACCGCCTTCTCCCCTTCACGCATCGGTGCCAATTCACCCGGATCATCGGGATCGTATTCAAAATAGAGCGCCATTGCCAGCGGCGAAAACATGGCCAGGTAAAAACATATAAAACGGGTGATAAATTTCATCTCTTTCTCTCCAATGTATGGAAGTGGTTCAGGTGGTCACTCTGTATTGTGTTTTTAGTATAGATGGCACAATTAAAAGCAGCATGCAATTTCTCTATTAAAACCTCCCTCTTGCTCTCAAGGTAAATACAGCCTCGACACCATCATCCGGTCTGTTGGATGAGTTGAGCACCAGCATCATTGCCGGAGTCACATCGATGAAAGGCGTTAACTGCAGGCGGTAGTAGGCTTCGGCAACGTACTCATTTTTGCTATTGGATGCGGTTAGATCAGACCAGCCAAAACCGACAGCAAGTCGATCTTCATCGTAACCAAAGGGCTTATTCCACACGACTCCAACTGCGCCTGACTGTTTGATCGAGCCTTTTCGCTCAAGAGCCCGGTTATACTTTGCAAACACGCCGATATCACTGAAATCCTGATCGAGGTGAATCGAATAGCCACGTGTCGCAGACTGGGATGACGGGGTTCCCTGGCCTGTTGGATCGACACGATAGTAACCAAATCGATACTCTCCATCGCCGACAGATTTGAATAGATTGACGAATTTCAGAGCAGCGGCATAGGCAAGATCGTGTGTATCGAATACACGTTTGAAATCGAGTTTGCCATCACCTAACGCATCGACTGCCGCCAACTCCAGAGAGAGGCCTTCAACAGGTTGGAAAATCGCGGAGATCATCGTGCCCTGTCCAGGCAGGGTGAGTATTCGACAGATTGCTCTCATTTTCTTCCAAACCCACGCTTTTGTGTTGATTCGATAATAAACATTTCTGTATCTTCTGACTATGCAAAAACTGCCATTTTTTCAAAGTAATTACCCCCAAATACGTAACTTCTCAATAACCCGCTGCATTACTTGAATCTGTAGGGTGCAATATGCGCACCAAAGGTTGAATGCAGCGCAGGCTGGCGTTCATGTTACCGATATCGCCATGTGGTTGGGCTTCTGGGAAATGGGTCGCTTCGCCAGTGATTACCGGGATATGTTTGGCGAGCTACCGTCGGTGACACTGAGAAACAAATAAGGAGTTGTCGGTAGAATAACCTTCCGGAAAATATGCCCGGGTAGATTTGAGGCTACTCAGCCCAGATTCTGGAAAAGTCAAAGTTAAACTGACACTTTGCGACATCAAACGTGAAGACTTCATCGGTAGCGTCAAGCTGCTTGATATAACGACCCTCTTGTAGCCGGTAAACCTTCGCCACACTATTTTCAGGATCTACGATGCAGTAATATTTCACCCCCTCATGCTCATAGATTGAATATTTGGTTGTTCTGTCTTTTGTGGCAGTTGAAGGCGACAGGATTTCGAAAATTATCGAAGGCGCCTTGGTAAGAAATTTGCCTTTAGGCTGATAACAAATCACCATGTTATCCGGCTCTACAATGATGTCCTCAGCCACTATCCAGTCAACCGGCAGCAGAGCATGGCATGACTCGCAATCATCGAGCCCCTCGTCGAGTAACCTTGCAATAATCTGGCTGATTCTCTGGTGTCTGTACGAAGGAGTTGGCGTCATCGCATACGGGATTCCCGCGATCAGCTCCCATGCGCCTTCCCAGAGTTTGAAATCGTCATAGGTGTAATGGGGTAACTCTTGCCCTGGAAGCATGAAATAATCTCCAACCTGTATTGGGCTATGATGCTACGCTTTTGTATAAGAGAGATCTATTCATTTCGTCCTGAAAAAATGCACCTCCTTCTCCCAACCTAAAGTTTCACGAAGTGGTTGATGGCGTATGATCCCACTCACACTGCCCCGAAGCTGATCGTCAATCATCGAGATCAAGTGGCAGGTAGAAAAATACGAAGCGCCCCTTTTCGATATCAATCTTCAGCTTGGCGCCATGATAGAGGCCATAGTCGACATAGCCAGGAATTGCGCTATCTGCATGGCATTCGCTGGAGTGCTGCGGAGATTCGAAATCCCGGTCACGGTCATACCAGGAGAGCAGCATGTAATCGCCGAGGCGTTTTTCAGCCTTTTCGTTTGCCAGCTGCATCGCCTGCAGATAGTCTGAAAGCTGCGTTTCCGCCTGAAGATAGACAATGTCGACGCCGGTGTAATCGGCTTCGGTTGGAATGTTGCAGATAGACGTCATGGTGGACTCAGTTTCAGGTTTTAGGTCTTAAGTGAGAACAGGTCTCAGACTGACGAGGCATGGAAGTGATCTTTTTCTCTCGCAAAGACGCAAAGGGTATTCTTGGCGTGCTTGGCCTACATGGATGTAGGTCAGGGGCGTGAGCAGGGATGCGGAAGCTTTGCGTCTTTGCAAGAGCTATTTTTGAAATTTGACTCATTTGTAAAAATGTTGGCCACTCAAGGATTCTAGGTGGGTTGACTTAAAACCTAAAACTTAAAACCTCCCCAGAAACTCCTCGACATATTGAATAAATTTCCCGGGCTGTTCCGCGTAAACCCAATGGCCTGCATTCTCGACTTCAATAAAGTCAGCATTGGGAAAGAGCCTTGCAGTTGCTTGCTGTCCGTTTTGATCGACATAGTCTGATCTCTCGCCATAAAGAAACAGCGTATTTCCAGCATACTGATGTCCAGTATAGTCTGGAAATCCCATGAGTGTCTCGACCCCTGCACACAGGAAATCAAGGTTGATGCGCCACTGCCAATGGCCATTTTTCCGGGCCAGGTTCTGCAGCAGATAGGCGCGGATTCCTGCCTCGTCTATCGATTGAGCAAGCTGCGAATCCGCATGTTCGCGGTCCTGCAACGTCAGCAGATCCAGTTGCTGCAAAACAGTAAAGATCGTAGTGAAACGGTGCGCATAGTGAATCGGAGCGATATCGACGATAACCAGGGCGTCGACACTGTGCGGTCGAGTCAGCGCCTGAGCCATCGCCACCTTACCGCCCATACTGTGGCCAATCAATGTTGCATTATCGATCGACAACTGCTGCATCAACTGCTGCACATCCGCTGCCTGGGCATGGTAGCTGATGTCAGCATCATGAGGAGAACGTCCATGATTGCGCAGATCGGGAAGGATGCAGTGGTAGTCAGCCTCGAAATGACGTGCAATCCGGCCCCAGTTGGCCGAAGAGCCAAACAGACCGTGCAAAAACAGCAGCGGCGGATTTCGATCAGATCCGGATTGGCGGAAATGCAGCTGCACAGCAGATAGTTCCTCTTTTTTTTGTTGCGTTTATTTCTTTTTTTTACCACGGAATACACGGACAACACGGAAAGAAAAACAGAGTATGCCTGTGAATTCTGTTGTGAGTATGTAGCTTGCGAACTCATTCAATACTTGGTGGATGCGCTGTCGCTTATCCCCCTACAGGCTTTGTTCATGTATCAAATGATTTTGAATTTTTCCGTGTTGTCCGTGTATTCCGTGGTTAAATTCTTTGTAAAAATCAGCCTCTCTTTCTGGGAGGCATCAAATCCGTGATGGTTCCTTCCGCCATCTCTGCTGCAAGGCAGATGGTTTCGACCAGGGTCGGGTGCGGATGAATGGTGAGGCCGATATCCTCCATGTCGGCGCCCATCTCCAGCGCCAGCATCGCCTCGCCGATGAGTTCACCGGCGTTGGGGCCGACGATGCCTGCGCCGATAATGCGTTTACTGTCGGCATCGAACAGCAGTTTGGTGAGACCCTCGTCACGGCCGATACCCAGTGCGCGTCCGCTGGCGGACCATGGAAAGACACCCTTTTCGTACTCCACGCCCTGCTCCTTTGCTTCGATCTCAGTGAGTCCCATCCAGGCTACTTCCGGATCAGTATAGGCGACCGAAGGAATGCTCAGGGGGTCGAACAGGCTCGGCAGTCCGGCGATCACTTCGGCGGCAACCTTGGCTTCGTGCGTGGCCTTGTGCGCCAGCATCGGATTGCCGACGACATCACCGATGGCGTAGATGTGTGCGATGTTGGTGCGCATCTGCTGGTCGACGCTGATGAAACCACGCTCATCCACATTGACGCCTGCGGCTTCGGCATTGATGCTGTGGCCATTGGGTGAACGTCCGACAGCGACAAGCACGCGATCATAGAGTCGCTCCTTGTCAGGCGCCTGTTTGCCTTCAAAGGAGACTTTGAGTCCATTTTTCTGCGCCTTGATGCCTGCAACTTTGGTCTCCAGCATGATGCTGTTGACCTGCTTGGTGAGACGTTTCTGCAGCGGACGCACCAGATCCTTGTCCGCACCCGGCATCAACTGGTTCTGCATTTCGACGATATCGATGCTCGCGCCCAGGGTGCTGTAGACAGTCGCCATTTCGAGGCCGATGATGCCACCGCCAATAACCAGCAGATTTTTTGGCACATCTTCGAGCGCCAATGCCCCGGTGGAATCGATCAGGCGCGGGTCGTCATTGGGAAACGGTGGAATCTGTACGGCGCGGGAACCGACCGCAATGATGCAGTGGTCAAAAGAGATTGTTTTGCCGCCTTCCCCGGTAGTCAACGTAACATGGTTAGCGTCCACAAACTGTGCGACGCCATGCAGTGTCATCACCTTGCGCTGTTTGGCCATGCCGGCCAAACCGCCGGTGAGTTTTTTGACGACCCGCTCTTTACCGGCGCGCAGCTTGTCGAGATCAATTTTCGGCTTGCCGAAATCAACCCCCATTGCAGTGAGTTCGGCTGCCTCGTTGATGACATTCGCGGTATGCAGCAGCGCCTTGGAAGGGATGCAGCCGACATTCAGGCAGACGCCGCCGAGATCTGCATATTTTTCAATCAGCACTGTTTTTTTACCCAGGTCAGCTGCGCGGAATGCTGCCGTATAACCACCTGGCCCGGCGCCGATGACCAGTACTTCGGCATGCAGTTGTGCTTTCGATGTCGTTGCCAATGCTGCATCAGATTCAGGTTCAGGTTGAGACTTTTCTTCTGTTTGCGCTGATGCAGCAGGCTGTGCCGCATCAGATGCCTGCTCCAGTAGCAGCACCAAGTCACCCTGTGAAATTTTGTCACCGACAGCGACATCGATCCGGATGACTTTGCCGCCATGCGGTGAAGGAATCTCCATGGTTGCCTTGTCGCTCTCAAGCGTCAGCAGTGAATCTTCCGCTTCAACCTGGTCACCGACAGCAACCAGAATTTCGATAATCTCAACCTGGTCAAAATCACCGACATCCGGCAGTGTCACTTCAATGGTGTTGCTCATAAGGGGTCCTCGGTATTATTCAATTGGACAAGAAATCTTGAGTTGCCAATATCTTTACAAATGAATCAAATTTTAAAAATAACTCTCGCCAAGACGCCAAGACCGCAAAGGTTTATCTTGGCGATCTTTGCGCCTTTGCGAGAGAAAATAATCTCTTCCATGCCTCGTCAGTCTGAGATTTGGTCTCGCTCGATGAGTAGGGCGGTATAAGCAAAGCTTCCGCGTCCTGCTTTCGCCCCTCACCTACGTCCATGTAGGCGCAGCGCATCCCGTTGTGATTGGTGCAATGCGTTCCACTTATTGACACCCTACGGTTTCGAGCTGATAAATCCTATAACAGAAGCCGACGAATATCGCTCAGCAGTTTATTGATGTAACTTGTAAAACGCACACCCTGGGCGCCGTCGATGACACGATGATCATAGGAGAGCGAGAACGGCATGATCAGTCGCGGCTCAAACTCCCCTCCATTCCACACCGGTTTCATAGCTGCGCGCGAGACGCCGAGAATGGCAACTTCCGGCGCATTGACGATTGGCGTGAACTGCACACCACCGATGCCGCCTAGACTGGATATGCTGAAACAGCCGCCCTGCATATCATCGGCGCTGAGCTTGCCCTCGCGCGCACGCCCGGAGAGTTCCATCAGCTCTGCCGCCAGGTCATAGATGCCCTTCTTGTCCACGTCGCGAATCACCGGCACCATCAGGCCATTGGGCGTGTCTACAGCAATGCCGATATTGATGTAACTCTTCATCACCAGGTGTTCTGTATCAGCTGTCAATGAGCTGTTGAACTCGGGCATCTCTTTGAGCGCTTTGGCGCAGGCGCGCATCAAAAACGGCATGAAGGTCATCCTGATGCCCATGTTCTCTGCTTCAGGCTTGTTCTCCTTGCGAAAGGCCTCCATCTCGGTGATATCAGCTTCATCAAACTGGGTCACATGGGGGATATTCAACCATGCGCGCTTGAGGTGCGCGCCGCTGAGTTTTTTGATGCGTCCCAGCTCAACAGTTTCGGTCTTGCCGAATTTCGAAAAATCAATTTCAGGAATTGCCGGGATTGCCGACCCGGTCATCGCTGCAGCCTGATCGTGGGCAGCAACAACCTGCTTGACGTGGTTTTGCACATCCGCTTTGGTCACACGCCCCTTGGGACCGCTGCCTTCGACAGTCGTGATCTCCACACCAAGCTTGCGAGCAAATCGCCGTACAGCGGGACTGGCATGCGCCTTGCCGCTGGTGATGCGTTTCGGCGGCTCTGCCGGAGCGGGAGCGGGCTTGTGCTCTTTTTCACCGGGAAGACGTTGCGTGGTGGCAGCGGGAGCAGCTATTGCTGTGGGCGCGGATTCAGCCGCTGCAGGCGCAGCAGCCGGCTCCGGTTTGATCTCCTCTACCGCAGCAGATTGCGCTTCACTGGAGTCAGCCACATCCATCTGCGCGACCAGATCACCGACATTGATGCGATCACCCACAGCAACCTTTATCTCTGTAACAGCGCCGCTGAAAGGAGATGGAATCTCCATGGTGGCCTTGTCACTCTCGAGCGTCAGGATCGACTCTTCCGCCTCTACCTGATCACCGACACTGATCAGTACCTCAATCACCTCGACATCGGCGAAATCACCAATATCCGGAACTACGACATCTGTTGCCATTCTATGAGTTCTCCCTGCGTATCACACAGTGACCGGATTGGGTTTTTCCGGATCGATTTTATATTGCTTGATCGCCTTGCTGACCACACTGACGTCGATCTCTCCCTCGTCCGCCAGCGCCTTCAGGGCAGCAATCACGACATAGTAGCGATTGACTTCAAAGAAGCGTCGCAGCGGCTCACGCATATCGGAACGACCGTAACCATCGGTCCCCAGCACCACGTAGTGCTGCGACAAGTAGGGTCTGACCTGATCCGCATAGGCGCGCATGTAGTCGGTCGCAGCAATCACCGGACCGCCGCTATCCGCCAGCTGGCTGCTGATATAGGCAACGCGGGCTTTTTTCTGCGGATGCAGCATGTTCCAGCGCTCCACATCGATGCCGTCACGACGCAGCTCATTAAAGCTGGTAACACTCCAGATATCCGCCGAGATATTGAAATCACTCTCCAGCAATTCAGCTGCGGCTATCACTTCCCGCAGAATGGTTCCAGAGCCCAGCAGCTGCACACGAGTTTTCCTGCGGCCGCCTTTTTTGAACTTGTAGATTCCCTTGAGAATCCCCTCCTGCGATCCCTTTGGCATAGCAGGCTGTTGGTAGTTTTCGTTCATCACCGTGACGTAGTAGAAGATGTTGTCCTTCTCTACATACATGCGCTGCATACCGTCATGCAGAATCACTGCCAACTCATAGGAGAAGGTCGGATCATAGGAGACGCAGTTGGGAATGGTGGCCGCCTGCAGCAGGCTGTGGCCGTCCTGGTGCTGCAAGCCTTCACCGGCCAGGGTGGTGCGCCCGGCGGTGGCTCCCATGAGGAAGCCTCGCGCCTGCATATCACCGGCAGCCCAGGCGAGGTCGCCTACGCGCTGAAAGCCGAACATGGAGTAGTAGATGTAGAAGGGAATCATGCTGACGCCATGATTGCTGTAAGCGGTCGCCGCGGCGATCCACTCGGAGATGGCGCCAGCTTCATTGATGCCCTCCTGCAGTATCTGCCCCTTCTTGTCTTCACGGTAGTACATCAGCTGATCAGAGTCTTCCGGCTCGTACACCTGGCCGGAGGATGAGTAGATGCCCAGCTGACGGAACATCCCCTCCATGCCAAAGGTGCGTGCCTCATCCGGCACCAGCGGCACCACACGTTTGCCAATCTTCTTGTCGCGGATCAGCATGCTGAGAAAACGCACGAACACCATGGTGGTGGACATTTCGCGTTCACCGCTATCTTCAAGCAGTGACTTGAAACTCTCCAGCGGAGGTATCTCCAGCGTCTCGACTTCAGTGCGGCGCAACGGAAAAGGACCTCCGAGGGCGGCGCGACACTCCTTCAGGTATTTGATTTCGTTGCTGTCATCTGCTGGTTTGTAGAATGGCGCCGAGGCGATCTCCTCATCGGGGATCGGAATGTTGAAACGATCGCGAAACGAGCGCAGCGCCTCCTCCCCCATCTTCTTCTGCGAGTGCGCTGTATTCTGGCCTTCACCTGCATTTCCCATGCCGTATCCCTTGACGGTCTTGGCCAGGATGACTGTCGGCTGCCCCTTGTGCTCCATTGCCGCAGCATAAGCCGCATAAACCTTGAGTGGATCGTGACCGCCCCGGTTGAGCCTCCAGATATCCTCATCGGACATATTGGAGACCATTTCCAGAAGCTCGGGATATTTGCCAAAAAAGTGTTCACGCGTATAGGCGCCGCCGCGCCGCTTGTAGGCCTGGTAGTCTCCGTCGACGACCTCCTCCATGCGTTTGAGCAGCAAGCCGTCCTTGTCACGCGCCAGCAGTGGATCCCAGTAGCTTCCCCACACCACTTTGATGACATTCCAGCCAGCACCGCGAAATACTGCCTCAAGCTCCTGGATGATCTTGCCATTGCCGCGCACCGGCCCGTCCAGTCTTTGCAAGTTGCAGTTGACAACAAATACCAGGTTGTCCAGCTTCTCGCGTCCGGCCAGGGAGATGGCTCCCAGCGACTCGGGTTCATCCATCTCGCCGTCGCCAAGGAAAGCCCACACTGTGCGGTTGTCGGTTTTGGCGATCTCACGGTCATGCAGGTAGCGCATAAAACGCGCCTGGTAGATTGCCATGATCGGGCCAAGCCCCATGGAGACCGTCGGAAATTGCCAGAACTCCGGCATCAGCCACGGGTGCGGATAGGAGGAGAGTCCTCCACCATCGACCTCCTGGCGGAATTTATAGAGTTGCTGCGCATCCAGACGCCCTTCCAGGTAGGCGCGTGAGTAAATACCAGGTGCAGAGTGTCCCTGAAAAAAGACCAGGTCGCCGCCATGATCATCCGTGGCGGCATGAAAAAAATGATTCATCCCAACATCGAACAGCGTGGCGCTGGAGGCAAAGCTGGAGATATGCCCACCCAGCTCCGTCGAGATGCGGTTTGCCTGTACCACCATTGCCATGGCGTTCCAGCGAATCAGCGCACGTACACGCCGTTCCATGGCGCGCTCTCCGGGAAATGGCTCCTGCATATGGGACGGAATGGTATTGATATAGGCGGTATTCGCACTGAATGGCAGGTAGGCGCCGGAACGACGTGTTTTGTCGATCAGCTTTTCCAGCAGATAGTGTGCCCGCCCGCTGCCTTCGTTCTCGATAACGCCATCGAGGGCATCGAGCCACTCCCGGGTCTCCTGAGGATCTGGATCATTAATGTGATCTGTCATGGATTTACCGTCTTGTAAGTCATTGTTTTCATTGGATTCACTATTCCTCAAATACCCGCTAGTTTGCACATGATGCACACAGGATGGCCGCAAAATGCTATAGTAATGCCATCTCATAACTGCACACAGGATGCACACAGATGGCTAAACCACTACAGCTTCCCTCTGGTAAATGGAGGATGCAAATCAGAAAGAACGGCGTCTATCGTAACAAAACATTCAGTACCCGCAAAGCCGCAGCTGAATGGGGGATCGAGATAACCCGTCAAGTAGACCAGATAAACGCCGGTGGGTATTCCCAACCAACAGGGCTGACACTCTCCAAACTGATCGACCTCTATTTTGAATCTCCTGTTGGCAAGCAGTCGAAAAGTACAAAGCGTTTCTACATCGAGCAAATCAGGAAAAGTATGGGGAGTGTGCTGATTGCTGACTTGAATCATGTCAATGTTCGTGACTTTGTTGACCAGCGGGAAGCGGACGGGGTGCAAGGTTCGACCATTGCCGGGCAACTCTCCTATCTCTCTGTTGTGCTGAAATGGGCGAAGCAGGTCAAGCGCATCGATTGCAATCCTGCCATTGCCACGGATGCCCGCGCCACGCTGTCACAGCGTGGATTGAGTACACGCAGTGTGGAACGTGACCGCGTACCCGCCCCGATGGAGTTGGAACGTCTCTACGCGCATTACAGGGAGCATGGAGCGGCTTTTCCTATGGAGCCCATTATCAAATTCGCCCTTGCGTCTGCCATGCGCCAGAGTGAAATGATGAGCATGACTGCTGAGATGGTAGACGCAGAGGCGCGGACAGTCACCATGCGTAGGAAAGATCCGAGGCGCAAAGACCAGAACATTATGACAATTCCCATGCCACCCGCTGCAATGGCGATTATCAAGGATCGATTGAAAGAGTTTCCCACGGGGCGGCTGTTTCCCTACAACGGAAAATGCGTCTCTGCAAACTTCAAGCGAACATGCGAGAAACTGGGGATTGAAGATTTACGTTTTCATGACTTGCGCCATGCCGCCACAGTCGCGCTCTTCCGTGCTGGTCTGGATATTCCACGGGTGGCGATGATTACGGGGCATCGAAGCTGGGAGAACCTGAAGCGATACACCAACCTTGACGCAACCGATGTGCATAGCATCCTGGACGGGGTGAAGTGATGGCAAAGAGACGCTTCATTAAGGCAGATATTCCAATGAATCCCGACGGTAGTTTCCGAACATGGGCGCAGATGTCCAAATATGATCAAAAACGACACAAGCGAGTTTCAACCCTGCTAACACAGAAAGCAGTCACGGATATGAAAGAATGGGACCGCAAAGACCAGCGGGCGGCGGCCGGTAAGTCAAAAGGTATCGGTGCAAAGAGGCTGGATGATTTGCATGAGGATTGGTTGGAAGATGCGCATTTGATACGCAAGAGACAGCGAAATCTAACCATTCCAGAGGTTGCAAAAATAGTGCATGAGCGCATGGAGGATGCGTTATCCGGATATGATTTTAATGCTCGACGGTCACCGAGAACTATCTATAACTACCT